>CADCRE010000033.1 GCA_902803785.1 uncultured Erysipelotrichaceae bacterium
AAAGGAAACGTTCTCCAGATACGCCTCTTTCAGCGCGTCGACCTCTTTCTCGTAATCTTCCACAGATCCGTTTACGACCGTGATCCCGTCATAGGTATAGGTACCGACCAGGGAGAATGAAAGCGAAGCATCTCTGATCTCATCGTTGCCCAGGTAACAGACATAGTCTGTCTTTCCGAAATAGTAACGGAATTCCGAAGGCATGAAATTGAAAGACAGAGAAGTACCGTTATCGGATTCCACATGGATTGTGGAAGAAGTATGATCGTCTTCGATCACGTGCTCTGTATCTTCAAAACGAAGTCCTTCGATCAGAAGATAAGTCTCCTGACCTGACTCTCCATCAAAATTCAAACGGACCTTCGCGTCTTTCTCCTTCACCGTGATCGTCTTTCCATCCAGAACGATGCCTTCTTCGGCCTTTACATCATATTCCTTCTCTGTCAGATGTGATCGATATCCCTGACTGTTTCCTTCGCTCAGGACGACCTTCTGCAGCATTGCTTCTTCCTTCTGCAACGGATCGAGACCGTCGAATTCTTCCTGAGAGATCGACTCTTTATATGTATATCCGAACGGAAGCGCATACCTGTTTTCATAGATCTCATAACTGTCAGAACTGTTCACAAGTTCAAAACCGTAAGGAACGACTCCGTAATATCCCTTGCGCAGGATGTAGTACCTCACGTTGGCCAGAGTCTCAAGACCCGAGCGGTCATCGTAACCGATCAGCTGCCAGGAAAGTCTGTCACGCAGACCGAGGTCCATGCGGAAGATCTGGTCGTAAGGATTGGTGATACTCCAATAGAAGTTGGTGGAATGCACATCGTAAAGGATGGAGGCGTTATTGGTGAGATAATTTCCGGAATAGCGGAAGAATCCTTCTTCGTCTTCCGTATATCCTTTCATCAGATAAGCTTCGGAAGATTCCGTGAATACCTTGACTTCTTCAATACTCATCAGATCGCTCAGCACATCTCCTCCCCGTTCGGAAAGGTTGTATTCAAAGATATACAAAACATTGAATGTGATCAACGATATCAGCAAAACCTGTCTGACTTTCTCTTTCAGATATCTTTCATCTGCGATGGCGATCAGACAGAACACATAGCAGATCAGCATCGGAACGATGACTCTTTCGTTTCTCGCCCAAGCTGAAAAGAAAGCCATTGCTGTCAGTAGCGGTAAGGAGAACAGAAGCAGTTTCTTATGATCCCGGAACTCGTCCCAGGCCAGCACAAGATCATAGGCGATCGGCATGGCGATCACAAAAGACCAGCGCTGAGAGACATAGGAAAAACCGTTCCAGGCCTTTCCCAGGAACGGGACAAGTACCGACAGAAGACAGATGAGATTCAGTATAAGGACTAATGGATATCTCCTGGCGTTTCGAAGCAGGACCACGACACCAAGCAGAGTTGCGGATGTAAAGCCGAGAAAGAGATCATAACCGGAATCGTTGGAGACGAAGACCGTAAACAGCCTCTCATAGAAGAAACGCGGATATAAGGCCGGTACATAGGTAGCGATACCCATGCGGCTGTCACCCATGTAGGCATGGACCATCGGAAGCAGGACCACTCCCGCCATCAGGATACCGAGGATCGCAAATAACAGGATCCTGATCAGTTCGATGACGGCCTTTCCGATCTCCTTTTTATAGAGGAAGAATACTCTGAAGATGCCGTAGATGGCTGTCGCCAGCGCTTCCATGTAGAAGAAATAAAGCCAGCTGATCGAAGAGAGAAAGACAGCCAGAATGAAGGTCTGCGGTCTTCTTTCCTTCAGGATCTTCTCGATCCCCAGAAGAAGCAGAGGCAGATACATCAGAGGTGTCGTGAAATAGATATGGATCGTAAAGGCATGCAACGCCCAGAATCCAAAGACATAGGTCAAAGCCCCGGCCAGTACGCCCGTCTCATTCTCCCTGCCCGTATAGAAACAGAACTTCGAAAAGAAGATCCCCGCAAGATACATCCGGATCAGGACGTTGAATACGTAATACAGCGGTAAATACTTTCCCAGGATCAGAACCGACAGAAAGGTCAGAGGATCTCCGACCGCATCGGAATGCAGGGTAGTGATGATATCAGCACCTTCACCGATCGACATGTCCCACAGAGGCAGGACTAGACGGTGTTCCGTAAACAGGGTCTTAAAGATCTCTTTCAGATAACGGGAATAGTAGATCAGGGCACGAAAGTGCTGATTCATCCCGTCACTGGTCGAATTGATATTGCTTTTACCGTGCAGGTAAAGATACAGTACCATCAAAGAAGCACAGAATAAAAATATACCTGAATAGATCAGATAATATTTTTTTCGGTTCGTCTTTTCAACAATGTTCTTCTTTACTGCCAGCTCCATATATCCTTGGTATTTTCGTCCAGTTCGACACCTTTGTCATACATGCCGACCAGGACCGTATCCTCATGGTATTCAAATGTATGGTAGACATATTCCGGGATCAGGAACATATCTCCC
>CADCRE010000034.1 GCA_902803785.1 uncultured Erysipelotrichaceae bacterium
CATCGCCATGACTGCCGGATGTAAGGAGATCAACTTCTTTTCCGCAGCCGTCCTGTCTCTGAAAGATATCATGAAGGGAACGGAGAACGATATCCGTCGCATGATGAAGCCGTATGGATATCATTCAGAAACGAATTCATTGAAGGATATCGGTCCTGTCGAAGCCGCAGAGATCCCTTATACCTATACCGCCAGGGATACGAAGATGTTCGGATGTACCTACATCTTCAAAATGAAAAGGACCCTCTACTATCTGCACTGGTATACCCGGGAAGCCCTCCGGGAAGAGAACAGTACAGCATTGAAGGAAGTCCTCGATTCGATCCGTTGGAAGTGATCAGCGGTTCTTGTCCAGATAGTACTGCAGGATACGGACAGCGGCCTGCTGGTCGATGACCTTCTTGCGTTTCTTGCGCGATACGTTGGCCGCGATCAGGAATGTTTCGGAATCCTTTGTGGTATTGCGTTCGTCCTGAAGGACGACTCTGATCCCGGACTCCTGTTCCAGGATCTCGGCGATCTCCCGGGACAGTTTTGCGCGGGGGCCTTCATCGTCATTTTCCAGTAAAGGATAGCCCATGACCACCAGGTCGGGCTTTTCTTCTTCAAAAAGAGCCAGGATCTTGTCGATGGCTTCATCGTAGTCGTCAGGGTGGAAGCGCAATGTCTTGACCGGCTGTGCCAGACGTCCGGTCTCTGACCGGGCGATGCCGCAGGTCACGCTTCCTAAGTCCAGGCTGAGATATTTCATCTCTATTACTATAACATATAGGATAAAGGCATATACTTCTGAAAAACTTTCTGTATCGTTTGAAACAAAAACATTAATTTTCTGAAAACTGTTGACAATATATCTCCTTTTCATTACAATCAAAGTCAATAAAAGATCTGTGTATAGAGGTAGCGATGCGGATGAGTACTGCAGGGAGCCGGCGGGCCGAGAACTGCAGGAAAGGTAATCATCGCCGAATAGTTCGGGAAGGCGTTCCCGGAATATGGGGTCGCAGGGAATACCTGCGGCACTCCTTCGCAAGAAGAGGCGCTATTACTTTCGATGAATTTCGTATGTGATAGTGTGCATACGATTTTTTATTGAAAGGGAGAAAAAAGATGAGAAAGATCATTACTGTTTTACTGTTGTGTTTTTGTATTGCCGGATGTGCGGGATCGGATCAGGATGCATCCGCAGATGTATTGAGGGTCGGAATGGAATGTGACTATGCTCCGTTCAACTGGACACAGGTCGAGGATTCCGATACGGCTGTCGCGATCTCTTCTGTAGACTACGCGGACGGTTACGATGTCGTGATCGCTTCGATGATCGCGGAAAAGCTGGGCATGGAAGTGGAGATCGTCAAGACTGACTGGGATTCCCTGATCCCGTCGCTGAATGCGGGAGCGATCGACTGTATCATCGCAGGCATGACTGAGACGCCGGATCGGGCAGAGGAAGTGAACTTTACCACACCTTACTATGAATCCGATATGGTCATCATCGTCCGGAAGGATTCCGTCCTTACCGGGATCAGCGATATTCAGGAACTGAAAGGTTATAAGGTATTGGGTCAGTCCAATACGACCTATGATGAAGTCATCGATCAGATCGAAGGTGTCGTACATATGGTCCCGCTGTCCACCTATCCGCGCATGGTGCTTTCCCTGCAGGCAGGAGAAGCGGATGCGATCACCGCAGAACTTCCGGTAGCCAACGGTGTGGTATCCGCCAATCCGGATCTGACGATCGTTACTTTCGAGGAAGGAAAGGGATTTATCGTCGATACTTCCGTTTCGATCGCCGTTGCGAAGGAAAACACGGAACTGCTGGAAGCCATACAGGGAGCCTTGAATGAGATCTCGGATGCGGAACGGCTTTCGATCATGGAGGCTGCGGTAGGCAGGCAGCCGGCTGTCGGAGAATAAGATGTCGTTTCAGAAGTGTCTGGAGATCCTGGTCTGCTATCTTCCCAGTTTCCTTCTGGGGATACGGACGACACTGCTGGTGGCGTTTTCGGGAACTCTCTTCGGTCTTCTGATCGGCCTGATTGTGGGCGGGATCCGTGCGATCCGCCCGGACAGGACCGCATCCAGGGGAAAGAGACGGATGAAAAAGATCCTGGATATCCTGCTTCGGATCTATATCGAAGTCTTCCGGGGAACACCGATGATGGTACAGGCGGTCTTCATTTACTATCTGGTCTATTCCAATATCGTCCGCTGGGACAAGATGACTGCGGCGATATTCGTGATCTCCATCAATACCGGTGCCTATATGGCCGAGATCGTTCGTTCGGGGATACAGGCGATCGACAAAGGACAGAACGAAGCGGCCAGGTCTTTGGGGATGTCTTCCTTTCAGACGATGGAAAGCGTGATCCTGCCTCAGGCGATCCGCAATGCGTTCCCGGCCATCGGAAACGAGCTGATCGTCAACATCAAGGACTCTTCGGTCCTGATGATCATATCGATCACGGAACTGATGTTTCAGTCGAACTCCATCGCAGGAACGACCTACCGTTTTACCGAGACCTATTTCGTGACGGCGATGATCTATCTGTTTCTGACGGGAACTTCCAGTATCGTCCTGGGATGGATCGAACGGAAGATGAATCACACCAGGACGTCGATCCCGCAGTCGGATACCACGTTCAGTTCCATCTCTCTTGCGAGTAAAGGAGGGGAAGACTCATGAGCATGATCGAGATCCGCAATGTCAGAAAGGGATTCGGTGCACTGAACGTATTGGACGACATCTCCTTTACCGTGGAGAAAGGAGAAACAGTCTGTCTGATCGGAGCGAGCGGTTCAGGAAAATCGACTCTCCTGAGATGCATCAACCTTCTGGAAGAGGTCGATGGAGGAACGATCCGCGTCCTGGATCAGGATCTCAGTGAGTTGACTGACGTGAATGCCTATCGGCGCAGAGTCGGTATGGTGTTCCAGCAGTTCAATCTGTTTGAAAACAGGAACGTGCTGGAGAACTGTACGGTCGCACAGCGAAAGGTCCTGAAAAGAGACAGGAAGGAAGCGGAGGAGATTGCCTTGATACAGCTGGAAAAGGTCGGGATGGCAGGATTCAGGAATGCCTATCCTTCCACGCTTTCCGGAGGACAGAAACAGAGAGTGGCGATCGCCAGAGCTCTCTGTATGGATCCGGAGATCCTCCTTTTCGATGAACCGACTTCCGCATTGGATCCGGAGATGGTCGGAGAAGTATTGAATGTCATACGGGAACTTTCAAATGAAGATATGACGATGGTGATCGTGACCCACGAGATGAATTTCGCGCGAGACGTGGCAGATCGCATCGTGTTCATGGACCGAGGCATCATTCTGGAAGAAGGGAGTCCGAAACAGATCTTCGACCATCCGAAAAATGAGAGGACCGCACAGTTCCTTTCCAGGGTCCTGGACAGAGATATTTAGGGAAATAAATCGTTGCGCCGGTCTTCGAAGTTCTGTAATAATAAAGGTAGATCATGAAACGAAGCACACAACAGAGACTGAATGAGATCAGCGAATACCTGATCCTGAATTCGAAAGCGACGACGAAAGAACTTGCGGAACTGACCGGAGTCTCTCCGGAGATGATCCGCAAGGACCTCGATGTTTTGGAACAGCACGGGGCCGGGATCGTGAGGGTCCATGGCGGTGCGGAACTGCGCGGAGACAACGTCTTGCCGTATTCTGCCAGGATCTATCAGAACAAGAGAGTCAAGGATGAACTCTGCCGCAGCGCATTAAACTACATCAATGACGGAGATACGGTCTTCATCGATCCGAGTACGACAGCTCTGCAGCTGGGCAGACTTCTGAAGGTCAAGAAAAACATCACGATCGTCACCAACTGTGTCGAACTGGTGCTGCTCGCAGCTGAGACCGATCATCAGATCATACTTCTGGGAGGAGAGTATTCCCGTTCCGGAAACCGGACTTTGGGAATGTTTGTACTGGATGCGATCAAGAAGATGAGATTCAATGTCGCAGTGTTCGGATCGGACGGACTTTTGAACATGAACGGCGTCGGTACGACCAACGACGATGAGATCCTGGTCAACGAACTGGTCATGCAGCACAGCGGAAAGAATATCCTGATGGTCGATTCCAACAAGTTCTTTCTGGAGAGCCGTTTTACCTATGCGAAATATGAGGATTTCGATGTGATGATCACAGATGCCTTCCCGGATGAGTATCGGGATATCGTCAAGATCAACGAGATCGTCATTACGGGATAAGGAACAGATCATAAGATAACGGATCAGATCGGGGCAGACCCGATCTTTTTTTATTGGTCAAAGGTTTGATAGAAAGGATTAATATTTCTTAAAATCAATATATTTATTAAAACAAAAGAAATGTTAGGTATAACTAATAAAAAGTTTTGTTTAAAAGGAACAGAAACAATTAAAATTCTGTTTAAAATGAAAAATGTTCTACTTGTTTTCATAAACAAAAAAATATTGTTTTTGTTTTTTGAAATGAATATGATGAGGGTGTAAAAGCATATCAACATAATTTGAAAAGAGGTAAGTCATGGCACATCTGGTTCTGGCAACACACGCACACTTAGCTGAAAGTTATCTGGAGACCGCAAAGATGATCGGCGGTGAAAGTATGGTCAATGATGTCAAGACCTTCTGTATGACAGAAGGAAAGAACGTCGATGATTTTATGCAGGAAGTACAGGACTATGTCGACCTGGATCCCGAAGGGGATTACTTTGTTATGGTCGACCTGTATGCGGCGAGCCCGTGTACGACCTGCGTCAGAGTGTTCGGCAGATATAATTATCGGTTAGTAACAGGTCTGAACCTCGGCATGCTTCTGGAAATCCTGGCATGCAAGGACACCTGTACTATAGAAGAACTGGAAGAAAAAGCGATCGAAGCAGGTAAGGGGGGCGTCGAAAGGTTTTATCTGCACGTATAGTGAGTATCTTCTACTTCAAATAATCGAAAGGAGAAATTATGTCAGTAATTCAAGCCATTCTCATCGCTCTGCTGTATTGCTTAGAGAAGAGTGAGATCTATGTACCGGCAACGTACAGCTTCCTGACGCTTCAGATGATCTCTGCTTTAACAGGTCTGATCCTGGGCGACCTCAAGACTGGTGTCATCGTCGGTGCAACTATTCAGCCTCTGTATCTGGCTCTGACTTCTGTCGGTGGCTCCGCTCCTGTTGATAAGGCAGCAGCCGGCACGATTGCAACGTCAGCGGTCATCACACAGGGTATTTCCTTTGACCAGGCGCTGGTTCTGTCTTCTGTCGCAGCTTTGACTCTGTCCAACCTGCACATCCTGAACAGAACATTGATGCTCTTTGTCACGCACTATGAAGAAGACTGCTGTAAGAAAGGCGATATCCCGGGTCTGACCAGAGGTATCTTCCTGTACGGTAACATTATTCACTTATTAGCATTCGGCCTCCCGATGTTCATTATCCTCTATTGGGGAATTGGAGCTTTAGGCTTCCTGCAGAACGGTCTTCCACCTAGGATCGACAATATCCTGAGCCTTATGGCCGGATTGATGCCTGCTGTCGGTTTTGCAATGACGATCGTCGTCATCGGCAAGGGCAATCTGATGCCGTTCTTCGCAGCCGGCTTCTTCTTTGCAAAGTATTCCGGATTAGGAACTGTTGCAGCTCTGCTCTTAGGTGCTTTACTTGCATGGCTGTACATGATCTTCACGAAGAAAGATGACGAAGGCAGTATCTTCGGTGACCTCTCCGTATTGACGAAGAAGGCTGACCTGAGCGGCCGTATCCTGGACAAGGCTGATCTGCGCAGAGCATGGACGAGATGGAGACTCTCTATCACCCATGTCGATAACGTAGAACGTCTGCAGGCTATGGGTGTCGCTTACACGATGTCTGCTGTATTGCCGAAACTCTATCCGAACAACCCTGAACTCGTCGCTGACGGTCTGTCCCGTCATACTGACTTCTTCTGTACCGAGAACATGCTCGGCGGTATCATTCCGGGCGTCCTGGTATCCCTGGAAGAAGAAAGAGCGATCGGTATCAGGAAGGGTCTTCCTGAAGACGAACTGATCCCTGTCGAACTGATCGACTCCATCAAAGTCGGTACTATGGGACCTTTCGCCGGCATGGGCGATACTCTGAACTATGCTGTCATCAACCCGCTTCTGAATGCCTTCTTCATGGGCTTCGGTCAGCAGGGTTATGTCTGGGCTCCGTTCGTTCTGTCTCTTATCACTTATACTGTTTGGACGACTGAAGGTCGTTTGATGTACAACTTAGGTTACAACTTCGGTACACAGGCTGCTCAGCAGATCCTCGGTAGCGGCGCTTACCAGAAGATCGTTACCTTCTTCTCTATCCTCGGTCTGTTCGTCATGGGTGCATTCGCAGCTGACTTCGTATCTGTAAGATGTCTGGTCAATATCCCGAAAGCTACAGATTTCATCTCTCTGCAGGAAGTACTGTTTGACGCGATCGTTCCGGGTCTCTTGCCATTCTGTGCACAGATGTTCACTTACTGGCACCTGAAGAAATACCACAACATGCTGAAGACGACGGGCGTCCTCGCTCTGATCTCTTTGGTTGCCGGTGGTTTGATGATCCTTGGTGCTTAATCAAACTATGATGTAGGATATCAAGCGCACCGAGGTGCGCTTGATATTTCAAAGAAAGGAAATCACATGAAGAAATTTCTAAATGATCCTGAAAACTTTATCGATGAAATGCTCGAAGGCTTATATGCCGCACATCCGGAAGACATCATGCCTGCAGAAGGTAATCTGAGATGTCTCGTAACGAAGCATAAAAAGCCGGGCAAGGTCGCGATCGCTACCGGTGGCGGAAGCGGACATCTTCCACTTTTCCTGGGTTATGTCGGAAAAGGCATGCTGGACGGATGCTCTGTCGGCGGTGTGTTCCAGTCTCCAAGCTCAGATGAGATGCTGACTGTCACAAAAGAGATCGACAACGGTGCCGGCGTATTATATATCTACGGTAACTACAACGGTGATATCTTCAACTTCACGATGGCGAAGGAAGAAGCCGATATGGATGACATCCGTGTCGAACAGGTCATCGCCGGTGAAGATGTGGCCAGCGGTCCGAGAGTCAAAGAAGGTGAAAAGAACACCAGAAGAGGTGTCGCAGGTATCTTCTTTGTCTATAAGGTCGCGGGTGCTGCCGCAAACGAAATGAAGACCCTGGACGAAGTCAAGGCTCTGGCAGAAAAGGTCGCAGGACAGACTGCTACGATGGGTGTTGCCTTCACTCCTTGTACTGTCCCACGCATCGGCCATCCAAGCTTCACGATCGGTGATGACGAGATGGAGATCGGTATGGGTATCCATGGCGAACAGGGTATCAGAAGAGGCAAACTGCTTCCGGCTGACGAGATCGTCGAAGAGATGCTGGTACCGGTACTGGATGACCTTTCTCTGAAAGAGAACGATGAGGTCGCTGTCCTGATCAACGGTCTCGGTGCGACTCCGTTAGAGGAACAGTATCTGGTCAACCGCAAGGTCAATGAGATCGTGACCGGCAGAGGACTGAAGACATACAGGACTTATGTCGGAGAATATGCAACTTCTCTGGAAATGTCCGGCCTTTCTATCTCTGTCCTGAAACTGGATGATGAGATCAAACATTATCTGGATGCGGAAGCAGATGCGATCATGTTCAAACAGTTCGCAAAATAAGGAAAAAATATGTTTACAGTAGCAGAATTATTTGCCGAATGGGCAGATATCTTCAAAAACAATATCGAATATCTTACAGAACTGGATTCCGTAGCAGGTGATGCGGATCTTGGTCTGGTCATGAACGACGGTTTCTCCAAGACGAGCGAATTCGTGAAAAACAGCGAAGAAAAAGACGTCGGAAAACTGCTGTTCCAGGCAGGCAAGTACTTCAACAGCGTCGCTTCTTCTTCCATGGGGACTCTGCTTTCCGCAGGATTCATGAATGCAGGAAAGAAGCTTCGCGGCAAGGAAGAACTGGCCGAGAACGACTGCTACACCATCCTTCAGGGGATCGGTGAAGGCGTTCAGAACATCGGTCAGGCCAAGGAGGGCGAAAAGACCTTCCTGGACGGCATGCTGCCGGCAGTCAGAGCACTGGAAAACATGACCGATCTGAAGGCTGACCTGAACAAGGCATGTGAAGCGGCCGCTGAGGGCGTCGAAACAGCCAAGAATCTGGTCGGTAAACACGGAAGGATCGCTTTCAGAGGGGAAGCTTCCGTCGGTATCGTCGACCCGGGATCTGTTGTTGCGAAACTCCTGGTCGAAGGAATGAAAAATCTCGCAGATCGTTAATCAGAATGCAAAAAGGATCTTCTAACAAAATACTTCTGGCTGTAGAAGTCATCGTCCTGACTCTGATCGTCTCTTACTTCATATCAGACGGTTTTACGCTGACCCTGCATCAGGCGCTCGGCTTTGACGGATCGGACAACCTGAACAAGACCCTCTGGGGAAGCGGGCTCGATCCGAAGAGAGCGCTGATCTCACTGACTGTCATCGTCGTATTCTTTGGCTTCCTGTACTGGAAGAATCGCAAGAAAGGCGGTAACGGGAAATGAAGAAAGTCAGCAGCAGAGAACTGTCTTTCCCAAGTTCCAACGGAGTCGATCAGATCCATGTGCTGGCATACGTACCGGCAGATGAGATCAAGGGATATGTACAGATCGTTCATGATACATATGAGCACATCGGCATCTATGAAGATGTCATGAAGAGCTTTGCGTATCGGGGATATCTGGCGTTCGGTCATGACCATATGGGACACGGCGGATCAGTAAGCAAGGAAGAAGATCTGGGAAAACTCAAAGGTAACAATAACTTTCAGAATCTCATAAGCGACACGAACCTGGCCTTTCTGCTCGTCTTCAATGAATATCCTCCAAAGGAGAAAAAAACATATAAGACTACAGTTGTCGAAAGAAAAGGACTCAAAAAGACAACGAAAGAATTGGAACTGGTAAAACCTCCGTTGCACGCAATCATAGGCGTTGGCTTCGGTTCCGCGATCGTCAGAAACTACGCAGTGATCTATAACGATATCAACTGCGTGTGTCTGTGCGGAGACAAGGGATTCCCGATCAACGGGAAACTGACGTTGATGAAATGCAATGCCGAGATCAGAAAACACGGAGAGGAAGCATATTCTGATAAGATCCCGGCCCTGATGGAAAAGAACTACCTGAAGGGGAAAGATGCGGATTACAGATTCGACTGGAAGACTTCGAACAGAGAGCTGATCGAGATCTTCCGGAACGATCCGTCCTGCAACTTCGAGTATGATCTGAAGTATCTGAAGACCATCCTCGAGATGGAAAACAGCCTCGGACTGAGCGAATGGGCACAGGCCTATCCGCCGTACCTGGCGACCTATGTGGTCTCGGGTGAACAGGATCCGGTCAGCGACAACGGACGGGAAGTCCACGTCATGCTGAAGTACTTCCAGCAGATGCGCAAGAAGAATCTGTTCTTCAAGATCTATAAGGGATACCACAATCTGTTTTTTGAAGATTGCCGCAACGAATTGATAAATAATCTGATCACATTAATGGAAGCTGTGGAAAAACAGCAATACGGAAACGTTGAGAATACATAAGGAGGAGAAGAGAGTAATATGTTAGTTTCAATGTTAGAAATCATGCAGCATGCGAAAAAGGGCGGCTACGGCGTCCTGGCACCGAACGTATTCAATGAGGATACTGTCAGAGTCTGTCTGGAAGCTGCTGTTGAACTGGATTCCCCGATCATCATCGATGTTCTGGAAAGCAACACCAAGGATCTCGTATCTTTCGGTAAGATGATCCGTCTGCTCGCTCACGAAGTGAGAGTACCTGTCGCGATCAACCTGGACCATGGCCAGAACGACGCTGCCTGCATGAAGGCGATCTATGGTGGATTCACCGGAATCATGGTCGACAGATCTTTCCTGCCGTTTGAAGAGAACGCAAGAGAAGTCAGAAAGTTCAAGGAACTCTGCGCTCCGATCGGTGTCACTGTCGAAGCTGAATTCGGTCAGATCGCTGAAGGTGAAGAATACCTTGAAAAACGTGAAGAATACCTGACTGACCCGGAAATGGCCAAGAAGTTCGTCGAATTGTCCGGCTGTGACTGTCTGGCAGTTTCCATCGGTGAAGCTCACGGTGAATACGTCACCGAACCTGACATCGATTTCGAAAGACTGCAGAAGATCAAGGAAGCAGTCGATGTACCTCTCGTATTCCACGGCGGTTCCTGGTCCGGTTTCGAAAACATCGCTAAGTGTTGCCAGATCGGCTGCCAGAAAGTAAACATGGGTTCTCATGCTTACCAGAACGGTGTTGACAAGTACATGGAAGAACGTGCTAAAGGCAATCCAGATACGACTTCCGCAAGAACAGGCGGCAACATCATGTGGGCTGGTTACAAAGAGATCGTCATCAAGTACATGAAGTGCTGCGGTTCCGAAGGCAAGAACTGGTTAAAGATCGTAGACTAATACAAGAAGCAATACAAAAGGAGGGCTTTACAATGGGCAAGATTGTAAATGTTAGAATTGATGGAAGATTGATCCACGGTCAGGTATGTACTCAGTGGGTCCATCAGGTCGGTGCCAGGAAGATCTTTATCATCGATGATATCATCGCAAAAGATGCGTTCCTGTCACAGATCTGTGTCATGGCATCGCCGGCAGGCACGACTCTGGAGTGCATTTCCACTGCAGATGCCGCAAAGCGCTGGAACGAGAATGAACTGGGTACAAATGATCCGATCTTCATCCTGTTCCAGACTCTGGATATGGCCATCAAGGCCTGGGATGCGGGATTCCACTATCCGACTCTGAATTTCGGTACGACCCTGAACAAGGCCGGAATGATCCCGGTCGGTGTCGGTTCCATCCAGATGAAACCGGAACAGGCTCCGAAACTTCAGGAGATGCAGAACGGCGGTTGTGTGATCACGTTCCAGGTCACCCCGGGCGATCCGTGTTCTACCTGGGATTCTGTCAGAGACAAGAATTTCCCTGATGTAAAGTGAGGTAAATCATGAACTATAAAGATTTGGTATGGGTCAGAAAACCGACAGCGGAACAGGCTGACCTGCTGAACAGCCAGCCGACCTGGGACCACGAAGCCGGTGTCTGGGATGCGCATTACGACGAGAGACAGGAAACGTTCCTGGTCATCGAAGGCGAAGCATCCATCACGACGACCGAAGGACGTGTCTACCGTTTCCAGGCAGGCGACCTTGTCACGGCAGCCAGAGATTTCGACTGTGTGTGGGAAGTTCCGAACTACATCAAGAAGCATTACATCTTCAACGCCAAAGAAGTGGAATGCGAATAGTTAGCTGAACAAGCGCTGAAACAAAAGGCATATAGGTGTTCCCCCAGTTAGTAATCACTTATATGCCTTTCTCTTACGTTGTATAATTAATACCGGAGGAATTGAAGTATGAAAGCCAAGATAGAAGGACTGACTGCCAAAGGCAACAATGTCTATGAAGATAATAAAGGAAGGACGTACCTGGCTGATCACAAGAACAGAGTTCTATATGCGATCGGCAAGGACAGCAAGAACCAGATGTCGTTCTATCAGCAGCGTCATCTGATCCCGATGATCCTTCTGGTACTGGTCGGATTCTATGTGAACTGGTATCTTGCGGTGGGACTTGCGTTAGCTTCGATCGTCGTTCTGGAATATCTGTACAATCAGGTCTTCCTGAAATCCCTGGTCAAGTACGAGAATATCGATATCCCGTCAGAACCGACTTTAAAAGACAAACTCGTGGAAGCTCCGCGCAAGAAGATCATCGCCGTACTGGTGATGAGTACTCTGTTGCCGATCCTTCTGGTCGCCAATCTGGTCGGAACGGTAAAATCGTTTGACAATCTCGTGAACGATCCGAACAATATGATCCTACTGGTCGTAAGTATCGCACTGATCGTATATGCGGTGAGATATGTCTACAGTTCGGTCGTAGCGTTGAGCAAACAGAATCAGAAAGCGTAAGGACAGATGCCGATGTGAATACATCGGTTTTCTTTTGAACTGTTCTTGTCACGGATCTTTCTGACAATTTATAATTGATATAGATGGATATGATCCTTTGCCATAACAATAATATAGACAGCGATGGATCTTTCCCTTAGAAAGATCTGCCTCTTTTCATTTAAATCAGAAAGGAAGAGACTATGCCAAACGCCTATTTCACAATCGATCGTCCTGCAAACGACGCTTTTCGTGCTTATCTTCCCGGTTCGAAAGAGAGACGGGAACTGAAGGAGGAGCTTGAAAAACAGGCTTCTGAGGTCGTAAAGATCCCGTTGATCATCGGCGGGAAAGAGATCTATACGGAAAAGACGTTCTCTGTCACGATGCCTCACGATCATAAACATGTGATCGCGGAGTGTTCGATCGCGGGAGAGAAGGAACTCAATATGGCGGTGGATGCCGCACTGGCTGCCAAGAAAGCCTGGGAAGAGATGCCTTGGGAACACCGTTCTGCGATCTTCCTGAAAGCTGCAGATCGGATCACGGGATCCTATCGAAAGGTATTGAACGCTTCGACGATGCTGGGACAGTCCAAGACTGTATTCCAGGCGGAGATCGATATCGCTGAACTGGCGGATTTCCTGCGTTTCGGTGTCTGGTCGGCT
The DNA here is from genome assembly GCA_902803785.1 of uncultured Erysipelotrichaceae bacterium. GTDB lineage: Bacteria > Bacillota_I > Bacilli_A > Erysipelotrichales > Erysipelotrichaceae > Colivicinus. The sequence continues at coordinate 12,631 of CADCRE010000034.1, forward strand.
CAGGAGATCTTCAAGGATCAGCCGGCTTCGACTCCGGGGATCTGGGACCGTCAGGACTACCGTCCGCTGGATGGATTCATCAGTGCGATCACGCCGTTCAACTTCACTTCCATCGGTGGAAACCTTCCGACCGCTCCGGCGATCGTCGGAAACGTCGCAGTATGGAAACCTTCCCGTACGGCCGTCCTTTCCAACTATTACTACATGAAACTATTAATGGACTGCGGTCTTCCGGCAGGTGTCATCAACTTCGTTCCTTCCAACGGCAGCGATGTGGCGAAATACGTCATCTCCCGGAAAGAACTGGCAGGTTTCCATTTCACGGGTTCGACCGAAGTATTCCAGAGCGTCTGGAAACAGATCGGAGAGAATATCGCTTCCTATCGCAACTACCCGCGCATCGTCGGTGAGACCGGCGGAAAGGATTTCATCTTCGCACACAAGAGCGCAGATATCCGTCCGCTGGCGGCAGCACTGATCCGCGGTTCCTTCGAATATCAGGGACAGAAGTGTTCCGCCTGTTCGAGAGCCTTCATTCCGGAAAGCATCTGGCCGAAGGTCCTCTCTACGATGAAGGAGATGATGAAAGAGGTCAGGATGGGCGATGTGCAGGAATTCGATACCTTCCTGGCAGCCGTCATCGACAAGACTTCCTATGACCGCTGTCATGAATATCTGGACAGAGCGAAACAGAGTCCGGACTGCGAGATCGTGATCGGCGGTAACTGTGACGACTCCAAGGGCTGGTTCGTCGAACCGACCGTCATCGTCTGTAAGAAGCCGGATTATGAATCCATGGTCAAGGAGATCTTCGGACCGATCCTTTCCGTCTATGTCTATCCGGATGAGAAACTGGATGAGACCCTGAAGGTCTGCGATGAGGCGTCTCCGTACGCGCTGACCGGAGCTGTCTTCGCGCAGGATCGGGAGGCGATCGTGATGATGGAGAAGGCTTTACTGCATGCGGAAGGAAACTTCTATATCAACGATAAATGTACCGGTGCAGTCGTCGGCCAGCAGCCGTTCGGCGGGGCACGCCAGTCAGGTACCAACGACAAGGCCGGGACCGTTCTGAACATGATCCGCTGGATGAGCCCGCACTCCGTAAAGGAGACTTTCGATCCTTCGGATGCGATCGTATATCCGTATATGTCGGAAAAGTAAGAAGAGGAGACCATGTATACATCAAAAGAGATCATTGAAAAAACAAACAAGTACGGTGCGCATAACTATGCGCCGAAACCTGTCGTCGTCGTAAAAGCCGAAGGTGTGACTGTCACCGATCCGGAAGGAAGAGAATACTATGATATGCTGTCGGCCTATTCCGCACATAATTTCGGTCACCGTCATCCGGAGATCGTTGCGGCAGCCAAGGATCAGCTGGATAAATGTACACTGACCAGCCGTGCCTTCCATTGCGAGAACCTCGGTGAATTCTATGAGAGCCTGTCCAAACTTACGGGAAAAGACATGGTCCTGCCGATGAATACCGGTGCGGAAGCGGTCGAGACCGCATTAAAGACTGCCCGTCTGTGGGGGACAAAAGTCAAAGGCGTTGAGAACGGAAAACAGGAGATCATCACCTGTGCCAACAACTTCCACGGACGTACGATCACCATCATCAGCTTCTCGACCGATCCTATGGCGAAGGACGGATACGGTCCGTATACTCCGGGATTCAAGACGGTCCCGTACGGAGATGCGCAGGCACTGCGCGATGCGATCACACCGAATACGGTCGCTTTCCTGGCAGAACCGATCCAGGGTGAAGCGGGCATCATCCTGCCGCCGGAGGGATGGCTGAAGGAAGTCCGTGAGATCTGTACGGAAAACAATATCCTCTTCCTGGCAGATGAAGTTCAGACCGGATTCGCACGTACGGGCGATATGTTTGCGTGCTGGCATGAAGGAGTGGAACCGGATATCTACATCATGGGCAAGGCACTCGGAGGCGGTGTCATTCCTCTGTCGGCGGTCGCAGCCAATGAAGACATCCTCGGTCTCTATACTCCGGGATCCCACGGTTCGACCTTTGGTGGAAATCCGCTGGCCTGTGCCTGCGGTATCAAGGTGATCGAGATCCTGCAGAGAGACGACTATCCGAAGATGGCACGGGAAAAGGGTGAATACTTCATGAACGGTCTTAAGAAGATCCATAATCCGGAGATCAAGGAGATCCGCGGAAGAGGACTTCTGATCGGTGTCGAATTCTATGGGGATGCCTTCGACTACGTGAAGGCGTGCATCCATGAGGGTGTCCTTTGCAAGGAGACGCATGACCATACGATCCGTTTTGCACCGCCGATCCCGATCACCTACGAAGAGCTCGACGAGGCTTTGGAACGTATCACGAGAGCACTCACAAAATAACAGATCGTTTCTATGTCTGAGTTTTTGGAGATCGTTATGTTGCTGTGCTTCGGGTTCTCCTGGCCGATCAATGCCTGCAAGGCATGGAAGGCGAGGAATACGAAAAGTACAAGCCTGCTGTTCCTGTTATTGATCCTGTTCGGTTATGTGTGCGGGATCCTGGCGAAACTGACCAATCCGGCCTACATGTCTGAATTCTCAAAGAAATGGTATGTACTGTCGGTCTACGTTGTGAATCTGGTCAGTCTCATCATCAACCTGCTTGTCTATTTCCGCAATCGAATGATCGAAAAAAGACAGTAAAGAAAAGGCAGTTCCCTCATAGGAACTGCCTTTATAAAATACGACTGTATTGTTTTTATACGAAGGATGATCCTCCGGTCACGATCCAGCATGCGAGCATCGCCGCGATCAGAGCCCCGGTATAGGCCCTTCCGGTCTTGCGGTAACACCAGGTACATAATACCGAGAAGAAGAGGACCTGCGGAACGAATAGGATCAGGATGGACATGAACGGTCCGCCGAAGGTGGAACCGAAGAGGACGTCAGCACCCGGTCCGATCCCCAGGAAGAACGGGATGTATTCCAGCAAGACGATCAGAAGGACACCTCCGGCCATCAGAAGGAAGTTGTAGAGCCAGTTGCGAAGGAAGGCGGAGACGCCTTTTTCGTAGGTGGATCTGATACGCATATCTCTCATAACCTTGGAGTTGTTCAGAAGGTAGAACAGTGCAAAGAACGGGATGTATACCGCAAACTGTACGATACGGATCGAATTGAATTCGCGGAAGAACGGCCAGATGAAGCGCAGATCCAGATCGAAGATCCTGGAGTAAAGGAAGTTCATCAGGTAGACCATAGCGACAGCATAGAATGCCAGAAGCAGGGATAAGAGCCAGACAGGGAAACTGAATCTCTCTTTTTCGATGCCGGCTTTCTTATTCTTGGCGGATGTGATGAGATTACTGATACACATGATGAGGATCAGCAGGAGATACCAGCTTAAGAAGCCGTTTCCGACTGTCATGCGGAAGATATTTTCCGGTAAAGGAAGCAGGGCATGTCCCAGCTGGGTCATGAACGGGAAGGAGAGACCGGACAGCAGCATCGTGATCAGAGTACCGGAAACTCTCGATCTTCCTTTCAGCATCCCTTCTTTGGATGGAAGTTCCTGAACGACGTTCTTGAACAGCTTCGTCTCCAATAAGATATTCATCAGCGGGAACATCGCAAACAGTACCGCCAGCATCGCTCCCAATACGAGGTATTCCTTGATCTTGGCGTTGATCTGAGAATGGTCGAAATCGTTCGGAAGTTCCAGTGCGGAATCGAGCCAGTCCAAAGCCGTCTCCAGTCCATGCAGATGATGCGTCGTCAGACGGTGATTGGTATTCAGCAGTTCTATCCTTCTGGCACTGCCGTCATTGAACGTACCGTACGTCGTATTCCAGGCGGCCATGTCGGCGGTCGTACCCAGGAATTCATATCGCAACGGTGTCTTCAGCAGGTTATCCGTGACGTTGAGCTGATAGTCCCGGAAGTAGGAGAATTCGTCATATTTCGCCTGAAGAAGGAGGACGTTGTTGAAATGATACTTCGATGTATCGTAGACGTCATCGGTAAACAGTTCACCGCACTGCAGGACGATGGCCTTCGGTTCGATAGCCGTACCGGACCAGGCAGCCGCAACGCTCCAGCTGGACCAGGTACCCATGGAGTGGCCGGAGACCGCCATGCGCGATGCATCGACATAATCCAGTTTTGACAGATATTCATAGGCGATCGATCCTCCGCAGGAGGAATCGGTGATCGCATTCCCGTGATCGTCTTTCGAATAGTGATCGTTGAAGAAAGACAGATTCGAGAAGTTCATCAGGATACGGTAACGGATCGTGCTTCCGATCGAAGAATAGGTCCCGTCCGCTTCCGAATCGTTTCCGTAGTTGACAGAGACCTTGTGATCGACATATCCCCGTTTCAGAAGGCCGACCGTCGTGGATCCGTGTCCGTATTCATCCAGACACAGGACGACCGCTCCTCTTCTTGCGAGCTCGATCGCATAGGCCGCACAGGTCTCGTGATCGTTCTGATAGCCGTGCAGAAGCAGGACAGCGGGAGCCTTATTGGATGCGGTCGCATCCTTCGGACGGTAAAGCTTGTAGGTCATGAATCCCTCATCGACAGGGATCGTTCCGTCGCTGATCTCGATCCTGCCGTTATCTCTCTGAATGCGGTCTGCCGCAAACATCAGGCCGCACGAAAGAAGAAGCAGGACGATCAGTACCACAAAAGACCGTTTGGTTTTCTTCATATGTGTACTCCTTTTATTATCTGTATCGATATTCTGATTTCATTATTTCATCTTTCCGTTATTTTGTCATCTGCAGGAAACTTTCTGTTATGATAGTGGAGTGGAACATAACGATGAAAAGATGAATTTCGATTCCCTGTTCAATAAGACGGTGGAATTCCGGAACTGCGGACTTGTGACATATGAAAAAGGAAACGTGACGGTGAAGACAGTCGTCAACGATACCGACACCAATCCTTACGGATTTACGCACGGAGGATACCTTTATACCCTGTGCGATTCCCTTGCGGGACTGGTAGGATATTCCCTGGGCAATTACGTCGTCTCTCTTCAGGGAAATATCAACTACATCCGGCATGCGACCTGCGGAGAAGAACTGATCCTGACGGGGAAGGCCGTTCATGACGGAAAGACCACGAAGGTCGTGGAGACGGAGATCCGCAGCGATGACAGGATCATCTGTAAATGTACGTTCACTCTTTATGTGGTCGGGACGGTAGAGAAAGAATAAAGTGAAAGAAAAGGTGAACTGTAACAGTTCACCTTATTAATGTTTGCCTGTGCCGTAGGTTTTCAGCGCATCGATCAGTGCGTCCTTTTTTCTCTGTTCCTCTTTGCGCTTGTTGTATCTCTCCGTCTGAGTCTTCGTGAGAGATCCGGTGAAAGAAAACGCCAGGGATAAGCTCCCTATGATAAGGGATACGATTATGACAATAACGATAAGCAAGACCATTTCAGCCCCCTAGATACATCTCTCCAATACCGCGAGAAGGTTCTCGTAGGCACGGTCGAAGGACGCCAGATCGAGCCTTTCGTCCGGCGTGTGGGCATTCTCGGAGATCGGTCCGTAGGTGATGATGTCGAGTTCCGGGATCAGTCCCTTGAAGACACCGCATTCGAGGCCTCCGTGGATGGCCACTTCTTTCATCTCGATGCCTTTGTCTTTCAATACACCGCGCAGGATCTCCCGCATCTCAGAATCCTTTTCGAAGTCCCAGCCGAGATAACGGTCGGAAAGCTCGAAATCGAAACCGAAGAGCGGACTGAGGATCTCCAGCTGATGGATGATCATGTCGCCGTGTGATTTGGCTGCAGAACGGATCAGGTCATCCAGATATAATACGCCGTCATCGATATGGATGACTCCCGCATTCAAAGATGCAGTGGAGAGTCCTTCGATAGCCATGGAGTGATGGAGGAGTCCGTTCGGTATGACGTTCAGGAACTGCAGGATCTGCAGGGTCTCTTTCGCGGATAAAGCCTGATCGACTGTTTCGACAGGAACGATCTTTCCGTTGAATCCCGGGTCGGAATACTGCAGTTCGGCAGCGATCTCAGTGAAACATCCCTGTGCCTCTTGATTCAACAGATCGAGATCCGTATCGGATGTGAAGACGATGTCGCTTTCTCTCGGGATCGCATTGAATTTCAGTCCGCCGTTATAATCGGCGATGCGGATATCCGGATACTTCTGACAGAGCTTCTCCAAAACTCTTGCGCCTAAGAGGATCGCATTGCCCAGTTCCATGTGGATGCGTCCGGCAGAATGTCCGCCTTTCAGTCCGCGGATCTCCAGACGGTAGGTCTTGGCTTCGTTTGGAAGATAAGACAGCTTTTTAGACATGACTGTTCTCGCTCCGCCGGAAGAAGTGGTGCAGGTGTTGTCTTCTCCGCCTTCATCCAGGTTGATATAGCGCGTGCCATGGAAGTATTCCCGTTTCAGATTCAGTGCACCGAGCAGTCCGATCTCTTCCATCGTGGTGAAGACACACTGAAGAGGCGGATGTTTCAAAGACGGATCGTCCAGGATCGCCAGCATGTATGCGACACCCATGCCGTCATCGGCACCCAGCGTGGTCCCTCTGGCATAGAGCCATCCGTCTTCTACATAAAGATCGAGCGGATCTTTTTCGAAGTCGTGTTCGACATCCTTATTCTTCTCACAGACTATATCCATATGTGCCTGTAAGAGGACGGTCTCACTGTTCTCATATCCCGGGGATGCGGGCATATCGACGATCACGTTACAGGTATCGTCCTGGATATAACGGAGTCCGTGTTCCTTCGCAAAGGATACGACGTAGTCGCTGACGGCCTTCTCGTTGCGGCTTCCCCTTGGGATCTTTGAGATCTCATTGAAGTAGAAACAGTATTTTTTTGACAGATCGAATTCCATGGTTCATCCTCGTTTCTTTGTAAACATTATATACTGCTTTGCGGGACAGATGGGAAAATTAAGGGTATGATAGTAATAGATAGTTTAATGTAGTAAACGGAAGGAATTTATCATGAAGATCCTGTTTGTAACGAGCGAATGCGCACCATATTCGAAATCGGGAGGACTGGCGGATGTCGCCTTTTCTCTGCCTCCGGCCCTGCAGAAGACCGGCAATGAAGTGGAGATCATCACTCCCTATTACCATTGCGTCAGGGAGAAGTTCAGTGAAGGGCTGAAGGATATGGGTTCACTTGAAGTGAGCCTGGGGAAGGATAAACTGTACTGTGGACTGCTTCGGGGCGAACTGTCCGGTGTGCCGGTCTGGTTCATCGACAATATGGGTCTCTTCGATCGGGACAAACTGTACGGATACGATGACGACAAGTACCGTTTTGCCTGGTTCTCCAAGGCCGTCATCGAAGTGCTGGACCGTCTGGATTTCGTTCCGGACATCCTTCACTGCAACGACTGGGAAAGTGCGCTGTCGGTCATCTATCTGAAAGACGATCAGGCGAAGCGTCCGGACTACCGCAACATCCGCACTGTATACACCATCCACAATATCGCCTATCAGGGACAGTTCGGAAAGAAGGAACTGAAAGATACCTTCGCATTGGACGAAGGATGGTACGAAGGCGGACTGGCCTATGAGTATCAGGGAAGATCAGATGTCAATCTGATGAAGGGTGCGATGCTGATGGCGGATGCGGTATCGACGGTCTCTCCGACCTATGCCAGAGAACTTCATACACCGGCGTTCGGAAAGGGGCTGGAGGGTGTCTGCGACATCATCGAATCCAAGATGTACGGGATACTGAACGGGATCGATCCGGATCACTACGATCCGGGGAAGGATGAGAGGATCCCTTGTCACTTCACGGTCGAAGACAAGGCCGGGAAAAGACAGTGCAAGGCCTATCTTCAGGAGACTTTCGGTTTGAGGAAGGAACGCAGGTGGCCTCTGTTTGCGGTCGTCGCCCGACTGGTGGAACAGAAGGGCGTGGATCTGATCCGGGAATCTCTGGAAGAGATGATGAAAAAGGGGATACAGCTGATCATCTTCGGACAGGGAGATAAGAAATATGTCGATTACTTCTACAGCTGTCTGGACCGTTATAGGGGACAGTTCGGGTTCTCCGATCAGTATAATGAAGAGATGGCTGCCAAGGTCTTTGCGGGAGCGGATTTCTATCTGATGCCTTCCGCATTCGAACCGTGCGGTCTCTCACAGATGATGGCGATGCGTTACGGGACCGTTCCGATCGTTCATGAGACGGGTGGATTGAAGGATACCGTCAGAGCCTATTCCGATTTCGACGGGATCGGTGACGGTTTCAGTTTTGCGCAGTACAATTCCAAATCGATGATGCTGGCGATCGATGCGGCGATCAAAGTATACTTTGCGGAACACGATGTCTTCAATATCATCAAGGACCGCTGCATGCGCAAGGATTTCTCCTGGGATAAATCGGCTCAGGCCTATCTCAAGATGTATTCTGATATCTGCGGAAGCGGAAGCGATCCGAACGTGACCTTCAAGGATGCCTATGAGATCCTGGAAGTGATCTATGGGGATCTGGAAGAAGACCGCAACGAATATCTGGCGAAGCAGGATGATGACTATATCAATATCGCCCAGATCCGGATCGAAGGTCCGGGTGAAGGGACGTTCTATGTGAAGATCACGAAACAGGGGATGGAGATGCAGCCGTATGACTACGCGGATGCGCACGTCAAGATCGCTACGACCCTGGATAATCTGTATAAGATGGCTGTCGGCAGAGCTTCCGCTGACCGTATGTTTGTGAACGGACAGCTGAAGGTGGAAGGAAATATCTCCAAGGGTGCCGAACTGCGTTATCTTCTGGGACCGAAGGAAGGTCACCGTTTGTGACCCGTTTCTGATACATGTATATCCTTTAGAACAAATCAAGAGAAAGGAGATACGAAGATGCGTATACTGATGATCAATCATTTTCCTCTGATGGGATCGGGAAGCGGTACTTATACCCGAAATCTGGCAGTCCATCTGAAGGAACTGGGACATGAAGTCTGTATCATCCTTCCGGAGAATACAAAAGACCCGAGTGCACCGGACGACGTCAGACTGCATCCGGTCTATTTCACGGCAGATGGCTCTTCAGAAAGGATCGAAGGGGCTCTTCCTTTCAATTTCCCGTGTTTTACATCACATCCGCGTTCTGTGACGACCTTTGCGGATCTGAATGAGGAACAACTGAAGATGTATATCGAGGCGTTTCACCAGGCGATCGAAGATGAGATAGAAACGACACGCCCGGACGTCATTCACGGTCAGCATGTCTGGATCCTCCCTTCGTTGGCTGCAGGATATGGGATCCCTCTGGTCCTGACGGCACACGGAACGGACTTGATGGGTTATGACAAGTGGCCGCAGTTCCGCCCGTATGCGGAGAAGGCTATGGACGCATGTGCATCGGTCATCTCGATCTCCAAAGACAACTGTACCCTGATCGAAGAACGTTTTCCGCAGGACAGGAATAAGATCGTCATGATGCGAAACGGTTACGACCCGACCGTCTTCTATCCGGAGCAGACCGATTTGGATCTGTTCATGGAACGTCATGGGATCGCAAAAGAGAAATATCAGGGAAAAAAGATCGTGACTTTTGCGGGGAAACTGACCTATTTCAAAGGTGTAGACGTCCTGTTGAGAGCGATGAAGATCTATGAAGAAGAAATGCCGAAGACGATCACACTGATCGTCGGTGACGGAGATGAAAGAGACAGACTGCACGCGCTGGCGAATGATCTCGGTCTGAAAACGGTCCATTTCTTCGGGAATGTGGATCAGCAGGAACTGCGCAGCGTATATAACGTTTCGGATGTGAACCTCGTTCCGTCCAGAAGAGAACCGTTCGGACTGGTAGCGATCGAAGCCATGGGATGTGGTACCCCGGTCATCGCCAGCAACGAAGGCGGATTGCCTGACTTCGTAAACGAAAGCGTCGGCGCTTTGGTCAGGCCGGAAGACCCGGAAGACCTGGCCCTCAATATCATGAAGGTCCTTCGCCGGGAAGTAGTGATCGATCTCAGGGAATGGCGGGATCAGATCGCTGTCTATGCGCGAAGACACTACGCACAGGATACCATCATCCGTGAACTGGATGAACTGTACCGCAAAGCACTCAAACAATAGAAAAGGAGATCGATATGGCGATTCAAAGCAAGGAAGTCCTGAATGCGGAAGGACTGCAGTACCACATTCACTGTAAGAAGGGAGATGTCGGAAAGTATGTATTGGTTCCGGGAGATCCGTTCCGTACCGACATCATCGCACAGAACCTCGAGGATGCGAAACTGGTCGCACACAACCGGGAACACAAGACCTGGACGGGCTATCTGAACGGAGTGAAAGTCTCTGTCACATCGACAGGGATGGGCGGTCCGTCGACGGCGATCGCCATCGAAGAACTGATCCACTGCGGAGCGGAAGTCTTCATAAGGGTAGGGACCTGCGGAAGACTCTGCGATGAAAGTTTCGATGAGACCCTGGAAGGTGTCATCCTGACGGGTGCGATCCGGGATGAAGGAACGACAGTCCATTACATTCCGATCGAATATCCGGCCGTTCCGGACCTGGATGTGACCAACGCACTGGTGAAGGCGGCAAAAGATCTCGGCTATCATTTTGCAAAGGGGATCGGTCAGTCCAAGGATGCCTTCTACGGACAGACGGATCCGCACTCCATGCCGGACGACCAGAGACTGGTCAACCGCTGGGAAGCCTGGAAGAGAGCGGGGGTCATGGCCAGCGAGATGGAAGCTTCGACCCTGTTCGTCGTCTCCCAGATCCGCGGCGCCAGAGCGGGTGCTCTGATGGCCTACGGTTCCATGAACGATCATACGATCGAGATCGCACTGAAGGCGATCGAATATCTGATCGAAGAGGGGATCTGAGATGAATTTCTATGAAGAATACCTGGTGCCGATCCTGAAACAGGTCGCACCGGTGATCGAGAATACCGAACATATGCAGGACATCCTCCATGGGACGATGTCTTTGGAACGCATGCGGTTTCAGATCAAGCAGAACTATCAGTATCTGATGGACTATACACGCTGCTGGGCGGTCGGTTTCAGCAAGTGCGAGAGCTACGAGGATATGGAGATCTGGTACTCCATCGTCAAGAACACGATGGAGAGCACGGTGATGATGAACCGGACCTATTGGGCAGATCAGCTGCAGATGAGCGTGGATGAGATGGATGCGGTCATCGAAGCGGAAGGAAAGAGGAGCTATACGGCCTATCAGCTGATGATCGCTCATGAAGGCGATCTGGCCAAGACGATGATGGCTCTGTTTCCGTGCAATATCCTCTACCGTTACTTCGGAGAAGACCTGTTGGATCAGTGTACCCTGGATCATGACAACATGTATTACCAGTGGCTGGCCTACTACGTATCCGACGAATATATCAAAAAGACTGAAAACGAGATCGCCATCGTCAATCGGCTCTGTGCCCACAAGACAAAGAAGGAGATCGCAAGACTGCTGGAGATCTTTGCGACCAGCTGCAACTACGAGATCCTGCAGTGGCAGGACATGTATCACAATATGACGACCTGGCCTTTGGAAGAGATCTTCCCGAAGAAACATACGACAGTCAAAGAATAAAGAAAGAAGATCCTCATCAGAGGGTCTTCTTTTGAAGTTGGACTTATGAATGTCTAATTACGGTTCGATCAGGCTTTCCAGAGTCTCGAACAGTTCTTCCGGTTCGACCGGTTTTGACAGATGGGCATTCAGACCGGCCCGCAGGCTTCGCTGGACGTCTTCGTCAAAAGCATTGGCGGTCAGAGCGATGATCGGGATCGACCCGCTGTCGGAACGGCCGGAAGAACGGATGATCTTCGTGGCTTCCAGACCGTCCATTTCCGGCATGCGCAGATCCATCAGGATCGCATCGTAATAGCCTTCCGGACGATCGAAATATTTCTCCGTTGCGATCTTTCCGTTTTCGGCCAGATCGACTTCCATTTCCCGCATACTCAGGACCATCTTCATGATCTCGGCATTCACGACGACATCTTCAGCCAGAAGGATGTGACGGCCTTTCAGATCTGCACGGCGGTTTACTGTCGCATCGTTTCTCTGCCGGAAGGCTTCTCTGAATTCATCCATGACGTTTCCGGCAAACAGCGGTTTCGAAACAAAGGTATCCACGCCTGCTTTCTTCGCTTCCTCGGCAATATCGTCCCAGTTGAAGGAAGTCAGGATGATGATCGGCGTGTCATGTCCTTTGATGGACCTGATCTGTCTTGTGGTCTCCACGCCGTCCATTTCCGGCATCTTCCAGTCGACCAGGATCAGATCGTAATCCGCTCTTCTCGCATGACGCAGTTTCACCATTTCGATGCCTTCCGGACCGGATCCGGCAGTATCGCAGTGGATCCCGATCTGTCTTAAGACGATCTGGTCGTGTTCCAGTGCGATCGGATCGTCGTCGATGACCAGCACACTGATCTCGTGCGGATCCAGTTCGCTGTCGTTGACTGAATTCGTCTGGGAAGACTCGCCCAACGGTATCGTCACGGTGAAAGTCGTACCGACTCCTTTTTTGCTTTCGACTTCGATCTGTCCGTTCATCAGTTCGACGATGCTCTTGGTGATCGGCATCCCCAGTCCGGTGCTTCCATATCTGCTCGTGGAAGAAGAATCCTCCTGTGAGAACGTCTCGAAGATGTGTGGCAGATATTCCTCGCTCATACCGATACCGGTATCGGAGATGACGAAACGTAAGGTCGTCTGAGTATCGAACCTTCTGTCTTCTTCGATCAGGAAACGTACCGATCCTCCCTGCGGTGTGAATTTTACCGCATTGCTGAGGATGTTGATCATCACCTGTTTCAGTTTCATGGCATCGCCGATATAGTGATCGTCGATCCTGCCTTTCATGACACAGCTGTATTCCAGTCCTTTTTCTTTACACTGTCCGTGAATGATCGTGTTGATCTGTTCCAGGCACTTGGCGAAAGAGAAATCTTCGTTCTTTATCACCATCTTTCCGGATTCGATACGGGACATATCCAGAATGTCGTTGATGATCCCCAAAAGGTGCTGAGCCGATTCACCGATCTTGGTGAGATACTCCTTGATCTGATCGGAAGCGGTCGGATCGTTCATGGCGATATTGTTCAGGCCGATGATCGCATTCATCGGAGTGCGGATCTCATGAGACATATTGGAGAGGAAGGCGGTCTTGGCTTTACTGGCCTGATCGGCAGCTGACAGCGCTTCTCTCAATGCGCGGTTCCTTTCCAGAGTTTCCTGCATCTCCTTGTCGATATTGGTGAATCCCATCCCGATCGCATGGACCTTGTGATCGAGCCGGTCGCCTGGATGACGTACTCCGGCCATACGGATCATCTCGTAATATTCCTTGCCGTTCCTTCTGGCCAGATAGCGATAGGCGATGATGTCCTGGGTAGATAAGGCAGCACGGATGTTATCCGGTTCTACGAACCGAAGGAATCCTTCTTTATATTCTTCATCGACATACTCGTCTGCGTATTCGATGATCTTTTCATAGTACGGAAAGTGGACGCCGACCGGAAGCTGATCCGGATCGTTTGGATCTGATCGGTAACAGACAGCATCGTTGTTGTCGATGTCTACGTGATAGACGCTTCGGTAATCCGATGCCATTGCGGTGATCATGCTGTCGAGTTCCGCCTGCTATTTTTCCTTCTTCAACAGTTCTTCCTGCAGTGCGATGCGCTTTTCCAGTTCTTCCTGTTTGGCCTTGCTTTCTGCTTCGGCAGTCTTGATCCTGGTCATCTCGGTGACATCCACACACAGTCCCAGCAGACACAGTCTTCCGGAATCGTCCGTAAATTTTATCTTGGTCGTCTGAAGGTTGTGGAAGATCTTTCCCGTAGCGTCTGGCACATCCTCAAAGAAGATGTAGGCATCATCCATAGACAAAGCCTTTGCGTCGTCTTCCACAAAGTGGTCTGCTGTCTCCCTGTCAAAGATCTGGTGATCGGTCAGACCGACGACTTCTTCCGGGGAGTTCTTCCCGGCATATTCGGCGAAAGCCTGGTTGCAGGCGAGATAGACTCCTGATTTCGCATCCTTGGAGAAACTCATCGCTGGCATATTCGTCATCAGTGAAGATACGGAAGCCATGAGGTCCGCCAGTTTGGCGGCAGACTGTACCTCTTTCATCAGCCTCCTGTTTTCTTCCTCCGCCTTCCTGCCCTGTTCCAGAGCTTTTTCGACCGTGCGTTCCTGTCTGACTTCATCATCGACATCGATGAAGCCCATGGTGACGCCGATCTTCCCGCCCGGCATATATACCTTTCCGAAATGGATCCGGTAATATCTCGGGCCAGACTTCAATGCGCGCAGGAACGTGACTGCAAACCGGTTCTTCGTCTTGAACTGTTCCAGGATATACGGAATGGAGATCTGTTCCTGCATCCTGTCCCGGTCTTTCTTTGCGACCATGGTGTTGACGTATTCCGTCTTCGTTTCCGTATATTTGGCGTGACTTAAGGCGTTATGGATGGCTTCCGAGTGGACGTCATCCATGTCTGTATGGAACAGGGAACATTTTTCGGTCACGACATCTTCGATCAGCCAAACGGTGTTGTAGTTGTTCGTCAGGGCTGAGATGACCGCATTTCTGGAAGCGGTATCGTATTCTCTCTGCTGCCGCTTTTCGGTGATGTCCGAAATGAAGACCACATAGATACCGCCGTAGGCCTTCGTTTCCGAATAATGACCGTAATCGTCTACCCAGCGGATCTCGCCGTCCTTGCGGATGATCCGATATTCCGCATAGTCCATATTGTCTTCGCTTTCATCGATCTGTTTGATGATGGAAGAAGAGATATCGTTGTAGTCGTCAGGATGGACCATTCCCTTAAACGTATAACCGGTCAGTTCCTTGAATTCATCCAGATCACGGCAGCCGTAGATATCCAGAACAGCTTTGTTTGCGTAGATCAGCGTCTCAGGTTCCTGAGCCTGATAGATGAAGAATCCCCCGGGCATATGTCCGCCGATCTCGTTGATCACATACAGTGTAGCTTCGTTTAGTTCAAATCTTCCGTCAGACATGATCCAGCCTCCCTTACATTATTTTCGTTCTTCAAAAACATCCCGTTTCCGGATAAACATTATTAATTTAATTATATCTGTTCGGTCATTACTTTGTATCTCTTAGTGGTCAGATGCGGATCTTTTTCTGCAGTTTCGCGAATCGCGGGATCAGCAGGTCACAGATCTTTCCGGGAAGGAAGGCATTCAGGATCGTTCCGATGCCGATGGTCCCGCCGAGGATGATCGCCAGAAGCAAGGCCAGGCAGTTGTATATGATCTGTCCGGTACCGTAAGACTGTTTTATCTTGCCTGCGATCGTCTGTATCAGCATGTCTGCCGGCTGCAGCCCGTAATTGAGCGGGATATACCACGACAGAGCGAGGGACAGGAAGAATACGCCCAGAAGACAGAAGATCAGTTTTCCGAAAAAGGAAGACGGGACGATCGGTGTCAGCAGGGAAGTGAAGACGTTGACGAAAGGTCCCAGAAAGAAACCCATGACGATCGAACCGACACCGATGAAACGGCTCTTCATCAGGATAAAGATGAGAAGGACGATGACATTATATAGAAAGACGATCGTACCGACGGGAATATGGATCAGATCAGACAGGGCCGACTGAAAGGATGCGTTCGCATCGGAACCGATCCCGGCGGTCACGCTCAAGGAAATGCCCAGGGCGAGTATGACGACGGATGGGATCAGGATGATGATCTGTTTCAGGACCTTTTTCATATCCATAATCATATCAGATTTTCGGTATAATGTTGGAAAAGAGGTGGCGGTATGATCACGACGATACTTTGGGATGTGGATGGGACTCTACTGGATTTCAAGGCAGCGGAGAAGGCGGCTGTCCGGAACCTGTTTGAAGAATTCGGACTGGGAGAATGCACGGACGAGATGATCGCGCGTTATTCCTTCATCAATGAGATCTGGTGGCAGAGACTGGAACGCAACGAGATCACGAAGCCGGAAGTACTGAACGGAAGGTTCCGTCAGTTCTTCGGGGAATACGGGATCGATCCGGATCTTGCGGAGAAGTTCAATCAGAGATATCAGCTGGCACTGGGCGATACGATCGTCTATCGGGATGACAGTTACGAGATCGTGAAGAGCCTGAAAGGCAAAGTGAAACAGTATGTGGTCTCCAACGGGACAGTCATCGCTCAGACAAAGAAACTGAAGGCATCGGGTTTCGATGAACTGATGGACGGTATCTTCCTTTCGGAAGAGATCGGCTGTGAGAAGCCGAACATCGGATTCTTCGGACCGGTATTTGAAACGATAGAAGAAAAAAGACGGTCACAGATCGTGATCGTCGGCGATTCGCTGACAAGCGATATCAGAGGCGGGATGAATGCGGGCATCGTGACCTGCTGGTACGACCCGGAAAAGAAAGAGATCCCGGAAGGCTACCGGATCGATCATGTGATCGCCGACCTCCACGAGATCTATTCTCTTATCTAAGCAGTTCCAGACATTTCTCCGGTTCCGGAGCGAAGAGGGATCTTATCTTTACCTTTTTCTCCAGACCGTTTTCTTTCAGCATCTCACTTAAGACATCCATCAGGATGCCTTTTCCTTTGTCCAGATGACAGGTGGAGAGGACTTCTTCCAGATCGTTCCTTCCGTCGAAGGCTCCGATGTAGTCTCCGTAACAGGTGTAGTCGACACCGCAGCTCGGGGATCCGTCGATCCCGACGATGCCCAGTACTTCGAACATGTCTTCATTCTGAAGGTATTCCTTCAATTGATCGAGGACCGGCTCCAGGATCTTTCGGCAGTGTTTCCGGAAGAAAGGATTGTCGAACTGATCGGAGACATGTCCCCAGCGTCTGGCGCCGTAGAGAGTGAATTCCGGGCAGGGGAGCTGGATGATCTGAATGCCGTTTTCGAGTGCTTTCTTCAGGAAACGAAGACGCAGGTCTTCTTCCGCATCGATCTCTTCCTGATTGTACAGGACGACCTTACTGGCGGTATTCAGGATGCAGTGGGAGACGAATACGATCTTTTTCATATGTTCAGCTTACGGTCCTTCGGCCAGGAGATGTTATAGGCGAGAGAGAAGGTCCTGGTTTCGGAAGGTCCCAGATCGAATTCCCAGGTGAGCTCTCCGCTGTCTTCTTCCTTCTTGGCTCCGGAAAGAGTGACCTCATCGATCACGATGGTCTTATCCATGGAGACCGGGATCTGATCCAGTAAGGTAACGGAACAGTTCCTGTTTTTGGAAGAGGTGATCTTAAGCTCATATTCATATTCGGTCTTCTTCTGACCTTTCAGGAGGACATTCGAAGTATATTTCTTTTTCTGATCCCTCTTGAGACGGATGGATTCATCTCTTCCCAGAGAGATATCGTAGTTTTCCTTGGAGAGATCGGGATCCACGTACACTTCACCGATGTAGATACCTTTGTGATAGACCTTGGCAGATGTGCTGATCAGTTCTTCGATATCAGCTGTTTTGACTTCAGCTGCCAGATAGCCGCAACTGTCCAGTTTCGGTACGGCGATGACGTGGTAACGGCACGGGACGGTCTTCGCTTCGATGTTGATACTGATCTCTTTCCCTGAGGCGATGTCCCAGAGTCCGGACAGTTCATATTCGGTCATCGTATCTTCCTCGGAGGAGGATCCGTAGACCGGTGCCACATCTCTCATTGCAGCGTCTTCGTCCATCATCGTTTCTTCCGCGACTTCTTCGTTCACGGCATAGTTCATCGACATGGCCGCTTTCATCATCATCCTGCCGCCGTTGAACTGAGGTTCCTGATAGAAATCGATCCTGTTCGGATAGAGGACAGGAATATCTCCGGAGGCCATCGGGTTTCCGGTATAAAGGCTGACTTTCACGCAGGAAAGGTCTTCCGATGTATTCTGGGTGATCATTCCTTTTAACAGGATACTGAGATCGTTCTCTTCTGTGGTGTGGATCTCATAGATCGGATACCAGCCCGCGTTGTGATCGAGATAACGCAATGCGAAAGGATAGTCTCCGTCTTCCGGAGCTTCGATATCGGCTTTGACCAGTACGACATTGGCGTCTTTCTTTTTCTCTTTCAGCTGTCTGTTCAGAACTTTCTGTTCCTTCTCCAGTTCACCGATCTGCGTATAGATCGTTTCCAGCCTTTCCGGCAGCTTTTCGATATAGGAAGACATCTCATCCACATTCAATGATTCCCGGGCTGAGAAGTCCGCGTTCGTCTTCCACATCTCGATCTGTGCCTTCTTGATGTCGATCCGATCGGAGATCTCTTTTATCCTGTGTTCGAGTTCTTCCGTGACCCCTTCCTTCCATTCCTGATCCGGTCTCTGTACCTGCACGTTGGAACCGGAAAGGTCCTCCGGCAGAGAAAGAGTCAGGGTAGCCTGATCCAGAGTCTGCGGCAATGCATCCAGAACGATACTGTTATGGCCTTTGTGAAGGTTCACCGTACCGTTTCGGCTGATGAAACAGCCGGTCCGATAGACGGCGATCTCTTTGACGATACTTTTCATATTGTTTCTCCTGATTTCCTTATCATCATTATAAAACATTTCAGGCATGAAAAAAGCCGTACGGTGTACGGCTTGTGTGTCTCTTACAGGAAGGAACGGAACGGCAGGTTGATATCTTCGGTGAAGACATCGTCGAATCCGCGGTAGTGGTGGTATTCGATCCTGTCCTTGTCATCCGGCCACGTGAAGTGTCCGCCGACTTCCCAGATGAACGGTTTGAACTTGTACTGGAGTCTGTTTCTTCTCATGTACCAGAGGACCAGGATCTCCTTGGTGTCAGCCTGGAAGTTCGTCCACAGATCGTGATGATAAGGGATGACGACATCACAGTTGAGGTCTTCTGCCATTCTCAGGATATCGCTGGAAGTCATCTTGTCGGTGATACCTCTCGGGTTCTCTCCGAAGGAACCGAAGGCGACGTTGATCTTGTATTCGTTTCCGTGTTTTGCGTACATGTTTCCGAAGTGGCTGTCACCGCTGTGGTAGACAGTTCCTGCCGGAGTTTCGATGATGTAGGAAACAGCTCTTTCATCCATGTCGTCACAAGGAAGACCTTTGATGGATCCCTTTGGAGGCGGAGTGATCAGGATCGTTCTGTCGACAGATTCGACTGCATGGATCTTGATGTCGCCGACTTCGACGATATCGCCCGGTCTTACAGTGACACATCTGTCCTCAGGAACGCCCCAGGATTTCCACAGATCGGTCGCAGCTTTCGGACCGATGAACGGGATCGGTTTCTCTACGTTCTGCAGGATCGCTGCAGCGACGTTGATATCGATATGATCGGAATGAGTATGGGAAGCAAGCAATGCATCCAGTTTCTTGATCTTGAACGGATCGATGACACATGGGATCGCTCTGAGGTTCGGTTGCATCGTTCTTGCGCCGGACATTCTGGCCATCTGATGGTCCGGATCGATCTTTCTGATCGTGCCGTCTGCGTTGTAGTGACTGTTCTTGCCGGTGGAGACCCAAAGGTCGACCATGACATTGGTATTGCCTTCGGATTTGACCCAGATACCGGTGTTGCCGAGCCACCACATCTTGAACTTGCCTTTCTCAACGACCGCTTCTTCGATCTCTTCGTTGAGATAGGAGCCCCACTCCGGGAAAGTCTTCAGGATCCAACTTTCACGAGTTACATCTTTAACGTTTGCCATTATAGTGAATTCCTCCTTGTATGGGCATCTCTTAATTCTATTTTATTTTAAAAGAGGATTTTCGGAAAGGGGGATTTAAAAACTACATCTGTTCGATGTAGTCTTTCATTGGTTTGTTGTTGGCGGTGATGTTTTTGAGACGTTCCCTGCACTGACTGAACAGTTCACTGTTTCCGGTCTTTCCGGCTGCCGTCATCTTCGCCAGCAGGTAATGCATCAGTTCACGCATATTCATCTTGGATTCATCCACATCGTTCAGATAACGCAGAGCTCCCTGATAGTCTCCTTCGTAGTTCTTGTGCTGACCGTTGACGACTTCCCAGTTGAAATAGTAGGCGCCTTTCTGTCTCTTTCCCTTCTGGTTCTTCTGATCGCGCAGACGGATCAGCTGTTTGAAAGCTTCGTTGCTTTTGCCGCGGTTTCCGCTTTCTCCCTGTGCCTGCATCAGACAGTAGCGGGAGGTGATATTGACGTCGTAGTCTTCGATTCCTTCCTTCTCCAGTTTCGAGATGTAGCGCTTTACTTCTTCGAATTCCCGCAGGTCGGTCATCGCCAGCATCCGCATCATCTGACAGGAAGTCGGGAAGGCTTTGAAGAAGTCGTATTTTTCAATGAAAGATACCAGCTTCAGGGCGACAGCCGGCTTACTGTCGATGGTCAGACGTTTGGTCGCGATATCGTAAAGGACGCGCAGTGTCTCATAGGCACAGGCGACGCAGCCCAGAAGCAGGATAAATATATTGAAGAACCTCTGTCCGTTCGATTTTGTCTTGATGATCGAATAGATCATGAAGCCGAAGAAGAAGAGGTAGAGTGCCGGTATCAGCAGCAGACGGAGATAATAGGAGATCTGGAATTTCGTTTTCATATGTTTAGTATAACTTTTTTGAATCTGTTAGGAAAAGCCGTTTTGATTGCGAATAATATAATGAGGTAAAAGTTTATGAATTCATTTTATCTCGTATGGCTTGCTTGCAGGAGTGTATGTATGGAGATCGACCTGGTATTCTGGGTGATCTGCATCATCTATTACACTGTTAAAGTCGTAAACAGATAATCTACACGGACAGGCGAGCCATACAGAAAGGGAGCACTGCAATGCTCCCTTTCCTCTGCTCACAGAAGTGATGTACTTATAATATACTACTTTGCGTATTCCGATTCAATTGTTCTATAATCATCTTATGAGCGATAAAAAAGAAGAAAAGACATATACCGAAGAAGAGATAAAGAATATGTCTTACTGGCAGCTGTGGGAACTGAGAAGGAAGACAGGAGTCTGGTATTTCGTGATCCTGCTGGCCATCTATGCCTTCATGACTTACCTGTTCCTGAAGGTGATCTACATGTTTGCCAGCAAGAATTTCAACGGTATGCGTTTCGCTGTCGACTGGTGGATCGTTCCGATCTGTCTGCTGACGGGGCCGTTATACTATTACGGTCATGAATGGTATTACAAGAATATCTATCTGAAGAAACAGAAACAGGATGTGTCCTGAGACACATCCTGTTTTTTTTTTTTTTTTTAATCTTTTCCCCAAATCTCGATGATCCGATCCTTGATCCGTTTCGCTTCTGTGACAGGGTCTTCTGCGGTGCGGATCGATCTTCCTGCGATGATACAGAAGATCGGAAGGCCTTTAAACAGTTCGATACTGTCGTAATTGATGCCTCCGGTCACGGTGACCTGGATGTCGTGATCGCAGAGTTTCTTTACCACTTCGATCTCTCTTTGACTCCAACCCGAAGGTTCATCGACGGAATGATGGAGGACGACCTGATGGATCCCGATCTGTTTCCAGATCTCCACTTCTTCGAAGGTCCAGTTGCCGTAAAGCTCCATCTGTACCTCGGTATTAAGTCCTCTGTCTTTGATCTCTTGCACGACGGCTTTCATCGTCTTCTGATTGGCGGCACAGATGACGGTCAGATAATCCGGTCTTCCGTCCAGAAGCATTCCGGCCATGACTTTTCCGGAATCGGCGATCTTGAAATCAGCGACCAGTTTCTTGTCGGGATAGCGGTCTCTCATGATCTGAACGACCTTTCTTCCTTCGGAACCGATCAGTACGGTCCCGCATTCGATGATATCTACGACTTCATCCACACCTGTGGAAAGCACTTCGAAGGCGTGATCCAGACTCAGTTCATCCAGTGCCAGCTGCAATAACGGTCTTTTCATAATATCTCCTTATTTATACATCGTATAGAAACGGGCAGGATTCTCATACATGAAGCGATGGGTATCCTTCGGATCGAAACCTTCTTCTTCCAGACGCGGGATGAACTTGTTCTTGATGTAGGTGAGCCCCGGTCCGTAGCCGTAGACGGTATGATGTGTCCTCTTTCCCATGTCGTTGGAAAGCATCAGGCGGTCGCCGTAACCGTCATTCACGAGCTTCCTTAAAACGTTTGCGAGGACTTCATCCGTATAGTATTTCGGTTTTCCCGGTCCGTCATAGATCAGATAGACGCCTTTTTCCAGCATCTTCTTATGGTACCAGTAGTCCGGATTCCTCGAGACGTGGGCGATACAGAAGTGATTCAGGTCCATGCCTTCTTCTTCCATGATGGCGATCTGTTCCAGACCCATGGTACCTGTACTGGTATGAGTATGGACCGGTGCACCGGTGATCTTGGAAGTTCTGGCTGCCGCTCTTAAGACCATCTCTTCTCTGCGGGAGATGTAGTTGTAGGAAGTCCCGGCCTTGATCCATCCGGCCTTGTATCCGGTACCGTCCATGCCTTCCGTCACCTCTTTCACCATCTCTTCGACCAGATCTTCGATCGTCTTGTTTCCGATCCATTCATCCATATTGACCTGATTTTCACAGAGATAGCCTGTGCAACAGATCAGTTTGACGCCTGTCTCACGGGAAAGTTCCGCCATGCCCAGAGTATTCCTTCCCCAGTGTTTCGTGGAAGCTTCCGCCATGGCTTCTCCGCCGGCATCCTTATATACTTCCAGCATTTCCTTCGCTTTTTCGTAATCGTTCAAAACATGTTCACTATCCATGTATCCGCCGACCCGCGGATCGTCCAGGACGTGTTCATGAGCCATCGTGAATCCCAGTTCACTCGGATCGATGTCTCCCAGTATCGTTCTAATCTTTCCTTTCATCTTATTCTCCTATTTCGCTACGATGAGCCTGCAGGAGGAATCTCTGCAGAGCTCTTCGAATTCTTCTCCCGGTGTCTCATCGGTGATCAGACAGTCGATGTCTTTCAGTGTCGCAAAGCTGTACAGGGACATCGTATTGAATTTCTTCTTATCTGCCAGAAGGATCGTCTGATCGCTGATGGCGATCTCGGCCTTCTTCAGGTCCGCTTCCAGATCGACGACGTTGGTGATGGAATGCAGATTGATCCCGTTGCAGGAGATGAAGCACTTGTTTGCGTTGAGGTCACTGATCTGTCTGGCTGACTGCATCCCGACGAACGACATGACGATCTTGTCGAGGTTCCCGCCGATACTGACGACGTTGAAGTCGCAGTCCAATGTTTCATTCAGCACAGCCAGATTGTTTGTGATCAGAGTGATATTTTTCTTCTTTTTCAGATGTGTGACCATGTGTGCTACCGTCGAACCGGAACCGAGTAGGACGATGTCTCCGTCTTCGACCAGTCTTGCGGCTTCTGCGGCGATCCGATCCTTGACATAGTCGAATTTGAAGAGGGAGGAATTTCCTTCTTCCTGAAGATAGGAATCGGAGATCTTCACTCCGCCGTGGACTTTCTCGATGACGCCTTTTTCTTCCAGTTCTTCCATATCCCTGCGGATCGTGGACATCGAGACATGGAACTGTTCACACAGATCTTCATAGGAACAGAGTCCGTATGTGCGGATATATTCCGTGATATTGTTTGTTCGCTGCAGTTTCATGATCACCTCATCAGCATGCCGCCGGTCGCGTCTAACGTAGCGCCGGTCATATAATCAGCCTGGGAGCTGACCAGGAAGAGGACGACTCTTGCGACTTCTTCGACGGTCGCGATCCTTCCGATCGGGATCCTCTCCAGGTACTTCTCTCTTCTGACAGGATCGTCGACGATGGCTGAAACCATCTTGCTCTCCATGATGCCCGGAGCGACACAGTTGACGTTGATCCCGTATCTTGCGACTTCTCTGGCCAGAGAGATCGAGAATCCGACGATCCCGGCCTTGGAGGAAGCGTAGTGCGCATGTCCGGAAGTGGAGCCGTGGAAGGCAGCCTGGGAGGTCATGTTGACGATCTTTCCCTTCCTTCCGTTGTCGATACAGTAGTTGATGAACCTCTGGCAAAGCAGGAACGGTCCGACAAGGTTGACGTCCAGGGTGTGTTTGAAATCTTCGACAGACATGTCCCGGATGTAGGATGTCAGCCAGATGGCTGCGTTGTTGATCAGGATATCGACCTGTCCCATCTGTTTCAGAGTCTCGTCGAAGAGATAGTCGATGTCTTCCTTTCTGGAGACATCGCATTCGATAAAGATGACCTTGACCCCTGTCTGATTGTAGCGGTCGAGTTTCTCTTGCGTATCGTCATGTCTGCGGATCCCGCTCATGACGACGTTGACACCTTCCCGGACCAGCTTCTCCACGATGGCAGCACCGAGCCCGGCTGCCGATCCGGTCACGATCGCGGTCTTTCCTTTGATATCGTATTCCATAGTTATCCTTTCAGATAGGTATCGGCCATCCGTTCACACAGCAGGACCGGAGAATGCGTGAAGGCATCTTTCGTCGTTCCGGCCATGTGCGGTGTCACGGTGACATTGTCGTATTTCAAGAACTTGTAGTCCTTTGTCGGAGGTTCCATCTCGAAGACGTCGATCGCTGCACCGGCGATCTTTCCTTCTCTCAGGACTCTGTCCAGTGCGTCTTCATCGACCAGTCCGGAACGGGCGGTATTGATGAAGTAGGCAGTTGGTTTCATCGAGGAAAGCAGTTCGTAGGTGATCATCTTCTGATTGTCTTTGGTCAGACGGGAATGGACGGTCACGAAGTCCGCCTTGGCGAAGAGTTCTTCCAGGCTGACGGTCTCGATGTCTTTCACATACGGATCGTAGACGATCACGTTCATATCGAAGGCTCTCAGTCTCTGAGCGACTTTTCTTCCGATCGCACCGTAGCCGACGATACCGACGGTCTTGGCGCAGAGATCGGGAACGCTGTCCTTGTTGGAGTATTCCTTGACCCAGTGTCCTTCCTTCAATAATCTGTGAGCTCTGGCGATGTTTCTCGCTTCGCACAGCAGCATTCCGACAGTGAAATCGGCGACCGCATTCGCATTCCTTCCCGGCGTATTGAAGACCTGTATCCCTTTTTCTTTACAGAGTTCCAGGTTGATGTTTTCCATCCCTCCGCGCAGGACGCCTACCGCTTTCAGATGTTCACAGGCATCGAGCACTTTCTTTCCGATCGGACAGAACTGGGTGATGATGATATCCGCATCCTTCACCGCTTCCACGATATAGTCTTCCGTTTCGTAGGCTTCGCTTCCGCCTTTTTCCACTTTCAGATTGATGTTCTGAAGTTCTTCAAAATCTTTTCTTTTCCATTCGATGAGTTCCAGCTGATGTCCCGCTTCCACAAACGGTTTAAAACCGTTTCCGATATATTCTGCAGGTATCAGCAGATCACCGATCCCAACGATCTTCATCTTCCCATCCTCCTATATATAATTGAATTATTTCCTGTTTTCAGAAAGTTGTCAAATACTATTAAAAAAGAAGTAAAATGACAAAATTATGAGTAAAAACAGATTTTATTATGAATGAATAAAGATCTGAAAATGCATTATGAATGTTTGCTTCGATTTACTTTTTTTAAAATCTATACTATATTTGAAATATACGCCTTTGATAGCCCTTACATACAACGATATACAGGAGTATCCGCTCATGAAGAGTTTCAGAGGCTGTATAGTAACACGGTGTAGATCCATCTACACGATAAGGGGGAAATTTTTAAATGGAGTTTTTAAAGAGCGTCTGGATGTTCTTCCAAACGAACATCCTCACTCAGCCGGCCTTCTTCGTAGGTTTCCTGGTTCTGATCGGTTACCTGCTGTTAAAGAGACCGTTCTATCAGGCATATGCCGGATTTGTTAAGGCGACTGTAGGTTACCTGATCCTCAACGTCGGTTCCGGCGGTCTGGTCAGCAACTTCCGTCCTATCCTGGCGGGTTTGAACCAGAGATTCAACCTTAACGCTGCAGTCATCGACCCATACTTCGGTCAGTCTGCTGCAACTGCTGCTCTGGAAGCTGTCGGACGTACGACTTCCCTGGTCTTCTTAGGCCTGTTGGTTGCGTTCTTCCTGAACATCTTACTGGTAGCTTTAAGAAAAGTTACGAAGATCCGTACTTTATTCATTACCGGTCATATCATGGTCCAGCAGTCCTCAACAGCTATGTGGATGACAGTCTTCTGCTTCCCGCAGCTTCAGGACGTTACAGCTGTCATTCTGATGGGTGTCCTGCTCGGTGTATTCTGGGCTGTATCCGCTAACCTGACAGTTGAACCGACTCAGAGACTGACAGACGGCGGCGGCTTCGCTGTCGGTCATCAGCAGATGTTCGGTGTCTGGCTCGTCAACAAACTCGCTCCGAAGATCGGCGGCAAGGATGCGAAGAGCCTCGACGAACTCGAACTCCCAGGCTGGCTGTCCATCTTCTCTGACAACGTCGTTGCGACCAGTACTCTGATGCTCCTGTTCTTCGGTATCCTGTTAAGCGTTTTAGGCCCGACATTCCTGAAGGAAGGCCTCGGCATCAAGTTCAACAGCTTCCCGTTCTATGTCATGACGACTGCATTCAACATGGCAGTCTACCTCAGCATCCTGCAGCTCGGTGTCCGTATGTTCGTTGCTGAACTGACGGAATCCTTCACAGGTATCTCTGAGAAACTGTTACCTGGTTCTGTACCTTCTGTCGACTGTGCCGCTACTTACGGTTTCGGTTCCGCAAACGCTCCGATCATCGGTTTCTTCTTCGGTGCTTTAGGTCAGTTCCTGGCTATCATCGGCTTAGTCGTATTCAAGAGCCCGATCCTGATCATCACAGGTTTCGTGCCGGTATTCTTCGATAACGCTACATTCGCCGTCTTCGCAAACAAGGCATCCGGCTTCAAGGCTGCTGCGATCCTGACATTCTGTTCAGGCATCATCCAGGTCCTCGGCGGTGCAGTCTGCGCAAGCGTCTTCCAGACTTACCAGTATGGCGGATGGCACGGAAACTTTGATATGGATACTGTATGGCTCGTCGGTGGCTTACTGCAGAAATACGCAGGCATCATCGGTTACGTCGTATGCCTGGTCGCTCTGCTGATCATCCCGCAGCTCCAGTACAGAAAGGATCCGGAACACTACTTCCAGGTCGTTGAAGACTGGGATGCCTACAAGGCAGCTAAGGGGATCGAATAATCATCGTTCTTAAACGGAATACGGATTCCGATAAGACAATAACAATGGAGGTAATATAGTATGTTAAAAGTTATTGCAGCCTGTGGAAATGGCATGGGTTCCAGCCAGATGATCAAAATGAAGATCACTAAGGTCTTCAAGAAACTCGGTGTCGATGTTCAGGTCGATCATAACAGTGTCGGTGCAGCTACCAGCATGGCATCCAACTATGACGCTGTCTTCGTATCTCAGAACTTCGTCAACAACTTCGCCAATGCAGCGGGCAGAGGCGTCAAGATCATCGGTTTAAAGAATCTGCTGTCTGAACAGGAGATCGAAGAAAAGATCGTTGAAGCAGGCCTGGATAAGAAATAATACCTGCTATAGTGCTTCTAACGATTGAGAAATCGATCAAAGGCGCTATCCCGTGAAAGGGATAGCGCTTTTTTGTTATAATGAAGGCAGTAAAATATTTTAAATAATAGGAGGAAATATGTTACTTAAGGAACTGGTAGAAAAGAAACTGACTTGCTACGAAGAGGGTTTTGATGATTGGAAGGATGCCGTCAAGGCTAACGGTGTACCTCTCAAGAACGAAGGATACATCGATGATTCCTATCTGGATGCCGTCATCGCCTGTGTCGAGAAGTACGGCCCGTATATCGTCATCGCTCCGAACATCGCAATGCCTCATTCTACGGAAGGTGCTCCGGGTGTCTATAAGACAGGTATCGGCTTCATGAAGACGGAAAGACCGGTCCATTTCGATCCGAACGATCCGGAAAAGGATGCAAGACTCTTCTTTATGCTGGCATCCAACGATTCCGAAGCTCATCTGAACAATATGATGCAGCTGGCTGACATGCTGTCAAACGACGACCTGGTCGCTGACCTGCTGAATGCTAAGAACGATGAAGATGTTCTGGCTGTCGCAGCGAAATACAGCGAGGAATAATATGAAGTTTGAGAAGATTCATCTGGATGACATCAAGAGGTGCTACTGCGCCAGCCATATGTTCATCGACGGAAAGCCGCTGATCTTCTTCGCCAGTGAAGATCCGGAGAGCCCATGCAACGCCTATATGGGTGAGGATTTCACGGAAAAGGTCAATCTGTGGGAAGACAGAGGCGGATGTATGTCGATCATTCCGTTCCCTGACAGACCGGGAGAATTCCTGGCCGTCAATGAATTCTATCTGAAGGTCTCTCCGTCTCATTCCAAACTGGTCTGGGGCAAGTGTGTCGACGGACAGTGGACGGTAAAAGACGTCTTCAATCTTCCGTATCTACACCGTTTCGATATCTACAACGTCGAAGGAAAAGACTATGTGCTGGTCACGACGATCGCCAGAGACAAGAGAAACAAGGAAGACTGGACGAGACCGGGACAGGTCTATGTCGGTGAGATCCCGGCAGATCTGGAGAATGAGAACGTCGTCCTGAGACAGCTCATGGACGGACAGTTCCATAACCACGGATACTACCGCTGCCACGAAGACGGAAAGGACTGCAGCTACATCGCATCCGATCAGGGCGTCTTCCGCATCGATCCTCCGTGCGAAGGAAAAGACTGGACGGTCACCAAGATCAAGGAAGGACGTACCTCTGAAGCGGCTGTCGGCGATATCGACGGTGATGGCATCGACGAGATGATCACGATCGAACCGTTCCATGGCAACACGATCAAGATCTACAAGCTGGATGAAAACTGTACCGAAGTCTACAGCTATCCGTATGAACTGGATTTTGCGCATGCGCTGAAGTTCGATGAGATCGGCGGCAAGAAGTGCTTCGTCGGCGGTATCCGCAGAGTGGATGCGGAACTGTTCGTGATCACATTCGAAGACGGCGAATACAGGCTCGACCGTGTCGATCTGGGCGGAGGACCGGCCAATGTGGATGTCCTGCATGCCTACGGTCATGACTATATCCTGGCTGCCAACCATACCAGAAATGAAGCAGCCATCTATAAATATCTGGGAGAATAAAACATGCTGGAAGAACTGAAACAGAAAGTATTTGAAGCCAATCTGGAACTGCCGAAGTACGGCCTGGTCATCTTCACCTGGGGCAATGTCTCCGGGATCGACAGAGAGAAGGGTCTGGTCGTCATCAAGCCATCCGGCGTGGATTACGACAAGATGACGGCAGAAGATATGGTCGTCACGGATCTGGAGGGAAACGTGGTCGAAGGAAAGCTGAAACCTTCCAGTGACCTGATGACACACCTGGAGTTCTATAAGAACTTCCCGAACATCGGCGGTGTCGTACATACACATTCCATCAATGCGGTCGCATTCGCACAGGCAGGAAAGGATATTCCGGCTTTAGGTACGACCCACGGTGACTATTTCTACGGAAACATCCCATGCACGAGATATATGACTCCGGAAGAGATCGGCGGTGAATACGAGCTCAATACCGGCAAGGTCATCGTTGAGACGTTCAAAGAGAGAAAGATCGATCCGGATCAGATGCCTGCAGTGCTGGTCCATTCCCACGGTCCGTTCACCTGGGGCAAAGATCCGTTCGACGCAGTACACAATTCCGTCGTACTGGAAGCTCTCTCTGAAATGGCGATGAAGACACTGATCGTCAATCCGAATGTCAAGGATATGCAGCAGGAACTGCTGGACAAGCACTTCCTCAGAAAACACGGCCCTGGAGCTTATTATGGGCAAAACTAGACAGTATCTCTTAGGAATGTATGAGAAGGCAGTTCCCGCAGAACTGCCTTTAGAAGAGAAATTACGGGCCTGTAAGACGGCGGGTTTCGACTGGATGGAGATCTCGATCGATGAGACCGATGAAAAGATCTCCCGTCTCTACTGGTCCAAGCAAGAGAAGGAAGCTCTGAAGAGAGCGATCGAAAAGACCGGACAGCCGATCTATACGATGTGCTTCTCGGCACAGAGAAAGTATTCTCTGGGATCCTTAGGCAAGGAGAAACACGAGAAGGCCATGGAGATCATGGAGAAGGCGATCGATTTCGCAGCCGATATCGGGATCCGTATCATCCAGCTGGCAGGCTATGACTGTTACTACGAAGAAGCAGGAGAAGATACCAGGAACGAGTTCATCAAGAACCTGAAGATCGCGACCCGAATGGCTGCGAAAAAAGGCGTCGTCATGGGCTTTGAGACGATGATGGACCGCGATTTCATCAATACCGTAGAGAAGGGTATGGAATTCGTAAACATCTGTCAGAGCCCGTATCTCGGCGTCTATCCGGATATCGGAAACCTGGCGGCAGCCAGACACGACTACGGTTATGAGAAGTCTGTCGTCGATGACCTGCTTACCGGCAAGGGACATATCGTTGCGGCACATCTGAAGGAAACGAAACCGAAGAAGGACCGCTCCAATCCTTGGGGCACCGGTCTGACGGACTATGTGACAGACATCAAGGTCCTGAAGGATATGGGCGTACGGATGTTCAACGGTGAGTTCTGGTGTGACCATCCGGAAAGATGGGAAGACTGGCTGAAAGAATCCAACGATTTCCTCAGATCCAAACTGGACGAGGCCTTTGATGATTAAACTCATCGCCTGCGATCTGGACGGAACGGTCTTTGACGATCACAAGAACATCGATTCGGATCTGAAGGATGTCGTAGACCGATTAAGAGACAACGGCATCGAATTCACGGTCGTATCCGGTCGAAGCAAGGAACTCTTAAAAAAGGTACTGGATCACTTCGAGATCGACGTGCCGTACATGACCAATAACGGCGCAGATATCTTCAGAGGAGATGAATGCATCTGTATTGATGGGGTCCCATCGGACCTGGTCAACGAGATGTGCAGGATCCTCTATGAGAATGGGATCGTCTTTCGAGCCTATTCCCACAGGTGTATCTACCGCTGGGGAGATTCGGCCTTCTTCACCGCGAGACTGGGCACGCTCCAGCGGACGAATGAGCCTTACGATCCGGGTGAAGATTATTCCGGAAAAGGCATCATCAAGATCACGGGCGACTTTACGGATCATCCGGAGCTTCTGGAACCGTTAAAGAAAAAGATCCTGTCTCATCCGGAACTGGCCTTCACGAAGGCAGAGGGAAATATCTACTGTATCAACAGTATCACAGCCAATAAAGGTACAGCTTTACAGAGAGTCTCTGACTGTCTGAAGATCGACATCAAAGATACGATGGCCTTCGGAGACAGTGAGAACGATCTGGAGATGCTGAAGAGGGCAGGCGTCGGTGTGGCTATGGCCAATGCCGACGAGAATGTGAAGACACAGGCAGACTTTGTCTGCGGTGACAACAATCACAACGGAGTTTCATCCTTTCTGAAGGAATACTTCAAGGAACTGTTTTAAGACGGATTAGATCCGTCTTTCATATGCGATAATAGTAGTAGAAACGAATCTTTTTAAAAGATTCAAAAGGAGTACATAATGAACGCATTAGAAAAATATCAGGAATGGCTGGAACGGATGGATCATAACGATCCTCTGTATCAGGAACTGCTGGACATAGCGGATGATGAAACTGAAATAGAAGAAAGGTTCTATCAGTATATCACCTTCGGTACGGCAGGACTCAGAGGAAAGCTGAAAGCCGGAACCAACTGTATGAACGTATACATGGTCGGAAGAGCGACACAGGGTATCGCCAACTTCATCAAGAAGCACGGACAGGAAGCGATGGACAAGGGTGTTGTCATCGCCCATGACTGCCGTCATAAATCAAGAGAGTTCTGTCTTCTGACCGCATCGATCCTGGCGGCCAACGGTATCAAGGCTTACATCTATCCGTCCTTAAGAACGACACCGCAGCTGGCTTATTCCATCGGGATGCTGCATACCATCTCCGGTATCAATATCACGGCTTCTCACAATCCGCAGGACTACAACGGATACAAGGCTTACTGGGAAGATGGATGTCAGGTCAGTTCCGGTATCGCAGACGGCATGCTGGAAGAGATCGAGAAGGTCGATGAATTCGACGGTGTGCTGAAAGCTGATTTTGACGAGTGTGTCAAGGAAGGAAAGATCGTCGTCCTGGATGAGAGCTATGACCGCAGATATATCGATCACGTAAAATCACTGGCGATCCACGACGGTGACGATGAACTGGATCTGGATATCCCATTGATCTATACGCCGCTCAACGGCTGCGGCAAGATGCCGTTTGAAGCAGTCATGAACGAAAGAGGATTCCGCAACTGGCGTTTTGTCGAGGAACAGAAAGATCCGGATCCTGACTTCACGACTGTCGGCTATCCGAACCCGGAAGATCCGAAGGCCTTCAAGCTTTCCGAAGAACTGGGAAGAAAAGTCGGCGCAGAACTTCTGATGGCGACCGACCCGGACGGAGACCGTTTTGCGATCGAGCTTAGAAACGATAAAGGGGAATACGTTCCATTGAACGGAAACCAGACCGGTTATCTCCTTGTAAATTACATCCTGGAGGGCAGAAAGGACGCCGGTACGCTTCCAAGCAACGGAGCCATGGTGAAATCCATCGTTACCAGTACGATGTCTACAGAGATCGCAAAAGCCTACGGTGTGAAGATGTTTGAAGCACTGACCGGTTTCAAGAACATCTGCGGAAGGATCCCGTTCCTGAAAGAGAACGGATATACCTATCTGTTCGGTTATGAAGAGTCCATCGGTTATGCGGCATCTCCGGAGATCAGAGACAAGGACGGTATCTCCGCAGGCATGCTGGTAGCGGAAGCTGCTGCATACTACCGCAAACAGGGGAAGACCCTCTTTGATGTCCTGCAGGAACTGTATCAGAAATACGGTTACTATGCAGAAGATGAACCGAACCTGATCCTCGAAGGCATCGAAGGAAGTGCGCGTATCAAGAGGATGATGACCTATGTCAGAGAAAATCTGCCGACAGAAGTCGCAGGGATTAAAGTAGAAAAGATCGTAGACTATATCAACGGATATGAAGATATCCCGGCATCCAATGTATTGCGTTTCTACCTGGAAGACGGTTCCTGGTTTGCGATCCGTCCGTCCGGAACAGAACCGAAGATCAAGTTCTACTTCTACACCTGCCAGGATTCCAGAGAGAAGGCTTTGAATGTCAACGGAAGGATCAAAGGAGATATCCTTGCGCTCGTAAACAGAGTCGAATAAGAAATAAGCCGGAAATTATCCGGCTTTCGTTTAACGTATGAAAGAAAAGCACCCATCAGAGGATGAGTGCTTTTTAAACTGTTATTCAGCAGCTTTACCTTTTTCGATCCTGCGCTTCTTGTTGATCTTGTAGATGTTCGTCAGGATGATCGCAAGGATAGTAGCCAGATAAGGGATCATATCCAGGAATTCGGTCGGGAATTTCGTCTGGGACTTCATCGTCGTTGCCAGAGATGTCGTAGCACCGAAGAGTAAGGATACCAGAGCGGAACCTAACGGAGAACCGTTGGCCATGTTCTGAGCAGACAGACCGATGTAACCACGTCCGGAAGTCATGCCTTTCATAAAGAAGGAGACCCAGGACATGGACAGGAAGGTACCTGCCAGACCGGAGAACAGACCGCAGAGCAGGAAGGCGATATAACCGACTTTTGTGACGGAGATACCGACCGATTCTGCAGCCATCGGGTTCTCACCGACAGAGCGGATTCTTAATCCGATCCTGGTCTTGTACAGCAGGAACCATACCAGGAAGATCGAAACGAACGCAAGATATGTCAGTAAACTGTGACCCGACAGGACCTTGCCAAGGAACGGAATGTCCTTGATCAGAGGGATATCGATATTAGGGACCAGGTAGGAACGGAATGCAGCACCGGTAGTGGATTTATCACCCGTCATCAGATACATGACGAATACCGTGCCTCCGGTCGCCATCAGGTTGAAGGCGATCGTCGTAAGGTACAAGTCTGTTTTACCGGTCAGGTGGCTGAAACCGATGAACAGACCCGTGAGGATACCGACAGCGATACCGCCCAAGAGACCGGTTATCATGCTTCCGCCGTAATGAGCGAAGGTAACAGCACCTAAAGCAGCACACAGGATCATACCTTCAATACCCATGTTGAACATTCCGGCATGTCTGTTGATCAATGCAGCCAATGCCGCAAAGATCAGAGGAGTTGCCATCTTGATCGTATCAAATAAGAAAGCAGCAATATCTATTGTCATTTATTTTGCCTCCTCTTTTGCCTGTAAGGCTTTCTTCTTCTCTTCCTCTTTCTGAACTTCGCGGAAGATCAGCTTGTTCTTGGTTCCGGACAGGAAGGATTCCGCAGCTACCAGCAGGATGATGATACCCTGAATGACTGTGATGAATTCGTAAGGAATATCACCGGAAGTATTGACGACGTCAGCACCGATTCGGATATAGGCGAGGAACAGTGCACCGATCGGAACAAGGATCGGGTTCTTCTTTGCCAGAACGGCGACGAGCAATCCGTCAAATCCGTGACCTGTCGTTGCCATCCACAGATAACGCTTATAGCTGTTCATGATCTCAGTCGCACCGCCGATACCGGCAATAGCACCGCCAAGCAGCTGAGCTGCGAAGGAGATACCCAGAGTGGAGAAACCGACAGCCTTTGCGAATCTAGGGTTAGCACCGACCAGTCTCATCTTCCATCCAAAGGATGTCTTGAAGAACAGGATAGAAGCAATGACGACGAGGATCAGAGCGATGATGATACCGGAACCGATCTTCAGACTTCCGAAGATGTTCGGAAGCTGCATGCTTTCAGGAATGATCTCGGAAGCGGTATAGCCGATCGTCGTATCACGCATGTGGTATCTCAGGATCCAGATCGCCAGCTGAGCGACAACGGAGTTGAGCATCAGGGATACGACAACGACGTTTGCGTTCAGTTTGCGGTCCATGATCGCCGGGATAAACGCCAGTACGACACCGACGATAGCACCGATGATCAGAAGCAACGGTACCATGACGATCATCGGCAGTGAATTACCGATCTTGACACCTACGAACGTGATGATACAGCCTGCCAGCATGAAGATACTTTCGCCGATCAGGTTGAACTTATTGACAGCATACATGAAACACATGGAGATACCGCAGATGATGAACGGTACAGCAAGGTTTATGATGGAACCGATTCGTCTTGGAGAAGAGAACGGTCCGAGAATGAATTGTTTGATGATGAATGCAGGATCGTCAGAGATCAGGAACAGGATCAACAGCGCGACACCGTATGCGATCGCCATACCGGCAACGATACGGACGACTTCCATGATCGATTCGATCAGCTGTGTTTTACGTGAACCTTTCATAGCAGACCCTCCATTTGTTTATCAGACATTTGTTTCAGACCGAGCATGTATTCACCGAGCTCTTCCTCAGAAACTTCATTGGCTTTCGGGAATGCCGCGACGACCTTTCCTTTTCTCATGACCAGAAGACGGTCGGAACACTCCAATACTTCGTTCAGGTCAGCAGAGATCAGGATCGTAGCGGTTCCTTCTTCTCTGGACTTTCTGACGATGGTCTTACGGATCATTTCAGCTGTACCGACGTCGATACCACGGGTCGGCTGGTTCGCCAGGATGAAGTTTGCACCGGAAGTGAATTCACGGGCAACGACGACTTTTTGAACGTTACCGCCTGACAGCATCCTTACCGGCTGATCCGGTCCGTCACACATGATCTCGAAGTCCTTGATATGTTTCTCGACTTCTTCGTTGATCTTCTTGTCATTGACGAATAAGCCGTTCTTGTATTCCTTCTTGTCGAAACGGTCTGCCATGATATTCATCTTGATGGACATGTCACCGGCAACGCCCTCGACCATACGGTCTTCGGCGATATAAGCCAATCCGTTGTCACGGATCTGTCTGACCGACATTCCCTTGATGGACTTGCCGTTGAGGATAATGTCACCTTCGGCGAAGCCTTCCAGACCGGCGATGACTTCGGACAGTTCGCTCTGACCGTTTCCTTCGACGCCGGCAATACCGACGACTTCACCGGAACGGACATTGAATGTAACTCCGTCGATAACGTGTTTTCCGAATGAATTTATACGAACGAGATCTTTGATCTCAAGAACGTTCTGCGCAATTTTCGGATCTTCCTTCTCGAACTTGAGGATGACGTCACGTCCGACCATGAGCCTGGAGATCTTGGATTCATCCAGATCCTTGGTGTCATAGGTGCCCATGCACTGACCTCTTCTAAGGACAGTGACCTTGGAACAGATATGCATGACTTCTTCCAGCTTATGAGAAATGAAGATGATGGATACTCCGGAATCCCTTAACGCAAAGAGCTGTTCGAACAGTTCTTCCGTTTCCTGCGGAGTCAGGACTGCAGTCGGTTCATCCAGAATGAGGATCCTCGCGCCTTTTACCAATGCCTTCAGTATTTCTACCTTCTGCATCTGTCCGACGGAAAGATCTTTAACTTTTGAGGTCGCATCGACCTTGAAATTGTACTTGTCGGCAATTTCCTGAGTCTTCTTGACAGCTCCCTGATAATCGAACAGACCGTTTTTCATCGGTTCGACACCGAGGGTAACGTTTTCCGCTACAGTCAATGACGGTAACAGCATGAAGTGCTGGTGCACCATACCGATACCTTTTGCAATAGCATCAAGAGGATTCTCGATCTTCGCCTCCTGACCGTTGATGTAGATCTTACCTTCCTGGCAGTCTTCCATACCGAACAGGATCTTCATCAATGTCGTCTTACCGGCACCGTTTTCACCGACTAATGCGTGGATCTCGTTGGCACCGATACTGAAACTGATGTCCTTGTTGGCCATGAAGCCGTTGGGGTAGATCTTGGTAATTCCTTCTAAGCGTAATACTTCTTCTGCCACAGTATTTCCCCCTGTTTCAAATAAAGCAAAGGGGAGCGGTTGAAAGGACCTACTCCCCTAAGAAAATCAAATGCGTTCGATCAATTA
The DNA here is from genome assembly GCA_902803785.1 of uncultured Erysipelotrichaceae bacterium. Taxonomy (GTDB): domain Bacteria; phylum Bacillota_I; class Bacilli_A; order Erysipelotrichales; family Erysipelotrichaceae; genus Colivicinus. The sequence continues at coordinate 49,529 of CADCRE010000034.1, forward strand.
CTGAACGGATGCGAGGTATTCGTCGTACTCTGCTTCGCTAGCGAAGTCGTAGTAAGACTTGACAGTGAGCTTGCCTGCCTTGATGTCGGCATTAGCCTGTGCCATAGCATCTCTCAGTTCCTGCGGAACGTTAGCCTTGAAGAAGTCGTTGTCAACGTAACCAACGGAATCATCCTTCAGACCTAAAACGGAAACCTTCTTCCAAACATCTTCACCAGCTTCGATCTTGTGGACCATAGCAACCAGAGAGTTGCCGACTTCCTTCAGCATGGAAGTGATGATGACATCTGCGAATTCAGGGTTCTGACCGTCTTTGACAGTTGTGTACTGGTCGGAGTCAACACCGATAGCCCATGTACCAGTTTCGTAGCAAGCTTCGAACAGACCCATACCGGATCCACCAGCAACCTGGTAGAAGACATCGGCGTTCAGGTTTCTCTGCTGGTCTAAGCAGAGCTGCTTCATAGTAGCAGGGTCACCCCAAGGATGGTCACCACCGACAGCAGCCTTAACGACCTTGACGTCTGTACCGAACTGAGCGTTGTAATCCTTAACACCGTTTACATAACCTGTAACGAAGTCAGCGATAACAGGGTTGTCCTGACCGACGTTAACAGCGACCTGACCAGTCTTGGATAAACCGGCAGCCATGTAACCGACAAGGTAAGAACCTTCGTTCTGGGAGTAGAGGATAGCAGCCATGTTGTCAGGGATATTATCGAACGAATCATCGAAGATAATGAACTTGACATCTGGGTATTCAGCAGCCAGCTCTAAGCAGTAGTCTCTGTAGGAAGAAGAACCGATGATGAGGTTGTAGCCGGCATCGATAGCATCGTTGATCTGATCCTTGTACTTGGAAGAATCGTCACCGATTTCGAATGTCTTCTGTTCGTAACCTTCGCCACGGAGCTGTTCCATACCTCTTTCGCCGGAATCAGCAAATGATTTGTCACCGAGGTGGCTTACGAAGTAAGCGATCTTCAGCGGAGCAGCTTCGCCGCCGCCTTCGCCGCCTTCCGGAGTAGTTTCGCCGCCGCCATTGTTCTTGTTACAACCAACAAGACTGAAGCAGAGCAGCAGAGCAGCTAAAACAGTAAGTAATTTTTTCATTCTCTCTCCTTTTCTGTTTTTGAATTGAACTTCTCAATGAGAAGATAATTCCTTACTGATCAGTGGTGAGATCTTTCACCCACCTGTATGAATATACCCTAATTATACCAACAATTGCCTCTAATACTATAATATTTTTAATGATTGCGACCACGATCCAAGGTTCTGTATGCAGGCGGAAGGCGCAGAATGCGGCTAACGGGATACAGATCATCCACATAACCACGATATCGGTGTAGAAACCGACCTGGCCTTCTCCGCCGGCTCTTAAGATAGATACCATCGTGACCATCTCGATCAGAGAGAACGGCCAGATGCAGGCGATGATGAGGATGAACTGTTTCGCATAGTGCAGCGCATCCGGATCCAGACTGTAGAGCGACAGGAATCCGTCTCTTACAAGAAGAGTGATCGCAGACATCGCAAAGCCGATCCCTAAAGCGATCGCCAGGATGGAATGAGCCTGTCTCTTGGCCTCTTCCTTCTCGCCTCTGCCCAGGGTCATACCTAACACGACGTTGGCGGCATTTAGGAAGCCATTTCCGACCGTCGCACATAATTCATACAGTACATACATGACGTTGTATCCCGCGACAGCGGATTTTCCCAGCTGTCCGGTGATCATCGCTCCGCTGGAAGTTCCCAGAGACCATACGATCTCGTGAGCTACGATCGGTGCACTGACCTTGATCAGAGCTTTGCGCAGTTTCGGGTCGGAACGTTTCAGATCCTTCCACATAAACGGGATCGAAGGTTCCTTCAGGAAGAAGATACTGCAGAACAGGAACTCGATGAATCGGGCGATGACCGTTCCGATCGCAACGCCTCTGATCCCCAGTTCCGGGAATCCGAACCTTCCGAAGATCAGGAGATAGTCTAATAGGATATTGACGCTGTAGGAGACGATGTTGCTGGCGAGGATGATCCTGACCTGTTCGATGCCTCGGCTGATCCCGAAGATCATGTTGGAGATGCCGAACATGGTATACATCAGGGAGATCCTGCGCAGGTGCTGCGCTCCGATGGATATGATCGTCGGATCGGAAGAATAGATCCGCATGAATATCTGCGGGAATGCGCCGACCAGGACCGATACGATCAGGCCGAAGACGGTGATGATCCGTAGGCCATGTGCTGCGATCGTACAGATGCTTTCGTAATCCTTCTTGCCCCAATGCTGGGAGATCAGGACACAGCAGCCGGCAGAGAAACCGTTGCAGATCGTCGAGAAGACGAAGAAGATCTGATTCGCCTGCGATAAAGCGGACATCTGGATCTGATCGATACTTCCCAGCATCAGCGAGTCGACGGTATCGACGGAGATCTTCAGCAGCTGCTGCAGAAAGATCGGGAGCATCAGCCGAAACAGATGTCGGTAGAAGTCTTTGTTTCTGGAAAGATCCATATTACAGTCCGATCGCTGTATCTAAGGCGATCTCCATCATTTCCTTGAATGCGGTCTGTCTCTCTTCTGCCGTTGCGACAGCATCCTTCTTGTCGGAGATCGTCAGCAGGCAGGCTGCCTTCTTATGAAGGTATCTGGCATTCGCAAACAGTGCGAAGCTTTCCATCTCACCGGCGATGGTCGGATACGGATCTTCCTTCTTGAAAGCCGGATCGTAATAGAAACAGTCTCCGCTCTTGACGATACCTTTATAGATGTGTTTTCCTTTTCTGTCAGCCATATCTTCCAGTTTCTTCGTCAGTTCCTCATCCGGATACATCAGATCTTCTTCATATCCGTAAGCTGTCTTTGCGAAGGTGGAATCGCTGTAGGCCGCTTCTACCAGGATGACATCGAAGAGTTTCATCTCCGGAAGATATCCGCCGCAGGAACCGATGCGGATGATGTTCTCCACACCGTAGAAATTGAATAACTCATAGGAGTAGATCCCCATGGAAGGGATGCCCATCCCATGTCCCATGACGGAAAGGGGAACTCCCTTGTAGGTACCGGTATATCCCAGCATGTTCCGTACATGATTGAACTCTTTCACATCATCCAGGAAAGTCTCTGCGATGAATTTGGCACGGAGAGGATCTCCGGGCATGATGACGGTCTTGGCGATCTCGCCGACCTTTGCACTGTTATGCGGTGTTCCATTGAATTCTGACATTTTATTCTCCCTTGTAACTGTTGATCTTATCTACGAGCCATCTGCGGAAAGCCGGTACATCGACTTCCATCGCCGCAGAGACGTTCGGTTCTTTCTTCATCTTGTTGCGGAAATCGGCGAAGGTATGACCTCTGGTATAGTCACCTCTCAGCTCGACATCCATCCAGTAGTCTTCGTATCTCATACATTCCGGATACAGTGCGGCAGCCAGAGCCAGTGCGTCATGCATGATGATGTCTTCGCCGCCTCTTTCATGCCTGTCAGCCATGAAATCCAGGAGGTCAGCCGCCAGTACGGAAGATTTCGTATCATTATCTCTCAGTTCCTTGATGTCGTCTTTGGTCATGATCGCTTTCAGAGTCACATCGAGACCGACCATCGTCATCGGGATACCGCTCATGAAGACGGTATGTGCCGCTTCCGGATCCGCCCAGATATTGAATTCCGCATTGGTCGTGACGTTGCCTCCCCATACGGCTCCGCCCATGAACCAGACATGTTTCACAAGGCTCACAAATTCCGGGTACTGAATGATCGCGATTGCGATATTCGTCATCGGCCCGATGACCAGAAGTTCGAGTTCTCCCTTCTGTTCTACCGCTGTTTCATAAAGGAACTGCGCCGCCTTGCGTGAGTCGAAATCGGTCTTTGTCGCCTTCGGTAGTTCTATGGAACCGAGACCGGTATGACCGTGGGTCATGTCACTGGAATTGCGGTATCCGGAGGCCATAGGCATGTCGGCACCGCGGCAGACCGGACACTTGAATCCGACGTATTCGCACAGATCCAGGTTGTTTCGGGAAGTGTATTCTTCACGGACGTTTCCGTTGACGGAAGTGATACCCAGAAGTTCGATCTCTTCACAGCCGTAGGCTGCCAGAAGGGCGATGGCATCATCCGTGCCGGTATCGCAGTCGATGATGAAAGGTCTCTTTTTCATAGTATTTCCTCTTTTTCTACGAGATAATTCTATCTTATTTTGTATAAAAGAAAAACCTCGCTATTTCAGGTAAGCGAGGTATTCTTCTTTGGTCATCGAAGGCTTGAAGGCCTTCTTTATCTTCTTGACCTGCTGAGGATCATTCAACAGATCCAATACGGTATCATAGACGATCTTTGCGGGTTCGAGGTAGGCTCTTTCATGATCGAGGATACACAGATCCTTTCCGTGACAGTTTCCGCCGAAACCGCTGTATCCGAACTGTACCGTCGGCTTGAAACAGGACAGATCGCCGATATCTCCGGCAGCCATACTGATCTCGTCTTCGTAGATCTCGTTAGGCTTGCAGTACTTCAGCATCTGTTTTCTTATCACGTCGTTGATCTCTCTGGACTGATGCATCGGCAGATAACCCGGTGTGGTCTTTATTGTCGCAGATGCACCGATGGCTTTCGCACAGTATCTAGCGGCATCGTCGACCTGTTTTGCGACCTTCTTCAAAGCTTCCTGATCCAGGGATCTCACGTAACATTCATACACGGTCCTTTCCGGAATGGAGTTGACCGTCTGTCCGCCTTCTCTGAGGATACCGTGGATACGGATATGATCCTCCTCTTGGAACGTCTCTCTCAACATGTTTACCGCATTGTCGAAGAGGACGAAGGCATTCAATGCGTTGACCCCGTTATGCGGAGCGACTGCCGCATGGGATGCCTTCCCATGGAAGGCGATCTCCTTGTATACGAAGCCCGCAAGGGAACTGTTCAGTGAGAAATGATAAGGAGTCTGACCCATGGTGTGAAGGTGAATGAAGAGATCTTCTCTGTCGAAACATCCTCCGGTCAGGAGATTCACTTTTCCGCCGATATAGTTTATTTCTCCGTTTTTGATCAGCTGTTTCCGGAACAAAACGTCCGTGAATTCCTCACCCGGCGTGAAATACAGGGTGACGGTCCCGTTTTTCACTTTATCTTTCAGATGGACCAGAGTATAGGCCATGATGGCACACTGGGTCGAATGACCGCAACTGTGTGCCGCGTGATCCTTCTTGTTTTCGAAAGGATGGCCAAGCGTCGGGATCGCATCGAGTTCGGCAACCAGACCGATATACGGTCTTCCGCTTCCGACGGAAACACGGAATGCGGTACGGTAACCCAGTTCTTCGACCTTCAGACCGTTCTTTTCGAAGTATTCGGTCAGGATCTTCTTCGTCTCAAATTCCTTGTATCCCAGTTCGGGATTGCGGAACAGTTCGTCACCTAAAGCGAACAGCTCTTCTTTTTTCTTATCCAACAGATTCGTCATTCTTCTACGATCACCTCATAGCTGATCTGATCCATCGCGGCCTTGAATTCCTCTTCCGTTCCGTAACCGACATACAGGAGCCCGAGATCGCCGTTATCGAAACAGACGACGCTGAACGGCGTATTCGCATTGAAGATGTCGCCGTCGGTCTCACTGAATCCTACGACCATCTTCGCCTTGGTCCCTTTCGATGCGGGTTCGGATTCATACCGTACCGTATAGCCGACGTCTCCGGAGAGAACCGCATCATAGAACTGCTGCGCAAAATCGCCGTTGACGAAGATTCCTTCACAAAGGATGTTCGTATTGTCGTGGATGACCAGAGACTGTTCCTCGTCATCGAAGAAACACAGGAAGCGATCGAAACCGTCCATATAGATCAGGACTTCGGTACCGTCATCGAAGACGATATCCTCGAAACTGCCGTCACCGTAGCTGTCATCGATCTGGTCGCTTTCGTCCGTAAATTCTGCCGGATCGAAAGATGGGATGACCGTATTGTTTTCATCCTTGAGGTTCATTTCGAGATCCATCGCGATGGTAAGTCCTTCTGCGGTCGTCTGTGCGGTCATATACAGTTTGCGGATATATCCTTCCTTATCCAGCGTCAGATCGACATCGTTGATCTGAAAGTCGGTGCCTTCCGCCCCGGTCAGATCGGCCAGCTCACCTCCAAAGGCGGAGGCCAGGTCCTTGATCGCACCTTCCTTCAGTTTCAGATGCATGATCCTGTTGGAACCGTCTTCTTCCACAGTGATGCTTTCGGCGTTGTCGATCAGAGCGGAGACCGTCTTTTCGATATCCTGTGTCGACTGGGTGATCTCATTCTCGCTGACGTACTTGCTGGTACCGTCATCGGTATAGACCGTTCCGCCTTCCGTCCAGGACTGCGTGATGCTTTCCTGACCGAAGACGGAGATCCTTACCTTGGAATAACCGGAATCATCGCTCTGATCCTCAGTTCCTTTTCCGTCATACATCATCAGCATCTCCATCGGCAGAGAGAGACCGGCGCCGTCTTCTCCGGCGTTGATATTGATCGTCCCTTCATATGTATAGGAACGAAGTTGAGACTGTTTTTCATAAGCTTTCTTCAACAGTTCTTTCGGATCTTCGCTCTTGGCACAGCCGCTGAGCAAAAACAGAAATATCAGAAACAACGTGATCGCTCTTTTCATTATAAAAACCTCCGTTACATAATTATGATACCATTGAATTGACAGTAAAACAGTTACACGAAAGGAGATCGTAATGAAACATATATGGAAGAAATCGATCCTCGTCATGCTGATACTGACGATGATCTGCGGCTGCACGAAACAGGAGACACCGAAGGAAGAGACATCTGCTCCGATCCCGGAAGAGATCCTGGGAAACTACTACGATGAGATCGCCGGAAGAGGAATGCTGACGCTGGACAAGAACGGCGATATCACGATCATGTGGAGCTCATCTGCTTTTGAGACAGTGAGATGGGAGATCCACGCAGAATACGATCCGGAAAACAAGGTCCTGAACTACAAGGACGGAGTCAAGAAGATCCTGACATTCAGTGAGGATGATTCCACGGAAGAAAAAGAAGTCTATACCGACGGAAGCGGTGCATTCACCGTAGAAGAGAACGGACTGATCTGGGTCAACGACAAGAATGACAACGGAGACAAGGATATCGTCTTTGTCAGAGATTTTGCGAGAGTAGAGGAGGATCCGGGAATGATCAATCCATGGACAGAAACGACCGATCTGAATACAGCGGTCAAGGAAGCCGGCGTGGAATTCACGGAAGTCGCTTCCAGCGCACTGCCGAAGGGTGACAATGCGGTATCTTTCCAGACCTATATGGCGATGCCGGGGATCTTCTCGGCGATCTACCGTGGCGGAAACAACGAACTTCTGATCCGCAAGTCGCTGACATTGGAAGGAAAAGAACTGGCCGGAGACTTCTATGATCACCCGGATGCCTGGGAAGAAGAATACAAGGGCATCAAGATCAACTGTGAAGGTACAAAATCGGCGATCCGCCTGGCGATGTTCGATATCGCGGGAGAACACTTCACTGTGAGCTTCCGTGGGGAAACAAACGAACAGGGTCTTTCGATCGATGAGATCGGAACGCTGATGGAAGAACTGTTCCCGGAAGATCTGATGAAATAAAACACGGAATCAGATAAAACTGTCCACACTTAATTGAACGATAAAAGATACCCGGATCCAACGATCCGGGTATTTTATGATGAGTTTTAATCCGGGAAGATGCCGTCCAGGATGCGTGTCAGGTCATCTCTGGATGCGAGTTCCTGTTTTATTTCTTTTGCCTGTATGATCTCATCCGTGATCATACCGTCGATATTGCGTTTATAGAAATAGCGCTGGCTTTCTTTCGTATTGACCGTCCAGACCAGGACTTTCTTGTTCTGATCGTGGATGGCTGAGATATTGGCCGGTGTGGCTGATTCTTCTTCCAGACCGATATAGTCGCAGTTGAGGTCGGCGATATTTCCGAAGGCCAGGAAGGTAAGATAGGCTGTCCTGATCTCGGGATATTTGTTTTCGATATAGTCGATCAGATCGTAATTCAGGGAGATGAGTACGGCTTCATCTTCCATTTTTCTTTCCTTCAGCATTCTTACCATGTCGTCAGCCATCTTATCGTCTGCGGTATTTCCTTTCAGTTCGATAAACAGGATCAGTTTGCCATGGCTCGCTTCCAGCATCTCTTCGATCGTCGCGACTTTTTCACCCTGAATATTTAACTCCTTGATCTCTTCCAGGGTCATGTCTTCCGGCTTCTTGTTGACTCCCGCAAGCCTGGCGAAAGTCGAATCGTGATTGATGATATAGCAGCCGTCTTTCGTTCTCTGCACGTCGATCTCGCTGCCGTAGGCTCCCAGTTCATAGGCGAGATTCAGGCCGCTGACCGTATTCTCGACTCCTTCGTTTCCTCCGCCTCGATGGGCGATCAAAGGCACATCGACTTCCGCAGGGAACAGCTCATCAAAGTGCGTATCCATGACATGGGAAGCAACGACGACTAAGGCTATCAGAAGGATCCCGCCCAGGATCAGTAACGGATGTTTCCTGGTGCTTCTGATCGGAAGATCGGTACGTTCTTCGTCCGTATAGGAACGGTACATATCGGTCAGTTTCATCGTGAGGAACGGCCGATAGAACAGGCTGACCAGGCCGAATAATGTCACAAGGATCATTGCCAGGAGCAGCAGTGCCAGCCGATTGTTGTCAGAAAGTGCGTATACGGCAATAAAGACGACGATCCCGATCAGAAGGCTCAGGAGGTAGGCCGGAGCCATTCGTAAGAAGAAGATTATATTCTGTCTGAGAAAGTCTTTCCAGTTGTCTTTCATCAGATGCCTTGACTGTTTCAATGCGTTCTTTACATGCAGGTTTCCTAGGATGATGTAATGCAGACAGTAGTAATGAATGAAGGATACGATCATCAGGAAGATCATGACCGCATTATAGATAATACGGTAGAACGGTGTATCCTGAATGACAGAGGAGATGAAGGTCGGGATATAGAAATTCTCGGTCAGGGAGATGGAAAGACCGATGCCGATGAGCGGGGTCAGCAAGGATACATACAGGATCAGCAGGATGCCTAAAGGTTCCAGGAATCTCTTCAAGGCGGAGGGGATCAGAAGGAAACTCTGACGTACCGCCTTTTCTTCACCGCTCAGGATGAGATCGACAAGGTTCAGCATTCCGATCAGATCGAAGACGGTATAGGTCACCAGGATCGTCAGTGCCAGAAGCAGTAAAGTGATACCTTGCCAGGAGGTGAACAGGAAAAGGATGTCACTGCTGGTGATGGCGACTTTACCGGCTGATCTTAATAAATATTTGAAGATGAGATTAAAGAGATACAGCAGTATCGCAAGTACGGTCTTGGTGATGATCTGATATCTCAGGATATCGGGGATCGCTCCCAGATAGATAGCTCTTTTCTTCCGTTTTTCTTTCATATCCTTTCTCATTTTATAACTGTCTGTCGGCGATAACAAAACCCCCTTTGACAGAAAGCGTTGTCTGAGGGGGTATTTGTGTTATTCGGCTTTCATTCTTGTGAAGACCATGGAACCGGTTTCTTCGATGATGGACAGGAGTTCATCCTTGTAAGTCATATCGGAAGTGTAACCGGCGATCGTGACTTTCATCTCCCTGGTGTCATAGGTCAGGTCACTGACCTCAGAGAAGAGATCCAATGTACCTGTGCCGTCTGCGTTGAGATGCAAGAGGATGTCCATTCCGAAGGAACGTACCAGTTCCATCTCTTCTTCCGTGACCGGGTTCTCTTCGGAATCGATCCTGAGGAGCTGCCAGTCACCGGAGAGATCAGGCTGTCTGGAACAGGCACAGATCCCTGTCAGAAGAAGCAGGACAGCAAACAGTTGCAGTATTTTTTTCATTATCCTTTGATACCGCCTCTGGCGACACCGTTGACGATATATTTCCTTGCGAAGAGGAAGAGGATGATCATCGGCAGGACACAGAGCGTTGCGGCTGCCAGCTGCAGATGGGTATCGCTTCCGGCATCCGACATGAAGGCGAACAGACCGAACGGTACGGTACGATAGCGGTCAGAGTTGATGACCAGCTGTGGCCACATGAAGGAGTTCCAGGAACTGATCGCGTTCAGCAGCATGATCGTGACCAGGCTAGGTTTTGCGATCGGGACCATGACTCTCCAGAGATACTTCCAGTTGGAGGCACCGTCGATCCTTGCGGAGTAGTATAAGCTGTCCGGAATGGAATCGAAGAAGCCTTTCAGGATGTAGGTATAGAAGATGGAGGTCATGAACGGAATGACCAGGACATGGAGGGAATCGATCCACTGGAGTTTCGTGACGGTCTGATAGTTGGTGATGACCAGCATCTCGAACGGGACCATCATGAAGGCGACCAGGAGAGCGAAGATGAATTCCTTGCCCGGGAACTTCAGTCTGGAGAAGGCAAAGGCACCGATGATGGTGGTGAAGCCTGTCAGCAGGACAGATCCGCTGGTGACCAGAAGGGAGTTCACGAAGTAGGTCGCAAACGGTGCGGCTTTGAACGCTTCTACGAAGTTGGAGAAGTTGAAGATATTTTTAGGGATCCAGATCGGCGGGAAGGTAGAATACTCTTCCGCTGTCATCAGGGATCGGGAGATCATCCAGTAGAACGGGAAGACCATGATCAGGGCACCGATGATCAGGATCAGATAGACGAAGATCTTTTTGATTAAATCTCTGTTCATCATGCACCTCCTAGTAATTGAACTTTCTCTGTATCAGTCTCTGGATGAGAGTGAATACCAGGATGATCAGGAACAGGATGATCGAGGCAGCTGCCGCCTGTCCCAGACGAAGTTTGGAATAGAAGGTCTCCTTGATCCAGTAGACGATGGTGTAGAGGTTGGTGCTGAGTGCTCCGGCCTTGCCTGCCCAGAACGGGATGACGTCATTGTATACCTTGAATGCGGAGATCATATTGACGATCATCGTCAGGAAGATGGTCGGCGCCAGCAATGGGACTGTGATCCTCTTGAAGATCGTAGATGAGGATGCACCGTCGACTTTGGCTGCGATATAGTACATCGGGTCGATGTTCTGCAAGCCGCTGAGCAGCAGGATGATCGTGAACGGCATCATGTTCCAGATACCGAAGATGATGACCGTCAGCATGTTGTAAGGAGCGTTACCTCCGGCAGCACCGAGCCAGTCGATCGGAGCGATCCCGATCAGTCCCAGCAGCCAGTTGATGATACCGGTACGCTTGTTGAACATGAATCTCCATGAGATACCGACAGCGATGGCTGATGTGACCATCGGCAGGAAGTATGCCGTATGGAAGATCCCGATGCCCTTGATCTTCTGATTGAGGAGGTTGGCGATCAGGACCGACAGGATAGTTGCGATCGGTACGACGGTGAATACGTAGATGAAGGTATTCTTGATCGATGACCGGAAGTATTTGTTTGTAAGGACTGTAATATAGTTATCCAATCCTATGCCGTTATAGGCTCCGGAAAGACGGTAGCCCTGCTTGAAGGACATGATGACGACGTTGATGATCGGATAGATCGTAAACACAAGCAGTCCCAGAAAGAACGGTACGAGATAGATCAGCGGTTCATACTTTCCGTTAAAGATATAGTTGCTGCTGGTATCCCGGTTCTTTTTCTTTGTCTTTTCGCTCATCAGATGCGGTCTCCCGTCTCCCTGTCAAACAGGAAAACACCTTTCTTTCTGAAGTCCAGCAGGATCTTTTCGCCTTTTTCATAGGTATAGTCACTGGAGAGGTAGACTCTGATCTGCTGGTTCCCGACGTTCAGGAATGCGAGTTCTTCCTTGCCCATCGTGTATCTCTGATCGACGACAGCTTCCAGGTCATGGTCAGATCCTTCCTTGGAGAGGATGCATGACTCGGCACGGATGCCCATGATGACTTTCTGACCTTCTTTGACATTTGGATTATCGATACGGATACTTGCGGAATCATCTTCCAGAACGAATTTTCCGTCTTTGATGTAACCGTTGAGGTTGTTGATCGGAGGGTTGCCCAGGAAGTTGGCGACAAAGTGGTTGGCAGGATCGTCATAGAGTTCCTGCGGTGTATCTTCCTGCTGCATGTAGCCGTCCTTCATCAGAACGATCTTATCGGAGATGGACATTGCCTCTTCCTGGTCATGTGTGACGAAGATGGTGGTGACGCCCGTCTCGAGCTGTATCCTTCTGATCTCTTCTCTCATTTCCAGACGCAGTCTGGCATCGAGGTTGGACAGAGGTTCATCCAGCAGGAGGAGCTTTGGTTCCTTGATCAGGGCTCTGGCGATGGCGACACGCTGCTGCTGACCGCCGGAAAGTTCCTTCGGCTTTCTGTCGAGCAGCTGATCGACATGGACCAGTTCGGCCATCTCTTTGGCTTTCTTCTCTCTTTCCGCTTTCGGTATCTTCTTGATCTCAAGAGGGAAAGCGATGTTTTCCAGAACGGACATGTGCGGATACAGCGCGTAGTTCTGGAAGACCAGACCGACACCGCGATCCTGCGGAGGCATGTTGGTGACA
>CADCRE010000035.1 GCA_902803785.1 uncultured Erysipelotrichaceae bacterium
CTGCTGGCGAACTTTTCGGATCACTGGTGCCTTCTGCTGACAGAAAAGATATTTCATCTGGAATATGAAGCTTATCAGCCTGTCGAACTGTCCAAAAAGGAAAAGAGGAAACAGATCCAGAAGAAGAAACAGAAGAAGGGTCTGTTCCGTTAGGAGGGAAGATGGATTTTACCGAACGTTTTAAATTATACAAGGAAGGCGGAATGATCACGGACAGAGATATCGAAGATCTCAATGCGGTGATCGATCTGTTTGAAAAAGATTACGGTGTGAAACTGGAGGAAGAGAACGCAGCTTCCTTCATCGCACACCTGTGTGCTGCCTATGGCAGACTGGTCACGAAAGAGGAAGTGGATGAACTTCCGGAAGCTGTGGTCAGTGAATTGGAATCTCTGGATACCTATGAACTGTCGAAGGAGATCCTTAAGAAAGTTATGAATGTAACGAAGAATCCTCTGAACGAGACCGAACAGGGATACGCGTTACTTCATATAAACAATTTAATAGCTCAGTTCAAGGAAAGCGGTGAATGGCACACTGCTGAATGAACTGAGTGAAAACTCAAAAAAGAAGGGGTGAATTACTATGGTAACTAATTTCACATTTCCACTTGTACTTAGAACTGTAGTGCTCGTGGCTATCGCAGCTTGGGCAAGCTTGCTTTCCCACCTGTGCATTTCCAACTTCAACGATGGCGCTAGACCTGTCTTCCCGGAACTGATGGAAGGCAGAATGAGCCGTGCGGAATTCGCAGTCGTCGTTACCGGTATGGGTGTAGGCTGGGTCATGGCCGGTTTCAACCAGTGGCTTGGCACAGGCCTGATCGCCTGCCACCTGATCCTGATCGCGACCGACTGTATCGGTGCCTGGTCTCCTAACAAGTATGTTGCGTTAGGTCTGGGTGCTGCCTACGGTCTGCTGTGTGCTTTAGGTACACAGGCTATCGGTGCTTTCTTCAACGGTCTGCCATACAACTTCCTGAATGACCTGACGAACATCACTGGACCGGTCCTTCCGATCTTCTGTATGTATCCGGCAATTGCCATAGCCGGACAGTTCGGTGCTAAGCAGGGTATCATCTCAGCCGTTATCACCGGTATCGTCTACATCGTCTGCACAGTCGTCAATTCCGTCAAGATCGGTGCTACGACAATGGCTCTGTATCCTTACACATTCGCTATGCTGGCAGGTATGATCTGCCTGGTCGTCAACGCTGTCAAGGCTTCCAAGAACTCCGGTTCTGTTGAAACGACTTCAGAAGAAGAGAACCTGTTCACGAAGAATGCCGAGAGGATCAAATCCAACTGGGTCTATCTGTGCATCCAGGGCGCTCTGAACGCATTAGGTATCAAGATCCTGGCTCAGGCTTACCAGCCTGTCATCCTCGCATCTGCGATCACCGAAGGCAACATGAGCATCTTCTACCTGGCAATGATCGGTGTCATCTTCGCATTTATCCCGCTGATCGTTTCCACTGCATTGGCTACCGGTGTCTACCAGGCTGTCGGTCTTACGGCTGTCATGCTGGTAGGTGCTATGGTACCGGACAGCGTCTGGTTCCTGGCTCCTGTCGCAGGTTTCGCTGTTGAATTCTTAGAGATCCAGCTGCTCGGACTGCTTGGTAAAGGACTTTCCAAGTTCCCTGAACTGACGAAGTGCGGCGACCACATCCGTGACGCGATGATCTCCTGCACGACTCTGGCTCTGACGATCGGTGCTTTCATGGCTGGTAATGCTACATGGGGCGCTGTCGGTCTGATGATGGTCGGCGGTTTCTACACTCTGAACGAAGTCACCGGTCAGCGTATTCCGAAGTCTGCTGTCGGTCCGTTAGCTGCAGTTGCAGTCGGTCTGCTCTACAACCTGGCGATCCTGCTGCACATCGTTACGTTATAATCTAGATTCAAGGAGGCTTTCTTATGAAGATTGAATGTTGTGGTCTTACCGCGACTCAGACAAAACAGCTGATCGATAAGGAATATACGGATACTGTCGAAACACTGACGGATCCGGATATGGTCGCTGCCCGTAAGGTAAAGAACGGAGAAGCGGACTACTATCTCGGCAGCTGCATGACCGGCGGCGGCGGTTCGCTGGCGACGGCGATCATGGTTCTGGGGTACGGAAACTGTCTGGTCGTCTCCAAACAGGGCAAATGTCCGAATGAAAAGGAGATCAGACATATGGTGTACGGCGGGAACCATAAAGCATTTGGCTATGTCAAATCCCACACAGAACAGGTCGTACCTGCATTGGTAAAGGCCCTGGTGGATAAAACAGAAGGAAAGCCAGAATAGGATTAGAAAGGACAGGCATTCCGGCCATACGCTGGAATGCCTGTATTTATTATTATGATTCGTACAGTATTGGGAGATATCAAGAAGGAAGAGCTGGGAGCGACTCTGGCTCATGAACACTTTATCGTTGACCTCGACAGGGTCCGCAAAGACGGATATTCCTTTATCAAGGACGTGGATGAGGTCGCACCGGAGATCCGCAAGGCGATGGACCAGGGGATCTGCGCAGCTTTTGAAGTGACGACGAACGACATGGGCAGAGATGTCCGGAAACTGAAGGAGATCAGTGAGAAGACCGGTCTGAAGATCGTGTGTTCCACGGGTTTCTATCTGGCATCCTACCATCCGGAGTGGATGAATGAAGCTACGAAGGAAGATGTCGCAAAGATATATATCAGAGATCTCTGTGAGGGGATCGACTCAACATCGATCAAGGCAGGACTGATCGGCGAGATCGCTTCGAGTCCGAAGGCATTCGAAGGAAACGAGAAGAAGATCCTGGAAGCGGCGGGGATCGCTGCGAAACAGACGGGATTTGCGGTATCGACGCATACAGGCAGATATACAGCTGTCGAGACGATCGAGACACTGTTACAGGAAGGTGTGGATCCGGATAAGATCATCATCGGCCATCAGGATCTGATCGATGACAGTGAGTACCATCTTTCCCTGTTGAAGTACGGCGTCAATATCGCCTTCGATACCTGCGGCAAGGTGGCTTACATGGCGGATGAGATCCGCGCAAGGAACGCGAAGAAGATCGTGGAAGCGGGATATGGCGATCATCTGGTGCTGTCCAACGACATCTCCAGACATACCTACTTCACGACGTTCAACGGATCCGGTTATCTGGCCGTCATGGGCAGCGTCGTTCCTCTGATGAGAGAAGAAGGACTGGATGAAGATACGATCCGGAAGTTCCTGGTGGACAATCCGGCCAGGATCGTCGACAATCCGGATCTCGGATAGGAGTTCATATGTTTCTGGAAAAGGTGATAAAACGAAATCCGGAACTGGTCAGATGTGCCTTTGCGCTGCATAAGGAAGGAAAGATCCTGCCGGACACCTACGTCCTGGATCTGGACTGCATCTGTGAGAATGCCCGGAAGATGAAGGAAGAGGCGGACCGTTACGGGATCGAACTGTATTTCATGTTGAAACAGATCGGCAGGAATCCGCTGGTCGCACAGAAGCTGATGGAAGTCGGATTCAAGGGAGCGGTCGCTGTCGACTACAAGGAAGCTCTGAGGATGATACAGAACGGGATCCATATCTCCAATGTGGGACATCTGGTACAGATCCCGAAGGCTCTGATGAAGAAGATCATCCGGAGCGGACCGGATTATGTGACGGTCTATTCTCTTGAGAAGATAAAAGAGATCGATGAAGCTGCCGGCGAATGCGGAAGGATACAGAAGCTGCTGATCCGTCTGAGCGATGAAGATTCCGATCTCTATTCCGGTCAGGTCGGAGGTTTCCACAGCAGTGAGCTGAAGGAACTGATCGAGACGGTCAAAGAGATGAAACACGTAGAGATCGGCGGTCTCACGGTCTTCCCTGCGCTTTTATATTCCGAAAAGGAAAACAGGATCAAAGGGACCGACAATATCAAGGCTCTGAACAGAGGACTGAAGATCGCAAAGGAATGCGGACTTCATGACCTGAATGTCAATCTGCCGAGTGCCAGCTGCTGCGCATCCATGAAACTGATCCATGAACTGGGCGGTACCAGCGCAGAACCGGGACACGGACTGACGGGTACGACCCCGCTGCACAAACACAACGATCCGATCGAACGTCCGGGCTATGTCTACGTTTCGGAGATCTCTCACAACTATGACGGAAAGGCCTACTGTTACGGTGGAGGCCATTACCGCCGCAGTCATATGGAGAACGTTCTGGTCGGAAAGGACCTGGATTCCGCAAAATGGCTGAAAGTCGTCGCACCGTCGGAAGAGTCGATCGACTATCACTACGAGATCTCAGAACCGTGTGAAGTCGGTGACTGTGCCCTCATGGCTTATCGGACGCAGGTCTTTACGACCCGTTCCCATGTGGCGGTCGTTGCCGGGATCTCAGAGGGAAAGCCACAGTTGCTTGGTATATACAACGCCTTCGGTGAAAGGATCAGTGAAGAGTGGTGATGAACTATCGGGACAGACATGAACTGGC
>CADCRE010000036.1 GCA_902803785.1 uncultured Erysipelotrichaceae bacterium
CGCGCCAGACAAGCCGACCTATGGCCTTAGCAGGGCCACCTCTTCAACCACTTGAGTACTTCTTCAGCACACGCTTTGTCTGTTGAATTTAGCGCTTATTCATAGTAACATACTTATTTCATTTTCGCAAGATGTTTGATAAGATTTATATGTGAAAACTGCCGTATTTGAAAAGGTGAGCGAGAGACAGTTCGATGAGGATCTGAAAAAACTGCTTGCGAAAGAAGGCTGTTTTTACGAAAATGTAGTTGTACCGAAAAGAGCCACTTCCGGAAGTGCCGGATATGACTTCCATTCGCCGGTCAGTATCGATCTGAAACCCGGAGAAAGTGCCCGTATCCCGACGGGGATCCGGTGTCATCTGAATGAGGAATATCTCTTGCAGATCTATCCGCGTTCTTCCATGGGATTCAAATATCAGATGTGCCTGATGAATACGGTCGGGATCATCGATTCCGATTACTATTATGCGGACAATGAAGGTCACATCATCGTCGGCATCGTCAATCGGGGAGATAAGGACCTGCATATCGAGGCGGGAGACCGTTTTGTACAGGGAGTCATCACAAGGTATTACACGACGGATGACGATAACTGTAAAGAGGTCCGTCACGGCGGATTCGGTTCGACAGACTGCGCCCATAGCTCCAAAGGATAGAGCAGTTGATTCCGATTCAAAAGGTTGGGGGTTCGACTCCCTCTGGGCGCGCCACAGGAGCAACGAAAGGGGATTTCTATCCCTTTTTTGTTTATGCTATAATTGTTTGATGTAAGCAGGAGGAACAATGACTGATTATAACGTCAATCTAACGATACAGAATATATGGTCCGTATTCCGGGTCGTCATCGATATCGGCATCATGTGGTTTCTTTTCTACTATGCCATCAAAGCGATCCGCAACAATGCGCGTACCGTTCAGATCTTTAAAGGGATCGTAGCGATCGTCCTTGTCAACGGCCTGGCGAAACTGCTGGGACTTTCGACATTGACCTATTTTACGGATATCTTCATCAACTGGGGCCTTCTGGCCTGCATCATCATCTTCCAGCCGGAGTTGAGAGCTCTGTTAGAGAAGATCGGTAAGACCAATGCCTTCTCGAGGATCTCTTCTCTGTTATCCAATGAGAAGGAAAAGCTGGTGGAACAGCTCTATGAGGCTACGATCACTCTGTCTCATGAAAGAGTGGGCGCTTTGATCACGATCGAACAGTCTCAGTCTTTACAGGACTACATCAAGACGGGCATTCCGGTCAATGCGGAAGTCACCAAGGAACTGCTGTGTTCCATCTTCATGACGACGACGCCGTTGCATGACGGTGCGGTCATCATCCAGGGTGACAAGGTAGCCTGTGCCAGTGCCTACTTCCCGCCGACGAGCGTGAACCTGTCTTCCCGTTACGGCGCAAGACACAGAGCGGCTTTAGGTATCGCGGAAGTATCCAATGCCTTGACGATCGTCGTTTCCGAAGAGACCAGTGCGATCTCCATCGCGGAGAACAGCCGTATCTTCTCGGTCGACGAGAAACAGCTGAAGGACTATCTGCGCCGTGTCATCTGCGGTGAAACGACCGAGATCGAAAAGAACAGCCGCAGAAGGAACTCTCTGGTCCTGCAGGATGAGAACGATGAGATCGTTCACATCAGTGAAGAAGACAAGGAAGAGAAGAAGGGATTCCCGTTCTTCCGCAGAAAGAACCGTGACAGGACCGTTGAAGACGAGATCCTGGTGAATAAGGAACCGGATATGAAAGTTCCGGTCAACAACCGTTACAAATATGAGGCGACAGCCGATGAGATAGATCAGGAGGCAAAGAATGAGTCAGATCAGCAATCCTGAAGAGAAACTGGAAAAGGCGAAGAAGATCGCTTCGCGTTCCGCCACTAAGAATCAGTATGCGACGGTCGAAGAGAACATCCTGAAGTTTTTCCGTTATGTCTCTTCTCTGATCGACCGCCTGTTTTTCTCGACCAGATATCTGGGTCTGTTTGCGCTGCTTCTGGCGTGCCTGGCCTATTTCGTAGCGACCTACGACAGTTCCAATACGGCACTGTCCAGTTCCAAGATCCTGACCAACGTCTCCATCAATGCGCGATACAACGCCGAGACCTTTGACCTGACGGGACTTCCGTCTTCCTGTGAGATCGTTCTGACCGGTGAAG
>CADCRE010000037.1 GCA_902803785.1 uncultured Erysipelotrichaceae bacterium
AAGAACAGAGAGTATTTGTGGTTGGATGCTGAGGTTGTCTTTATGCGTGTTCATGATCCTGAGTCTGTTTGGATGCAGACAGCAGGAAGGCCTCCCGGAAGATGCCTCCGAGGATCATGGAGGGGATAACGTGATCATTGAAGACGATACAGGGCCGCACATCGACGACTATCCTCGTACAAAGATCGGATTCACCTACAGCAGCCTGTACAAGGGCCTTCTGAATCCCCGGGGCACAGACAACATCATGGTCATACCGGTATACATCCAGGGAGGCGATCCGATGGATGACGAGTTCTTCGCCAACATGGATCTGAGATTCAATGGGGACTTTGATGAATCCTATTTCTACCCGATCAGTAAATACTTCCAGAACGCTTCCTACGGAATGCTGGACCTGCAGTTTCACGTCTATCCGACATACTATTACAGCGATTCTCTGGATGTCTGGAAGCAGTTCCTCTGGAAGAATCTTCTGGATGTCTATGCCTATACCATAAGCAACTATGTCAGCGATCCTTCCGAATACGATTCCAATGGGGACGGATATCTGGACGGAGTCATGATCGTAACAAACGAACCTTCCGATCTCAACAGACCCAACTACACGTTCAGACTGGAACGGGGAGATGAAAAATACCATCCGTCAAACGCCCTGCTGGGTTCCTATGAGGCCGTACATGCAAGCGAGCTGAATCCTTATTCAGACAACTATACGGACAATACCGTCACGCATGAACTCTCCCATGCTCTGGGCCTTGAAGACTACTACGACTACTACGGTATGACCGGGGTCGCCACTCACTTCGACATCATGTCGGGAACGATCGGTGACTGGAATGCCTTCTCCAAGATGGCGGTGGGATGGATCGATCCGTACGTCATCACACCGGACACGGAAAAAGTGACGATCAAGCTGCGCAACAGCGCGGAATATCCTGATGCTATCCTGATCCCCTGCGGGGAATGGAACGGGACGCCGTTTGACGAGTATCTGCTGCTGGATGTTTTTTCCAACAGAGGCAACAACTCCCAGCCTTTCTCTTACTACTACCAGTATGGCGAAAACGAAGACGACGGCGGTGTCAGGCTGATGCATGTGGATGCCAGGATCGCAAGGATAGACGGCAGTTTCAGTGACGGACTGGGATGGCTGGAGGATTTTGACAGCTGGAGTCCCGCGACTTATTCCGATGCCGTGAGCGCCTATTCCAATTCAGTATGGCCTGATCCGGAAGAAAGGATGACAGACTCTCCGGACAAAGATCCCGATTACCGCGCACTGTCACTGATCCCGGCATCAGGAAAGGAGGTAGAGAACAGCTACGTGTTTTATTCCTCCTATCTCTTCCATGCCGGAGATTCCTTTACGATGGATGATTATTCGCAATTCTTCTCCAACTATCCGTTTACGAACAAAAGAGAGACGATCGGCTACAGGTTCACGGTAGACAGTTTTGACAACGAAACAAAGGAAGCGGTGATCACGATCGAAAAAGAACACTGAGCTTTCCGGATGGGCAAACTGTCTGTCGGGTTCGTAATACTATAGATTTGCGAACACAATTCAGAATAAATGATTTCAACAACGATCATTTGAGGGTTTGCTTTTCCGATGGTATTCCGATAGAATATCATCGGAAAGATATTACAGGTCACCGGAGGATAGTGTGCCGTAGCACAGGGGATCGCAAACAGTAAATGTTTGCAGGCCGCCTATCGGATAAGGTGTCGAGTGAGCTCGGTTATTATGGCCGGGCTTTTGTTTTCCCGGCAGAGGGAGGACAGGAAATGAATGAAACAGAAGTAACATTGATCCCTTTGAAAGAAGAAGACAGGGAACAGTTCATCACAGATAACCAATGGGCTTTCAAATACGGATCGACCATCGAATTCGGTATGCGCAATGATGAATATGAAGAAGGTGATGAGATCATATCAAGAAAGACCATCGAACACTCTATCGATCATGGCGAAGCCTACAGGATCATTTCTGACGGGAAGAAAGTCGGTGGTATCATTGTCTCTGTTGATGGAAACAGAGGTGATCTGGAGATTCTTTTTGTTAATCCCGAATGTCACAGCAAGGGCATAGGACAGGCCGCCTGGTTCGAAATGGAAAAGCTTCATCCCGAAGTAAAGGTATGGGAAACGCTGACTCCGTACTTTGAAACAAGAAACATCCATTTCTATGTCAACAAGCTGGGATTCCACATCGTCGAATTCTTCAATCCCTTTCATCCGGAACCTGATTCACCATATGATGGATCAAGGGATGAAGAGATGGGTGAAGATCAATCCGGCAGAGAAGAACTTGATTTCAGGTTTGAAAAGAGAATCAGTTAAACTCCGGTTTGCAGGGCAGTCCATAAATGTGTAAATAAGCGAACATAATTCATTCAAACAAAGACTTCTGTTATATAATCCGAAATAGTATTTTTTTATGTTCTTTATATATAGGCGAGAGTTGCCATACAGGCACAAAGTATTCCTGACAAGACTTATCTATTGAGCTTTTTCTTTTGCGACCGCGATACGATTAATACCGGTCAGTGCGTGTCGGCATGGCTATTTATGATAAAATAATTTAAAATACGATATCTGTTTATTTTGCGAATGCCAATAATCTGAAATAGGAAATATAAGAAGCAATGAAAAAAACCTGGGTCATAATCGTCAATATATTCATCATGATACTCATGCTGGTTTCTGTTGTTTTCTATTCTGACCAGGAAAATAAAAATGCAACGGAAAGACAGATCGAACATTTTGAAAACACGACTGTCACTATGGAACA
>CADCRE010000038.1 GCA_902803785.1 uncultured Erysipelotrichaceae bacterium
CGCTGCGACGAGGGATATGTCGGGGTATTCGGTGACCGTCTGACCGTAATTCCGATCTCCAAGTGTGATTCCATCCTCTCCAATCTGGATAAGGTAAATGCTGCAGGTCTGGAGGTCGGCCGCGCTACCGAAAACGGTATCTGGCTGTTCTTCGAGGATGCGATCAAAAACAAAAAGCACTTCGACAACATCTTCATCTATTCGGACATGCAGGCCGGCAGGGGACAGCTGTACTGTACCGCTGACGGTACAAACGATTATGATGCTTTCAAGCGGACGTACGGTCTTTCCGGTATGGGCAGCAACAGTAGCTACGTAAATGTACTCGAGCTGGTCAAACTCTACCGTTCCAAAGTGTTCGACAAAGTCAACCTGTTCTCTGTGCAAACTGCCGGATATAACAACAGTGTCCTTCCCAACTATCTTTACAGGGGCAACTTGTTGTACGGATGGACCGGCAAGGAGGTCGTCTTCGCAAAGGCGATGATCGATGAGTGGGATCAACTCGAAGGAGCCGCATAATAACGGCTCCTTCGTCTTCCGGTAGAACAGAGAAACTGTTCTATAAACGATCGTATTATTCATTGAGCTGAATTGAAACTGTTTACCGTTCATGCCCTGATCTCCCAAGGCGTCTTTTTGGTACAACGGTATCATATAATTGAATTAAAGGAAGATCGGTGAAGAAAACGGCTATGAGCTGATCTAGTTTATGGGACCGTGATCGAAGACACTGATGTGACATTATGCCGGAGATCTAAAAAAACAGGACAAAAACGGCAGAACGGCACATATGAGTTCGAAAAAAAATACAGTTAGGAGGGGCAATATGTCAAGAGCTTTGTTAAGCAGCTATGGTATGGATTTCTTAGATGAAGATGATGATCTTCTGCTTGGCTTTGTTTCCGAAGCGGCGCAAAAAGGGAGAGTGGTCAATGGGTATCAGGCCAAATATGTAAACAGATATTATGGAACCAGATTGCAGAACAGAGAACTCTCCGATCATCTGCAGATCATCTGCAATATCTCGGCCAATGAAGAAGGAACTCAGGAATTGAAGAGTTTTGATGTTCACAATATCGGGAGCAGTGTCTGGAAGCTGTCGATTTTGAATGAATGTACCGATGAGGAGAAGACTTACCCGGGTGAGAGAAAGCTGATCATAAACAAGGCGAACGGAAAAGAAGGACTGCTGGTAGTCAATGTAATGAATGCCGACATCCTGCCCAGTTATCTTCCCGGTGAAGAGGTCGAACTTCAGATGATCGGTGTAGCTGTCGATGTGGATTACTACAAAAGCAGAGACGAAGGCGATGAAAAGACCCCCGGAGAATACAAGCTGGCGGATGGCTTTATGTGCGGAACGCAGTTCCTCTACAATCACCAGGTACTTCCTGAAGGAACTGTGAGAGATATTGATTACTCCACGAACGACTGGATCGCGGTACGGGGAACAGTAAAACAGGCTTATCTTCACAAGATCATGATCGATGAAGAGAACGAACTGACAAGGTATGTGGAAACGATCATCGAGACTGATTTCGGTGATCTGAAGATCTCCCATTCTATCGATCAGATCAAGGAAGAACAGAGAGATAATACTAAACCTGGTTCTGATTTCATCGGTGTGATCGTGCTTCAGGGCGACGCTTTGATCAATAAATATGAAAACGGGATCGTTTTTGATTACCTTTTTAAGGATCTCGAATCTCTTGAAGCTTGTTTTAGACAGAATAATGCTAGATTTAAGAAATTTATACGTCTAGCTATCAAAAAGAATAGCAAAGTTGAAAAAGCAGGCGAGAATCTGATAGAAACATTAGTATCGTCCACAAAAAAGGTTAATCACTCACTCAGAGTAGTGAATAGCTCTTTAGAAGACTTGAACAGCAATATTGATGGCATTATGAATAAGGCTAATAAGATAATGAAAAGCTTGGATAAATCCAAGATTCTTTCTTTTGTCAATCTTGGCTTGAACGTGGCCGATTTATGCGCAACGGTATCTGGCTTTATGATGA
>CADCRE010000039.1 GCA_902803785.1 uncultured Erysipelotrichaceae bacterium
AGCTGTTTGACCAGAGACTCGTTGAAATCGATCTGCGGATCATGAAACGGATCCTGTTTCTGCTGGGGATCGGGCGTCGTGAACTGTGCACCGGGCAGGATGGTCCGGCGGGTATTCTCATACGGCGGGATCTTCTTCAGGGCATCGATGATCTTTCCGTTTTCATCCACCAGGATCAGATTGGCGTACTTTCCCATCAGTTCTACCGAAAGGATGTAGTGTTTCTCGTCGTAGAGATCGTCTCTGGCCCGGACATGCATCAGCAGATAGCGGTCGTAGTCGGACTGATCGATCTGATAGATGACGCCGTTGAGCAGGTATTTGCGCAGCACCATGACGAAGGTGGAAGGGTCGTTGTAGCTGTTGAAGCTGCGGTTCGACAGACAGATGTGATTGTAGGTCGAATGAAAGGACATCGCGAGATTCGTACGGATCTCGTTTGCGTGTACGTTAAAGACGATCTCGGTCCTGCTGGTCTCGCTGATGCGGTTGATCCGGATCGGCAGATATTTCTCGAGATCTTCCTTCACTTTGTACAGTGTGATGCCGTCCATAGCCATATCATCATTATAGCATTGTCCAAAACGGGGAAATGAGTTAATATGGTACAGACAAGACAGGGAAGAAAAGGCGTTTTTCTTCGGAAAAGACCTTGTGAAAAGGCCTTTTGTCTTGTATAATAATCAAGCGAATAGAAATATTCCTTGTCTAGAAATAGACCGTTTAGTCCAGAAGGAGGTTAAAGAATGAAGCAATATGAGACTATGTACATCATCAAGTCCAGTCTTGACGACGCTGCCAGAAATGCACTGGTAGAACAGATGCACGGCATTATCACGCAGCACGGCGGGACGATCGACAACGTTGATGACTGGGGCATGAGAGAGTTCGCTTACGAGATCGATCATATGTCCAAGGGCTACTATGTCGTAGTGACCTATACAGTCGACGTTGAAGGCTTGAATGAGTTCAAACGTCTGATGGGTATCAACGGCGATATCGTCAGACTCATGACGATCTCATCCGATGAGAAAAAAGGAAAGAAATAATGATCAACGTCAATCATGTCGTGCTTGTAGGACGTCTGACAAAGGACATCGAACTGCGTAAGACGAATTCCGGTGCATCTGTCTGCAGCTTTACGGTTGCGGTAGACCGCCGTTTCCAGTCACAGCAGCAGGGAGCACAGACGGCAGATTTCATCAGTTGCATCGCCTGGAGACAGTCCGCCGATTTTCTGGCGAACTATGCCGGAAAGGGAACGGTCGTTTCCGTCGAAGGCAGGATCCAGACCCGCAGCTATGACGGTCAGAACGGAAAGGTCTATGTGACGGAAGTCGTCGCAGACAACGTTCAGATCATCTCCAACCGCAACAGCA
The DNA here is from genome assembly GCA_902803785.1 of uncultured Erysipelotrichaceae bacterium. Lineage (GTDB taxonomy): Bacteria > Bacillota_I > Bacilli_A > Erysipelotrichales > Erysipelotrichaceae > Colivicinus. Next base: position 1,380 of record CADCRE010000039.1, read on the forward strand.
GCGGCACTTATACGAGCACCGGAAACCAGTCAGGTTACACATCACAGAACCAGACCTTCACTCCGGCAGCGGATACGGGCTACGGAAGTATGGATGACGATTTCTCCAATACGCCTTCGCTCGATATCTCAAGTGACGACCTGCCATTTTATTGAGAACAGAAAGGATGAATCATGGCTTTTAGAAAACAGAGAGTCGGATATAAGAAAGTTTGCTACTTCACCAAGAACAAGATCGAATATATCGATTATAAAGACGTAGAACTGCTGAAGAAGTTCATCTCTCCGAACGGAAAGATCACTCCGAGACGTGTCACCGGCACCAGCGCCAAATATCAGCGCATGCTGGCAACAGCCATCAAGAGAGCACGTCAGATGGCATTACTGCCTTATATCGCAGATTAATGAATAACCTCCACATCGTGGAGGTTTCATTTTATAATAGTAATATGAATCAAACGAAGAAACTGACACAGGGTGCGATGATGCTGGCCATCATCGGCGCTCTGATCCTGATCGACAGGATAACGGCCTACTGGTTTACGGAACTGATCACGCTGATGATGCCGGTCGTGATCATCATGTACAGTGCGATGCATTCCTTGCGCGATGGCGTCATGCTGTCTGTAGGCCTATTGATCATCAGCTTCCTGCTGGGGAACTTCCAGATGGTCTATCTGATCTATGTTCCGGTGGGAGTCCTGACGGGACTGATCTTTTCCTATGGCGTCAAACGGAATTTCGACAAGCGCACATTGACGCTGATGGCGATCGCTACCTATGTGGTAGGTGAGATCATCGCCACGTTCGTCGTCTATCCGCTCCTGGGTTTCCCGATCGCGACGATGATCGAGGAATACCGTCTGGCCATGGAGAAATCCGGTTCGCTCGTCGGCGTCGATTATTCATCGATCTTCACAGCTGCCGGTATCGATTTCAGCCAGCTTCTGGTCATCATCTATATCATCTCTACGATCATCATGGGAGCCATGGAAGGGGTCCTGATCTCTCTGATCAGCGTATTCATGCTGAAGAGGTTCAAGATCAAGGATCTGGGTTCGATCAACATCTGGGACATGAAGCCAAGCAAGCCTCTGTCCTATATCTGTATGGTCCTGCTCAGCCTGATCTTCGTCGCCGGAAAGATCGAGAACCGTTTCCTCTACTACACCTGTATGATCGTATCCATACTGGCAGGTATCGTCCTGCTGTACTACGGATATCTGTTCGTGGTGCTCTACGGCGTCATCGTTCTGAAGCGGAATATCGGCGGATTCTTTGTGATCCTGGCGTTCGTGTTCCCGGGGCTTCTATTGATGCTGATCATGTCAGGCTTCCTCTACGGTGCCGGTCCGCTGCGTGATTTCCTGGAAAGAAGAAGACAGGTCAAACTATGAGAAAGAAGACACTCGTAAATATCATCTCGGCAGTCACGATCGTCGAAGTGGTCGCGGTACTGCTGGTGATGGCATTCATCCTTCATCAGAATATCATCATTCCGCTTTTCATCACGGTGGCATTCACCATTGCCTTTGCGGTGGTCTACTTCTATATGAATTCCATGCATGCGGAGACCAGCCGGCAGATCGAAGAGACGGTCGATACCGCTTATAAGGAAGTCCTCAATCACGGTGATGTCGGCATCCTGTCCTATGACGACAACTACGAGATCACCTTCATGTCCGAATTCTTCCTCAAGAGGAGTTTGAATCACGTCGGCGAGAAACTGCTGAACTGGCTGCCGGAGCTGCAGGACATGCTGAGGAACGAAGCCAATACACAGACGATCATCATCAACGATGACAAGTTCTCCGTCAACAAGATGGACAAGGCTTCCGTTCTGACCTTCAAGGACATCACCGGAGAATACGACCTGGCCAGGAAACTGGCGGATGACTCTCCGGTCATCGGCTTACTGAGCTACGACAACTACGATGAAGTCAACATGTCGGAAGATGACCTGTCCTATATCAACACCAATATCAAGGTCCCGGTCATCGATTATTTCAAGAGCTTCGATATCGTATACAAGACTTTGAAGAATAACCGTCTGCTTCTGATCCTGAACGAAGAACTGTTCCAGAAACTGCTGGCGGACCGCTTCTCCATCCTGAACAGAGTGAGAAAGCTCTCCAAGGACGGAGGACTCGATGTCACGATCTCCATGGCTCTCGCGAGAGGATCCGAAAGCTATGAAGAGCTCGATGAGAGCGCAGAATCCCTGATGGATCTGGCACAGACCAGAGGCGGCGACCAGGTCGTCGTCAGAAAGAGCGGGGAAGATGCGATGTTCTACGGAGGAAACTCCGAAGCAAGAGAGAAGCAGAGCAAGACCAAGGTGAGAGTCACGGCCAACAGTATCCGGGATCTGATCCTCAAGTCCAGCAACGTCATCATCATCGGACACAAGGACATGGATGCGGACTGCGTGGCTTCCGCCCTGTGCATGTCCAATATCGCACAGAGTCTGAACGTACCAACCTATATCGTATCCCGTACCGGAGGCATCGAATCGATGATCTCCGATGTCATGGAACGCTACTCCAAAGTTTTGGAAAACAAGCACCGTTTCATCAGTGAATCGGATGCGCTGGACGCACTCAACGACAACACTCTGGTGATCATGGTGGATCATCACAGCGCCGCTCAGTCCAACAGCTACAACCTGCTTCAGCAGGCAAAGCGGATCATCATCCTCGATCATCACCGCCGGAGAGCGGATCTCGATATCGTACCGATGATGATGTATATCGAAGCGGCCGCATCTTCCGCAACGGAGATCGTCGCCGAATTCCTGCCTTACTTCGGCAGAAGGATCGAGATCACCCCGGAAGAAGCCAATATCATGTATCTGGGCATCCTGATCGATACGGACCATTTCCGGGTCAGGACGGGTTCGAGGACCTTCGATGTCGCAAAACAGTTGCGCGGTTACGGAGCCAATCCGACTTTATGTGATGAACTTTCACAGGAGCCGTACCGGAACGTGATCGAACGCAGCCATATCATCAATTCCGCGAAACAGTACCGGAAGGATATCATCATCTCTTCCCTGAACGAAGGGATCTACAGCCGTTCCATCGCTTCCCAGGCCTGCGATGTCATCGTGAAGTCCAAGGGAGTGGAGGCAGCCTTCGTCATCTGCAATATCGACAGGGATGAAGTTGCGATCTCTGCCCGTTCCAAGGGGAAGATCAATGTACAGGTCATCATGGAACAGCTCCACGGAGGCGGACATATGACGGCAGCCGGACTTCAGGCGAAGGATGTGAGCGTGGCCAAGATGGAAGCGGATCTGATGAAGGTCCTGGATGAATATTTCAAAGGAGAAGAAAATGAAAGTAATACTGCTGTCTGACGTAGCTAAAGTCGGAAAAAAAGGTGAGATAAAAGAAGTAGCGGACGGTTATGCCCGCAATTTCCTGATCGCCAGAGGACTGGCGGTCATGGAGTCCGCAGGATCCAAGAAGATCCTGGCAAAACAGAATGAGGAAGCAGCCCGTCTGGATGAACAGAAAAGGGGAGAAGCTCTGGAACTGAAGAAGGTACTTGAAGCCAAGACACTGGTCTTCAAGGTCAAGGCCAAGGACGGAAAGGTATCCGGTTCCATCTCCAGCAAACAGATCGAAGAAGAACTGAAGAAGCAGGGGATCACGATCGACAAGCGCAAGATCCGCAACAGTGAACCTCTGAATTCCCTGGGAACGACAGATGTACAGATCGAGTTATATAAGAACGTGATCGGAACGATCAAGGTGAGACTGGTCGAGGAGTAATTATGAGCAACAAGTCGATGCCGTATTCGATCGAAGCGGAAGCGTCTCTTCTGGGCAACATCATGCTGTACCCGGATGCGATGCGCCAGACAGTGGATGCCGGAATGACGGCGGATGATTTTTATCTGGAAAAGCACCGTTCCATCTACAACATCATGTCCTCCATGTATGAAAACAAGGAGAAGGTCGATACCGTCTC
>CADCRE010000040.1 GCA_902803785.1 uncultured Erysipelotrichaceae bacterium
CGCTGTAGCGCTGCCTTTAATCAATAGTCTTACACACACGATAGTTTAGAGACGATTTTCTAAACCAACACGATAATTTAGACTATCTAAAATACAATACGGACAAAAAGTACAGTTTTTCATATCTGCAGATCAGTCTTTGAATTCGGTGCCATAATAGGCTTTCATAAGTGTTGCGACGCTTTCGGCTGCACCGTACAGGATGATACGTCCGCATCCGCCGTCCCGGTCATAGCGGAAATCGATGTCTGAGACGTCTTTCATCATCCGACAGAAGAAATCCGCGATCGCGTTTCCTTTCTGCAGGGAGGAAGGGATATCCAGGATCACACAGGTCTGTTCCGTATCCTTCTTTCTGTCTGCAAGGAAATCGAAGACGGCAGCAGTACGTTTGATGCGCAGGCTTTCCTTTACGAAGGGTTCCGCAAAGAAACGTTCGATATCTTCGACGGTGAACCTCCACGTTCCGTCTGCCTTGTCTCCCTTCAGGAATCCCTGATTCAGATAGTTCCGCAACGTCCGCGTCGTAAGTCCGGACATCAGTGCCACTTCATTGAGATCGTATGTATCGTTGTTCATGAAATCTCCTTTCGTATCCTTCAACTGTATCGTAACGCAGGGAAAGGATCCGGTTCAATTTGAAAAGGAGCGGGTTTTTCATAGGAAAAAAGAAAAAGGTCTTTCGACCTTATCGTTTTAAATGGTGGACACCAATTCTTTCTGTGTTCAAGTAGACAGTAAAATTTAGTCACATGTTTACAATTACAGTGTAATCTCTATACCTAAACATTCAGATATATGCATTTCAATGTATCTGAATGCTTTTGTTTACAAAGGTTTTTCCACGAATTTTCCACGAACTGTTTTTTTTATTTCTTCTCATTCATCCATGAATGCTACAAAAATCTTTGAAATTCTACTTTCAACTGTTCTTTTTCAAGTAGATACAAACGATATCCGTTTGAATAACTGTCTAATAACGAATCCTTTTCTATTTGCGTTTGCTAATCCATGTTTGCAATTCTTTTAAATCTTTTTCTAATTCATCTATAGACATTTCAATAAGAGGCGTTTCATCTGACATAGAATGATCATAATACGAATATTTTGTCATAAATCTATCAAACATTTGACAGTCTTCTGTTGTAATATTTGCAAGTTTTTCAAGCTTATTTTTTGTTTGAATTTCTCTTCTAAAACGCTTTACAACTTCATTTAATAAGATTTCTTCAATACTTTTCTCAACAACATTTCTAAAATCCTGACAAATATTATGAAATAAAACTAAATAATCTTCAGAAAACTCATCTAATCTTTTTAATTTAGGAAGTTTATGATCTATCAATGTATTTAACTGGCTTGTTGATTTTGTTCCGATATCGCTGAAATCTGAAGGTACGCCTTTTTTACTTTTGCTAGATTTAAGGGAAATTTCCTTATATTCAACTTTATATTCTTTTGCTTTTTCGTAAATTCCAACTACCATACTAATTCTGTGAGTAAAAACTATTACCTGCCTTATCATCGCTGCCTGCACAAGTCTATCAATAACTTTATTCTCATACAAATAATCTAACGATGAAATTGGGTCATCAACAACAAGTGGCGTATTCTCTATTCTGCCAGATGACTCGGCGAAAAATGCTGCAAGCGCTGTTGCTCTATTTTCTCCTTCACTCAGAATATCTTGAGGAGAAATCTGATTTCCAGATACATCAAATAAAACAACTTTATATGGTGTTTTACCTTTGCCTGCCTTTTGTTGTACAAGCTTAACTTCTATATCGTTTTTTGATATTTTCTTAAGTTCTTGTTCAAATCTATTCACATATTCCGTTGTTATAAGTTCTTGAGCTAGTTCTTTACTTTTACTGGTGATTTTATTTGTGCTTACTTTCTTTTCGGCCAGCTCTAATTCATGAATTTCTTTTAAAAAATCAATATTAGTTTTGATAATAAAATAATTATCCACCAAAGCTTTTTGTGCTTCTAATTCATTTATTTGATCAATGATTGTTTTTTGTTCTTCACTTTCAATGAGTTTTTTCAACGAATGGATTGCTTCTTCATTACTATTGAATTTATTATTCAAAATATCTATTACCGGTGCAACATCCACATATCTGCCATCATATTCATCTTTGTTATTCTCAATAAAATCACGATACTCAGCAACAGCGTCATTGATATTTATTATTAATTCTTTACTATCAGTGAGTCCAGATGATTCAATCAGCAACTTTAAATCCTCTTTGCTTTTTAAGTGGCCCTTAAATGTTATTTTTAATTCAAAATCCTTCTTTTTCTTTTGCTCTTCTTCCGTGATTTTTCCGTTCACATATGAGTCGATCGTAACAATACGTTCATAGTACTTATCAGAATCAACTTTTTGTAAACAAAGCGGACATTTGCCGCCTCTTAAGGCAAAAACACTTTGAGTTCTTAAACGCGTGCACTCCTCTGAAAAACTACGCGCATATTCCCATAGTTTTTTCCATGACTCAAGGCTTACGCTTTCTGCATCAATTTTTGATGCGTTTTCAGCAAACAGTAATTCGGCAGCTTTCTTCTCGGCGTAAGCTCTATCCCATTCCCCCTTCGAGTCAACGTATTCTTGATTACGATCAAAGTATTTCTTCATAGGATTAAAATAATTCTGCAAACTCTGAATGGTTCGTTGTTCATTTTCTAATCGTTTTATTTCACTTTGAAGGTGACCAATTTGATTTTTGCTTCGTAAGTCTTCAAGCTTTCTATTGTCTTCGTTTTGCCATTTGTTTGGAAAGTCTTCAATTCTTGTTTTATATGTAATTGCTTCTAACTTTTTATATTGATCAAGGTTTTTAAGATTTTCGGGAAAAACATACTCCTGTATTTGATATTTGTTTTTTTGCATTCTCAATTCATTTTTCAATCTTTCAGCAGTGTTGGCCAATTCTTCAAGCAAACTAAATATCCAAGGCTCATATGTTGCTTCTTTGGCTTCATTTACATAAGCATTTGATATCTTGGTATCAAAGATATCAATATCTCTTAATTCCTTATATTGTCCTGGTTTTTTTAAATCACACAAATAGGTTTTGTTTCCATCGCTATTCGCAATGGTTATATTTGCTTTAGGTGAAACCGTCTTTCCATCATAAATATTATTTTTGATTTCTTCGCGGTATTTCGCTCCCGAAATCATCTTAAGTATACGGATATAGCCTGATTTTCCTGAACCATTCAATCCATAAACAACTGTAATCCCTTTGTTGCCAAATTCAAGTGGTTTCGTTGAAGATATTGCATTTACCCCAACCACAGAGTCAATGCTTTTAAGAACAAAATTGTTTTTTTCGTCATGATTAATCAAATTTAAGCCATGAATTTGGTAATTTATATCTTCTTTGAAACATAAATCAGCGAGGTATTTTATATCTCCATCTGTTATCTCGTTCTTTTGGTAATATATTTCAGTCGCTTTTCTTAACCACAATGGCATTTTGTTAATCCAATTTATTAATTCGTCATTTGAAATCATAAATACCTCCTTACTAAAACGCACTCTCTAAGATTCACTTGTAACTAACTATGATTGCGCTAGTTGAGAGCATATATTTTCTTATCACTTATAATCATTTTTTATTGCTTTTTTTTTGAATATCTTTTGTTATTAGTTTAATCAATGATTTTTATTTATGGATGATCTCCCAGTTTCCAGATCTTGTAGAACCAATTCTTTTTATTCTCCTTTTTTCTTTTAAAGAATCTAATGCTCTTTGAATTGATCTTACACTTCTTCCGGTTATTTCTGACAGCTTTTGTCTTGAAACAGCATTATCTTTTTCGATCTCAGAAAGGACAATCAGTTCCAATTCTGTCAGATTATTCTCGTTTATATTGGTGCCAGCTTTAGTGACATTATCAGAACCGTTTTTGGCACTATTCCTGAAAAAGAAAAACCAGAAACCATCTATTTCTTTCTGATAACCAACTTTTACGCCGGCTTTTTTGCATAGATAATATGTCTTCTTCAAACCCGTTCCCCAGGTTTCAACAGCCCTACATTTGTATAATACATCACAAATGATTTCGTTTCTGATCTTTGAAGAAATATCTCTTTCAACAAAATCTTCAGGAACAAATTCATCGGGAAAAGCTCCAGGATTATAAATAGCCACTCTTCCCGGATGAATATCAATCTCATGCTTGCTCCAACCAAGATAATCGGCGTGAGCAAAGCTGTTGACGATTATCTCTCTTAATGCTTCAACAGGTATTTCAGGGATTTCGTTCCTATGCAAACCATTGATATCAGCAGACCAGTGAATGTTCTTCTTTATGTAGTTTTCTGCCTCTTTCAGCAATTGAAAGATATTCCCTCTTACGGGATTGATGTCAATGAGCGTGTTTTTCTGATCTGTAGCAAACACTCCCGTCTTCAGTTCGATCGGTTCATCGTTTGAAAAGAGATATCTTCCTGCGTTATTAAGGTGCTTCTTATCTTCGGATAGAAGATTCAGTTTTTCCAGGAGCTGTTTCTTGTTGTATTTTGTTTTAGGAAGTCTTTCGCATCCTATAGCATCATCGAAATACTCTTTTAGGGTTTTCTCATCAATTTGATCAATAGTGACGGGTGAAGCTTTTCTTTCCCAGCTTTTGTAGTTTACGGTCATTATGATTTGGGCCAATTCTTCCGGATTCAGTTCCCTGCTTTCATCAGCTACTCTCATATAATATCTTCCATTAGCCGAATATGGCAGGTTCGTTCCTTCAAACGATACCTTTATACATCCTTTTGTTTCATCTAGCATCTCGGTTTCAATATCTGGATAGATCTGAGGTTTTATACTTTCAAATATCTTTCTTGAAACATCCCTCTCTGTTGATTCGCCGATCTGGAAGCCTCGTACAGTACCATTATTCTTGACGCCAAAAAATAGGACACCTCTACCGTGTTTGTTTAACATTGCACAGATATCGATCATAGCTGCTTCCAATTCATTTGTTGTTTCCTTAAACTCAAGATATTCTGTTTCTCTTCCTAGATTCATTATAATTGTTCCTTTATGCCTTAATTATAACATTAGTGCCAGATATTGGCACTAATGATGGCATTAAAAGTGAAATTGTATTTTGAAATAAATAATTAATTGCAAAAGACGATTCATATAAAATAATACTTGTTCTTTTTGTTCGATGAAAACCATGATTTGAACTATAAAACTATCTCAATATAAAAAGTCACTGAGATTCAATGACTTCGAGTGAACAGTGGTGGACACTAAGGGACTCGAACCCCTGACCCCCTCCACGTCAAGGAGGTGCTCTCCCAACTGAGCTAAGTGTCCTTTGCGTATTTGATATTACAATAAATCTTTCGATTTGTCGATAGGTGAGAAAAGAAAAAATGTATCAGAATGTTATAATTGACCTGATAGTATGGAGGCTTTTTATGAAAGTGAATGATATCATTCATGGATTCCGGGTGGATCGTGTACGTCATTTGGATGAGATCAAAGGCGATCTTTATGAGATGATCCACGTGAAGACAGGTGCCAGGACGATCTGGCTGAACAGAGAAGATGAGAATAAGACGTTCTATATCGGTTTCAAGACCACTCCGGTGGATGATACCGGTGTTTTCCATATCCTTGAACATTCCGTGCTCAACGGATCGAAGAAGTATCCGGTCAGAGAACCGTTCGTGGATCTTCTGAAAGGATCGCTGCAGACGTTCCTGAATGCGATGACTTATCCGGACAAGACAGTCTATCCGATCTCCAGTCGCAACAACAAGGATTTCGTCAATCTGATGCGGGTGTATCTGGATGCGGTGTTCTATCCGAACGTACTGAAGAATCCGAATGTATTCTATCAGGAAGGCTGGCATTATGAACTGAATGAAGAAGACGGAGAACCGATCTATAAGGGCGTCGTCTTCAATGAGATGAAGGGTGCCTTCTCTTCTCCGGACGGAGTGAAGGGGAGAGAGCTGATGCATGCGCTGTTCCCGGACAGCTGTTACGGAAATGAATCCGGTGGCGATCCGGATCATATCACCGACCTGACCTATGAACAGTTCTGCGATGCGCACAGACGTTTCTACAGCCCGAGCAATTCCTATATCTTCTTAGACGGAGATATGGATATCGAGGAAGTTCTGGGGATCATCGATGAGGAATACCTCAGCAATTTCGATGACTCCGGAGAACGGATCACGATCACGAAACAGAAGTCAGTCAGATCGGATACGGTCGTAAAGGAATACGAGATCTCTGAAGAGATGAGTCCGGAAGGAAAGGCACAGATCTCCTACGGCTATGTGTTCGGAGATTTCGATGAATATGAGAAGATCGCTGCGTTCTCTCTGATCTCATCCGTACTGTGCGGAAACAATGAGTCTCCGCTCAAGAAAGTCATTCTGAACAACGGTCTGGGAGAAGATATCTCCTTTGATGTTCAGGACGGACTCTATCAGCCGTTTGCGGTCATCGATGTGATCAATACCGATCTGGAGAAGGAAGAGGAGATCTCGAAGAAGATCCGCGAAGAACTGGAAAAACAGGTGAGGGAAGGCCTCGACAAGGAAGAACTGGAGGCGAACCTCAATCAGAGAGAATTCAAGGCGAGAGAAAGAGATTTCGGAGGTATGCCTAAGGGACTGGTCTTCGGACTCAGCGCTTTGGACAGCTGGCTCTACGGAGGCGATCCGGTGGATTCGATCTGTTTCGGAGATCTGTTCGATTCATTAAGAGAGAAGATCCATACTTCCTATTACGAGGATCTGATCAGGGACTATATCCTCAACAGCGAACATAAGGCAAAGCTCCTTCTGAAACCTTCGAATACTCTGGGTGAACAGAAGAGAGAGAACGAACGAAAGAAACTGCAGGCGATCGCAGAGAAGTGGTCTCAGGATGATCGGAAGGATCTGGTCGAACTGAATCGGAACCTGCAGACATGGCAGGCCAGTGAAGATACGCCGGAACAGAAGGCGACCCTTCCGGCCCTGCACCTGGAAGATCTGAAGAAAGAACCGACCGAATATCCTCTCAGAACGAGCGAATATGAGGGGCATACCGTCCTCTTGCACGATCAGGACAGCAACGGGATCTCCTATGTGAACCTGTATGCGGAAGTCAATGACCTGCAGATGAGGGATTATACGGTACTGGTGTTGATGCTGAGCCTGCTGGGAAAACTGAAGACACAGAATTATGATGTCCTGACGCTCAACCGCAAGATGAAGAGCGTCCTGGGCGATTTCAATACCGGACTCTCACCGTTTTTGACCTATCACGAGAGAAAACAGAGGAACCTCGTATCCGTATACTGGTCGGATCTCTGTCGCAACGATGAAGAAGCGCTCGATCTGATCGAAGAGATCCTCTATCGGACCGATTTCAGCGACGCTCAGGCGATCCGTGACATCCTGAAACAGAATCTGTTCACACTGGAACAGTCATTCCTGAATGCGGGACATGCGCTGGCCGTTCAGCGTGCTTCGTCCTATGACAGCCCGGTCGCTGCCGTATCGGAATATGCGGGAGGTTATGAAGCTTACCGTTATCTGAAGGATCTGGATGAGAACTGGGAAGAGAAGAAAGAGGGATTCCTGAAGGAACTGGTCTCCCTGTATGAAAGAGTCTTCCTGAAAGAGAGATATACGCTTTCCGTGACGGGAGAACACAAGGACGAGATCACAAGGAGAGTCTTTGCGAATGCTCCGTTGGGAGCGGTCGGAGAAGATACGGTCAAGGAAGCTTTGGGTCACAGGAGGGAAGGCATCGTCGTGCCTTCGAACGTCTCCTATGCGGCCAAGAGCTTTGGTCTGGGCGATGAGATAAAGAATATCGGTGTCATGTATGTGCTGTCCAATATCCTGACCTATGACTACCTCTGGAACAATGTCAGAGTCAAGAACGGAGCCTACGGCTGCGGTATGCGCAGCGGATACGGCAGAAGAGTCAGCTTCTATTCCTATCGGGATCCCGATCCGGGAAAGAGCCTGGAGATCTTCAGAGATACCGTTGACTATCTGAAGGAATTCACAGAGAAACAGAACAGTATCGAGAACTACATCGTCGGTACGACCGGTGATTTCGATCCGTATATGTCTCTGAAGGTATCTTTGCGCAGCAGCGATGCGGAATGTCTCGGCGGACTGACTTCGGAAGACAAGAAAGCGATCCTGGATCAGATCCTGAATGCGGATCTTTCCGCTCTGAAGGATGCGATCCCTCTGTTTGAGAAGGTGAACGAGGCAGACAATATCTGTGTCATCGGAAACAAGGGTGCGATCACGAAAGCATCCGACTGTTTCGATGAGATCTTCGACCTCAATCAGAAGCGATGAAGGAATTCACCAAGGGATACCGTTTCCTTCTGTACTATATCCTGATCCTGATCGGGATCGGGGCGTGGCAGCTGATCGACTGGTACTTCGGATCGGAAGATCCGATCTGGCATCTGTTTTTCTATGTGATGTTGCTGCCGGTCATATCGTTCGGATTCGGACTGATCGCCGGGGAGAAACCGTATCCCTGGATCTATCCGTTCGTATCGCTGTTTTCGACAGCTTTGATGTATATCCTGATGGCCAACGGCGGATTCTGTTCGCCTGAAGGCTCGATACAGATCAGTCTCCCGTCGTTTCTTGGCTGTGCGGTCGCCGTTGCGATCCGCAGGATCCATGCGCGGCTGACTTCCTGATACGCAATGAAAGAGAAACGCAGATCTTTTATCCTCATCATCCTGATCACGACTTTCTTCTTACGGTGCTGTCTCTGCGTAACGTTCCCTGGGAAGCGGAAGAAGACCTCTTTATTCTGCCTACTCTGATCGGGATCAGGGAGGAGACAAAGAAGACGAAGATCCCGGTGGAAGTCTACGATCTGGAGGCTCTGGAAGAAGGAAAGACGATCTTTTTGACGCACGGGGGTACGAGTTACCGCTACGGTCCGTCGATCATCGAGTATGAAGACGGATCCATGGATGCGTGGTTCTCTTCTCCGGGAAACAATTCAACACAGTGGGACTGGATCCGTTACCGTCACAGCGAAGACGGAGTGAACTGGGGAAAGGAAAGTATCGTACTGCGCCCGACGCCGGGTTCCAAAGATCAGTGCTCGGTCTGCGATCCGGGAGTGATCTATTTCAACGGATATTACTATATGGGCTATACGTCAACTTCCGACTATGCCCTGAAAGGCTTCAACAATTCCGCTTTCGTAGCTAGAAGCAGGACACCGGAAGGCCCCTATGAGAAGTGGAACGGAAACGGCTGGGGCGGATCTCCCGAACCGATCATCCTGTATGAAGGGGATCCGAACGGCTGGGGGATCGGTGAGATCAGCTTCGTGGTCTGCGGTGAGGAGTTGTATATCTATTACACCTACTACGATCACAGTGGCGGTCTGATCTGTCTGAAAGAGGCTGACCTGAGCGAGAACTGGCCATCGACACTGGAAGACAAAGGAGTGGTAGTGAGGATCGCCACAGAGGATTCCTTCGACTTCGTCTACGACGATCATCTGGACCGGTTTCTGGCTTTCTCGATGAAAGATTATCTCTCGAATTCGTCGAGACTCGTGATGTTCGAATCGGGAAACGGGGAAATGCTGTTTACGGAAGTCGCCGATACAAAGAATCAGATCCGGGATTATGCACACAGTATCGGTATCGCCAAGAACGTTCTGGGACATATCGATTCTTCGAAGGAACAGCTCATCGGCTATGCGCACGGTCCCAACTGGGGAAGATGGTCCACGGTCTTTCAGAAGATCGCGATCACACACGAAGTGAGATATGAATGAAGTATAATTCACATTCCATTCAAATACAGTTCAGATAAAGTTCAAAGAACAGTCATAAAATGAAGGCACGTAGGAGGAGATATACTATGAAACACGCAAAAAGATCTCTGTGTCTCGTTCTGACTGTTTTCTTATTTCTCGGCCTGTTTACGGGATGTACCGCAGATCAGGAAGAAACACAGGCAGCAGAAGAGACGGTAAACGAAACAGAAAATACGGTCGTTGAGACCGATACACAAAACGAAGAGAAACAGGAGGAAGGAAGACCGGAAGGAACACCTCCGGAGAGACCGGACGGAAACGGTCAGGGCGGATCAGCTCCGGGAGGAATGCCGGGAGGAGGAGGAAGTTCATCCGATATCGATTACAGCGGAACGGTCGAGATCACTTCCTCAGCAAGTGAATCCGGAAAGACCTATGCATCGGATACTTCCGATGTGAGTGCCCTGCTGATAAGCACATCTGACGATGTCTCGATCAGCAATATGACTGTCACCAAGACCGGAGATTCGGACGGCGGTGACAACTGCAACTTCTACGGACTCAATGCGGCTGTCCTGGTGAAAGACGGGACAACGGCGACGATCACGGGAGGAACGATCACTTCTTCCGCATCGGGTGCCAACGGTGTCTTCTGTTACGGAGGCAACGGCGGACAGAACGGAGCGAACGGTGACGGTACGACCCTGATCATCCGGGATACGAAGATTACGACGACAGGTAGCGGATCCGGCGGTATCATGACGACCGGCGGAGGCATCACCTACGCCTACGATCTGACGGTAGAGACAAGCGGAGGCTCCTCTGCGCCGATCCGGACTGACAGAGGCGGCGGAACGGTCGTCGTAGACGGAGGTACCTACACATCCAACGGTCTGGGTTCTCCGGCGATCTACTCGACGGCAGATATCACTGTTTCCAATGCGACACTGGTGTCCAACCTCTCGGAAGGTGTCTGTATCGAAGGCAAGAACTCGATCACTCTGAATGACTGTGACCTCACCGCCAACAATACAAAATGCAACGGCAATGCGACCTTCCTGGATTCCATCATGATCTATCAGTCGATGTCCGGAGATGCGGACAGCGGAACATCTTCCTTCACGATGAAGGGCGGTTCCCTCACCAGCAAGAACGGTCACGTCTTCCATGTGACCAACACCAACGCGATCATTACTCTTACAGATGTTGAGCTGATCAATGAAGACAGCGAAAATATCCTGCTTTCCGTCTGTGATGACGGATGGTCCGGAGCGGAAAACATCGCGACACTGAAGGCGATCGCTCAGAAACTGAAGGGCGGCATCCTGGTGGGAAGCGATTCCACTCTGGCTTTGGATCTCAGTGACGGTTCATCCTTCGAAGGATATATCGACGGAACGATAACGAACGCTTCCGGCAAGACGGTATCCACTTCTGTGGGAAATGTATCGGTCATTCTGGACGATACGAGTACCTGGACACTGACGGCTGACAGCTATATCACATCGTTTGAAGGTGACGCATCCAACATCATCGCAAACGGCTATAAAGTATATGTGAACGGTACGGTTTTAAGCGGTACGAACTGATCTGATTCGATAGAAAACACCCCTGAGAAGAGGGGTGTTTTCATTTGTGACAGAAATAACAAGTGCTCGGAATTCAGTGTATAATGAATGTGGAATATAAGGGGGTTTATGAAATGAAAGTTTTACTCGCAGGTGCTTTCGGGAATCTGGGTTTTGAGATCCTGAAGGAACTCGTGAAGAAAGGCTACGATATCGTCGCAGCCGATCTGAAAGAAAAGGAAAACAACGGTCTGGAAGGAAAATATACGTTCAAGGCCATCGATGCGACCAACGCAGAGACTCTGAAGGGGATCTGTGACGGCGTCGATACTGTCGTTACGACGATGGGTCTGACGACTTCTTCCACTCGCTTTACGGCTTATGACATCGACTATCAGGGCAATCTGAATCTCTACAACGAGGCTGTCAGAGCCGGCGTGAAGAAATTCAACTACATCTCCGTCATTTCCTGTGATGAACCGGGTGCGGAACAGGTACCGATGCTTCATGCGAAGTATATGTTCGAACAGGAGATCAAGAAAGGCAATATGGAGTATGTCATCTACAGACCGACGGGATATTTCTACGATATCGCCAAGGTCTTCAAGCCGTATGTCGACAAGGGTGAGATGCAGCTGCTGAAAGGCTATCACGGTGTGAAGGCCAACGTCGTTGACTGTCCGGATTTCGCGGCATTCATCGTCGAACATCTGAATGACACCAACGTCACATACAATGTCGGCGGTAAAGAGACGTATACGTACGAGGAAATGGCCAAGATGTGCTTCCGGGCTGCCGGAAAACCGTGCATCATCAAGGATTCTCCGATCTGGATGTTCGGACTTCTCGCAAATCTGCCTAAGATCAAGAAAGAAGGAAAACACGATATCATCCTGTTCTCCAAGTGGACTCTGTCTCACGATCTGGTCGGCGATACGAAAATCGGTGAAGCATCCTTCGCAGAATACATCAAGGAATACTTCGGAGGTAAGAAATAATGTTCCGGCTGGATCCAAGCTATGTCGGTAAAGTATGGCCTGCCTTCATGTGGGGCGTGACCATCGTAGCTGCCGTCGGTTGCTGCATAGGCTTCAAGGAATTCGTCTGGTTCATGTCCGTCGGATATGGTTTCGCGGTCATGTTTATCGGTGCGTTCCATCTGATCTTCGGTCTTCTGAATCAGACTCTGACGCCGGCGACGGCAATCATCTCCATTCTGTTTATGATTTATGGGTTCCGTCTGGGCGGATATATCCTGATGAGAGAACTCAAAAACAAGAACTACCGCAAGACCCTGGAATCGACCGGTTCCACCAAGGCGATGCCGATCCCGGTATCCCTGTTCATGTGGGCTTACTCCATGTGGATGTATACGGCACAGACTTCCGCTCTGTCCTACAGAGTCATGAACGGCGTCAAAAAAGACAACATCTTCGCGTGGATCGGCATCATCATCATGATCCTGGCGATCCTCGGCGAAGCGACAGCCGATAAACAGAAATCAGCTGCCAAGAAGATCAATCCGAAACGTTTCTGTGATACGGGACTGTACAGATATTGCCGCTGCCCGAACTACTTCTTCGAAGTCCTGTTCTGGGTGGGCGTTACCGTTACCGGTATCGGCGCCGTTCAGGGAAAACAATGGATCATGGTCCTGATCGCACTGGTCCTGATCACCTATGTCATGTATAACTCTGCATCACGTCTGGAACTCAGACATGAGAAGAACTACGGACTGGATCCGGAATATCAGAAGTATTCCGATACCGTTCCTCTGTTGTTCCCATTCACGAAACAGTATCACTCCATGAAGGTATACAGAGACTGATATGAAAGAATTTACCGTACCGATGGCGCTGGTGGATTACATCCCCGTCATCCTCTTCTTCCTGGCCGCAAGACTGATCTATCAGGATACCTACGGGAACGGAAAGAAGAAAACGATTGGCTACTTCTTCATCGCCGGAGCGGTCATGGTCAGCTGTGCAGGTTTCCTGAAAGCGACCTATAAATTACTGTATGCGCTGAATCTCGGTGACTTCGCCTGGATGTCACGTCAGTTCTTCTCCAATCAGGCCTTCGGTTTCCTGATCGCCGGTGCTTCTCTGGCGCTGACTGTGATCGGAAACAGAAACAAAGTTGCGGAAGCACTTCCGACGATGGCTCTGGTCGGGATCATGGTGGTCGGACTGGGAGCGATGGATGCGTCACTGTGCTATGTCGCAAACAACAAAAACAAACGCAGTGCACTGATCTGTTTCATTATCTCCTTCTTCCTGTCTCTGGCGATGGGATATCTTTCCAGCAAGAGCTTCGATAAGGCGTTCATGAACTGGCTGGCACAGGGGATCAATACCGTAGGACAGCTGCTGCTGTATATCGGTGTCAGGATCCTTCACAAGGCATAAGAAAATCGCTTCCTATGAAGCGATTTTTTTTACTTGTATTTGACGGAACGCATCCGTTCGATGAACTTCCGGTCGAAGTCCA
>CADCRE010000041.1 GCA_902803785.1 uncultured Erysipelotrichaceae bacterium
TCGTAGGCGATAAGAAGGGCAGAGTCGGTTATGGTCTGGGCAAGGCCAACGAAGTACCGGATGCGATCAGAAAGGCATCCGAAGCCGTAAAGAAAAACGTCAAGAGAATTCCACTGGTAGATGGTTACAGAACGATCCCGCATGCAGTCACAGGTACTTACGGTGCTGGTGAAGTCGTCATGAGACCGGCTGCACCTGGTACAGGTATCGTAGCCGGCGGTGTCGTACGTGCCGTCTTAGAGCTCGCAGGAGCGACCGATGTCATCACCAAGTGCGTCGGTTCACGTACACCGATCAACCAGGTACACGCAACGATGAAGGCCTTGAGTGAACTCAAGACAGTCAACTCCGTCGCAAAACTGCGTGGTATGAAGGTCGACGAAGTACGATAGGAGGTGTGTTATGAACTTACATGAAATGAAATACAACGAAGGTGCCAGACACACCACAAAGAGATTAGGCAGAGGCCAGGGTTCCGGTCAGGGTAAGACTGCCGGCAAGGGTCACAAGGGTCAGAATGCCAGATCCGGCGGCGGCGTCGCCATCGGTTTCGAAGGCGGACAGACTCCGTTCTTCAAATCCATGCCTAAGAGAGGTTTCACGAACTTCACCCGCATCGAATATGCGATCGTGAATCTGAATGACCTCAACAGGTTTGAAGAAGGTACTACAGTTAATGCCGAACTGTTGAAACAGGCCGGTATCGTCAAGAAACATCTCGACGGTCTTAAGGTCTTAGGCAATGGAAAGCTTGAGAAGAAGATCAATGTTACATGCAACAAGATCTCCAAGAGTGCTCAGGCTGCAATCGAAAAGGCAGGCGGCAAAGTTGAGGTGATCTGATGTTTAAAACATTCATCGATTTCTTCAAAAACAAGGATATACGTAAGAAGTTACTATTCACATTATTCATCATGTTTGTCTTCCGGCTGGGATCTTCGATCCCTGCACCGGGAGTCAACACATCGGTGATCCGTTTGAGCGCAAACTCATTATTGACCATGATGAGTGTATTGGGCGGCGGATCCATTGAGCAGATGTCCATCTTCTCACTGGGTGTCGGTCCTTATATCACTGCCAGCATCATTATCGAACTGCTGGCGATGGATATCATCCCGCCTCTGGCTGAAATGGCCAAGTCCGGGAAAAAGGGCAGACAGCAGATGGACCGCATCACCCGCTATCTCGGTGTCGTCATGGCACTCGTCCAGGGCTACTTCATCGTACAGTATCTGGACAGAGCCTATGCCGGATTCGGTCTGGTAGACAACCCGGGATTCGCTTCTTACCTTTATATCTCCGTGATCTTTACGGCAGGCACGATGTTCGTTCTGTGGCTGGCGGACCAGATCACGACCAAAGGCATCGGAAACGGTACTTCGATGATCATCTTCGCAGGTATCGTTGCGGATATGCCGAACACATTCAGGACAGTCTATGAGACCTTCCTGGGAGCAAATGCGACATCCACTCTGGGTGTCGGCGGATTCATCGCATATATCGTGATGTATCTGGCGATCATCATTCTGGTCGTTCTGATGCAGATGTCGGAAAGAAGGATCCCGATCCAGCAGTCCTCATCTCGCGCTCTGAACAAGACCAAGGGAGACCTCAACCATCTTCCTTTGAAGATCAACTCCGCATCTGTCATCCCTGTCATCTTTGCTTCCGCACTGATCCAGGGTCCGCAGATCATCGCTTCCTGGGTGAATCAGGACGCTTACAACTGGCTGCAGAAGATCTGTGACTTTACCAGCCCGTGGTTCCTTCTGTTCTATGCCTTCCTGATCATCGTCTTTACGTTCTTCTACACGAATCTGACCATCGACCCTCAGAAGATGGCAGACGATCTGGGCAAGAACGGACAGTACATTCCTGGTGTCAGACCGGGTACGGAGACCAAGAATTACGTATCCAAGGTCCTGAACCGGATCACTGTTCTGGGCGCGTTATTACTGACATTCATCGCGATCCTGCCGTATGTCACCTCCAACCTGACAGGTCTGCCGCAGCGTGCTGCTGTTGGCGGTACCGGTATCATCATCGTTGTCGGTGTCGCTATGGATACGATCAAGCAGATGAAGTCACAGCTGACGTCAAAACAGTACAAGAGTTTTGTAGGAAAGTAGAGGTACAATGAATCTTCTGATTATCGGTGCACCGGGTGCCGGAAAAGGTACCATGTCTGAACTGATCCTGAACCGTTACGAACTGGTCCATGTATCGACGGGTGACATGCTGAGAGCGGCCGTGAAGAACGGAACGCCGGTCGGCCTGAAAGCTCAGGGATATATGAACAGAGGTGAACTGGTCCCGGATGAAGTGATCCACGATATCATCGTCGAACGTCTTTCTCAGGACGATGTCGATGCAGGATTCCTGTTTGACGGTTATCCGCGGACGGAGAATCAGGCCGTCGATCTCGATGAGATCCTGAAAGAGCTCGATAAGAAGATCGATATGGTCATCAATCTGAATATCGCAGAGGAAGAACTGATCAAGAGGATCACGGGAAGAAGATTGTGCCCTGCTTGCGGCGAGATCTACAACATTTATTTCAATCCTCCGAAAGAGGAAGGGAAATGCGATAAATGCGGTGCAGATCTCATTCAGCGAAAGGATGATAATCTGGAGAGTCTGGAAGTCAGACTGTCCGAATATCATAAGAATACTCAACCGGTCATTGAGTATTACGAAAAGAAAGATATCGTCAGACACATCGATGCCGCTCAGGCGATCGAGAAGGTCTTCGAAGATATCAGCAAAGAATTAGAAGGGTTGTGTAGATGATTTCGATTAAATCGCCTCGGGAAATTGAATTGATGGATATCGCCGGCAGTATCGTCGCGCGCGTTCACAAGAAGATGGCTGAGGTAATCAGACCCGGAATATCGACCAGAGAGATCGACCGTATCGCGGAACAGGTGATCCGCGAAAACGGCGCGACTCCGTCATTCAAGAATTATCAGGGGTTCCCGTGTGCGACATGCACATCGGTCAACGATATGCTGGTGCATGGGATCCCTGATCACACGATCCTGAAGGACGGTGATATCATTACGGTCGATGTCGGAGCCTGCTACAAAGGCTATCACGGTGATTCCGGCTGGACCTATACGGTCGGCAATGTCACGGATCCGAAAGTTCTCGAACTTCTGAGAGTGACGGAGGAAGCACTGTACAGAGGTCTTGCGCAGGTGAAACCCGGTAATCATATAGGAGACATATCCAATGCGATCCAGACCTATGTCGAATCGTTCGGATTCTCGCTTCCTGCAGATTATACGGGTCACGGAATCGGAAGAAGTGTTCATGAGGATCCTTATGTACCGAATGTCGGAAAACCGGGTACGATGGAAGTGCTCAAGAAGGGCATGTGTATCGCGGTGGAACCGATGGTATTCATGGGGAGCGCAAGATGCTACACCCTGCCGGATGGCTGGGGCGTCAAGAGCTACGACCATTCCTGGGCGGCGCATTATGAGCACACGGTGGCCATCACGGACGATGGCTGCAGGATTTTGACAAAGGAGGATTAGTATTTGGCAAAACAGGATGTCATCGAAATCGAAGGTCTGGTAGTCGATACCTTACCGAACGCACAATTCAAGGTGAAACTGGAGAACGGTCACGAGATCCTTGCTCACGTTTCTGGTAAAATCCGTATGCATTACATCCGCATTTTACCGGGTGATAGAGTGACTGTAGAGATTTCGCCTTATGATCTAACACGTGGGCGTATTACATTTAGACATAAATAGTCTAGGAGGGAAACATGAAAGTAAGACCATCTGTAAAACCAATGTGCGATAAATGTCGTGTCATCAAACGCAAAGGTCGCGTAATGGTTATTTGTGAAAACCCTAAACATAAACAGAGACAAGGTTAAAAGGGAGGAAATTGATTAATGGCTCGTATTGCTGGAGTTGATATTCCAAATAATAAACGTGTAAGCGTCGCCTTAACGTACATCTACGGTGTCGGTCTGACGACTTCCAAGAAAGTTCTTGCAGAAAACGGGATCAGCGAGGATATCCGTGTCAAGGATCTTACCGATGAACAGCTGAATGCGATTCGTAAGTCACTGGATGAATACAAGCTCGAAGGTGACCTGAGAAGAGAAACTCAGCTCAATATCAAGCGTCTGATGGAGATCGGCTGCTACCGCGGTATCCGTCATAGGAAGGGTCTTCCGGTCAGAGGCCAGAGGACCAAGACAAACGCAAGAACACGTAAGGGTCCAAGAAGGACTGTTGCGAATAAGAAGAAGTAAGGAGGATAAACAATGGCACAGAAAGCAAAGACAACGGTACGTAAGAAACGTGTCAAGAAGAATATTGCCAGTGGCGTTGCACATGTCCACTCAACATTCAATAACACCATCGTCACGATCACGGACGAAGCTGGTAATGTTATTTCCTGGTCAAGCGCAGGTGCACTTGGCTATAAGGGTTCACGTAAGTCTACCCCATATGCTGCTCAGCTGGTTTCCGAAGCTGCCGGTAAGACAGCAATGGATCACGGCATGAAGAAAGTTTCTGTCAATGTCAAGGGTCCGGGTCCGGGCAGAGAAGCAGCGATCAGAGCTTTGGCTACCGCCGGTCTGGAGATCACTTCCATCAACGATGTGACTCCGGTCCCACACAACGGCTGCCGTCCACCGAAGAAACCTAGAGGATAAGGAGGAGACATATGAACAAATTTGAACGTCCTAAGTTTAAAGTAAGTGAATATGTTGAATCAGATAACTACGGCAAATTTGTTATCTCGCCTCTGGAGAGAGGATTCGGTACAACATTAGGCAACGCTTTAAGAAGAACGATGCTGTCATCCCTTCCGGGTGGTGCAGTATATTCCATCAAGGTAGATGGTGTATTCCATGAATTCTCATCTATCAAAGGTGTCAGAGAAGACGTTACACTGATTGTATTGAACATCAAGAATCTGATCCTGGACATCGCTGATGATGATGTCTATACATTGAGGATCTCCGCCAAGGGACCTTGCACAGTCAAGGCTGAGGATATCATCCTTCCTGCAGGCGTTGAAGTACTCAATCCTGAACTTGAGATCGCTCACCTGGATAAGGGCGGCGAACTGGAGATCGAACTGATGGCCAGACTGGGCAGAGGTTATGTCTCCGCAGATGAAAACAAGATGTTATATCAGGGCTCTTCCCAGGGTATCGGTACGATCTATACAGATGCGATCTATACCCCGGTCGTCAAGGCCAACTATTCCGTGGAACCGACCCGTGTCGGTCAGTCTGCGAAATACGATGAGCTTACGATGGAAGTCTGGACAGACGGTTCCATCGATCCGAAAGAATCTCTGGCTCTGGCTGCCAGGATCCTGGTATCGCATCTCGAACTGTTGACGGAAGTGGACAGCGAAGTGAACGAAATGGATTCTCTGATGAAGGATTTCGTGAACGAAGGCAATGCCAAGAAGATCAACATGTCGATCGATGATCTGGATCTGACGGTCAGATCATACAACTGTCTGAAGAGAGCAGGTATCTCTACGGTTGAGGAACTGACACAGAAGACAGAAGAAGAAATGAGCAGAGTCAGAAACCTGGGCAAGAAATCTTTGAAGGAAGTCAAAGAGAAACTGCAGGGTCTCAACCTGTCATTCAAACACAGTGATTAAGGGAGAAAAGAAATATGTGGAATCGTAGATTAGGCCGTACGGCAGATCATAGAGTCGCTCTTCTCAGAAACCTGGCAACCGATCTGATCCTCAAGGGTAAGATCGAAACGACAGAGATGAAGGCAATGGAACTCAGAAGCGTTGTCGATCATCTCATCACCGTTGCGAAGAAAGACGACCTTGCTGCAAGAAGAAATGCAGCGGCATATCTGAGAAATGTCACGACCAA
>CADCRE010000042.1 GCA_902803785.1 uncultured Erysipelotrichaceae bacterium
AAAAGAAATACGACAAGTATCTCGACAGCAACGAGATCCGTCAGCTGGTCCGCAAGTATTCGGATTTCATCCGCTATCCGATCGAGATGATGGTCGAATCCTATGACTACAAGGAAGACGGAAAAACGGAAAAGACAGAGAAACTGGAGACCGTCAACTCGATGCAGCCGATCTGGAAGAAGAACCGCAAGGACATCAGTCAGGAAGACTACGACAGTTTCTATGCACAGGAATACTACGATTATGTGAAACCGCTGAAGACGATCCACTACAAGGTGGAAGGAAATACATCCTACACTGCCCTGCTGTATATTCCGGGACAGAGACCGTTCAACTACTACAGCAGTGACTACAAACTCGGACTGAAGCTGTATTCACGCGGCGTCTTCATCAAGGATGAAGCCAAGGAAGTCGTCTCCGACTATTTCCGTTTCATCCGCGGTGTCATCGATTCCGATGACCTGAACCTGAACATCTCCAGAGAGATCCTGCAGCAGGATCATCAGATGAACGTCCTGAAGAAGTCCGTCGACAAAAAGATCAGGAGCACTCTCCAGAACATGATGGAGAAAGACCGGGAGAACTACGAGAAGTTCTTCGACAGTTTCGGCGCACAGCTCAAATACGGCTGTTATGACAACTTCGGTGCAAACAAGGATATCCTGATCGATCTGCTTCTGTTCCGCTCCTCAAAGGAAGGAAAGTACGTTTCATTGAAAGAATACGTCTCCCGCATGAAGGAAGATCAGAAAGAGATCTACTACGCTTCCGGAGAATCCGTCGACAAGATCGTCCAGCTCCCGCAGATGGAGAAGCTCACGGAAAAAGGATACGAAGTCCTCTACTTCACCGATTCCGTGGATGAGTTCCTCGCCTCGATCGTCATGGAATACGACGGGAAACCGTTCAAATCCATCCTGAAAGGCGAACTGGATCTCGATACCAAGGAAGAGAAGGAAGAACTGGAAAAGAAGGCCAACGACAGCCGGGAACTCACCGACCGGATCAAGGAGATCCTGAAAGACAAGGTCAGCGACGTCCGACTCTCGAACCGTCTCAAGACCTATCCGGCATGTCTGGTCTCTGACGACAATCTCTCCATCGATATGGAACGGATCCTGAAACAGCTGAATCAGGACGACGTCAAGGCCAACCGGATCCTGGAGATCAATCCGGATCACGAACTCTTCGGCATGCTGAAAAAGATGTACGAAGAAAAGAAGGATATCAGCGATTACTCCGTTATCCTCTACGATCAGGCCTGCCTGATGGCGGGACTGCAGATCGATGATCCTGCGGAATACGCACTGAAGATCTCGGAGCTGATGCTGAAAGCGGAAAAGTAAAGCGGAATCATCTGATTCCGCTTTTTCTTATCTCGGCTTTAATTCATAATCCCAGTGTCTGGATGTATCTCCGAAGGAATAGACTTTCACTGTGCCTTTGTTCAGATTGTAGATGCAGGTGTACTGCGTCTTTCCTCTGTCGGCACCGTTGGTCGGATCCTGAATGACCAGACGAAGGAGGTTCTCTGCGAAGTCTTCCCGCATGCCGTTCTTTCTGGTACGGAAGAGTCCCGCTTCCAGCATCCTGTCTCTTCCGCAGCCTTCCGGGAAGAACAGGTCTTCCTTGGCGACGAAATGGTTGGTTGCATGATCGATATCTGTCGCGATCATCTGATCGCCGATCCATTCCACGAGACGGCTCTTGCCTGTTTTGTCAGCTACCATGATGTGGTAGTCCGCTCCCGGCATGGCTCCTTTCACGTTGCAGCGTTCCATGAAGGCGAGCGCTTCGTCGACACTTGCGCAGTTATCCAGTACCAGACGCATCATGACCGGATGCAGATAGGAAGGAAGTCCTTCCTTTTTCGTCTGTATCCATTCCATATCGGCGATCCACGCCTTTTTTTCCGTTTCGTTGACAGCGATGGAACCGTAGCTCGCATACAGTTCATACGGATCCGGTCTTTTTCCGGCTTCGGTATAGATATAGTTCTCCTTGTTGGGATTCATCTTTTCCCTGCAGGTTTCGTAATCGATCTCTTTCCAGTCGATCTTCACGGATAACGCAAGGATGGAGAGCGCAAGCCCCTTCTCGTTCATTCCGTCCATGCACAGGAAAGGACAAAGGACGAAACCGCTCAGATCGGTCATTCCGTCATCGGCCATCCCTTCCGCATAAGAACCGTTTCGATAGTCGATCCAGTAGGCATCCGAAACGCCGATACTCCTGTATCTGGCATTGGGATTGTCCGCTTCCACGATCACGTTGAGACCGGTCCGCGGATTGCTTTTCTGGTTGTTCTTGTAGTGAGAATAGTCGTAGTTGCGGCAGAACAGGACATCCCCTTCCAGGTTCTTCGTCACGAAGGTGGAACAGCCGGAATCCAGATAGGCCTGGAATGCTTCCGGAAGATGATAGTAGTCATAGCTGACGTCCATGTGATAGAGATAGCCCTTCTCATCGACGCGTTTGATCGATTCGACCGCTTCGATCTGTTTCGGATCGTTCAGATAGACATGAGGATTCATTATTCAGTCTCCTTTTCAGCCAGTGCTTCCCTGTATTCCTTTTCGGTATCGATCGTCAGGGCGAACAGCAGCATCAGACATGCCACGAGAGCCGGGATCCATCCTAAAAGAGCGTTGATCGTATTCTGGGTCGTAACGTTCTGGACCAGTCCCTGATCCGCCAGCTGCGCGGAGAATCCGGCCGCTGCCAGGGCCACCAGGAAGAGTTTGTCGACCAGAGCTTCTGCGATCTTGCTGGCGAGATTATCGCCCGTAGAGACCATTGTATCGAGTCTCCTGCCGTTCTGGACTTCGACGATGTCGGAGATCCGGTTACGGTTGGTATTGAACATGATAAAGGTCATCGTGATGCCCATGCCGGAGAAGATGGCGTTGATGTAGGCATTGATGATATTGGTCGGTGCTAAAACGAACGGGATCTTGCCGACGATCTGCAAGGCCGCCGCCAGGACCATCGTCTTCTTTCTGCCCAAAAGCGTATCGATCTTCGGTGTTATGATGGAGAACACGACGGATACCAGCAGGTAGGCAGCCATGATCAGAGTCGATTTTGAAGAATCGTTCAGGACGTAGGCGCAGTAATAGGTGATCGAAGATGTCAGCAGACAGGTCGACACCCCGTAGGTCATGATATAGAACATGTTTCTGACCCAGGACTTGCATTTGAACAGCATCCGGTAAGTCTCGACGATGCCGAGCTTTTCCTCTTCCTGAGAGACCTGTCTGACTCTTTCTTTCGTCGTGAAATAGTGGATCAGACAGCCCAAGAAGATCAGGACGCCCATGAACAGAGCGGAACGGAAGATCGCCGGTGAATCGGAAGAATTGATGACCTTGTGGTCCTTCAGTCCGCCGAACATCTTGACGATCATCGGAACGGCGACAGCGCCGATCCCGGAACCCAGACATCCGCCTAAGGAACGGTAGGCGTTGATCGATTTGCGGTCGTCGTCATCGGAAGAAGCCAGAGCTCCCATTCCGTTATATGGGATACCTCTGAACGTATTGGCGATCTCATACAGGAAGAAGGCGACCAGACACAGGATGATGTCCCAGCGTTCGTCCACATGGAAGTCGGTAAAAAGGAGTACCAGTCCCAATGCAAAAGGCAAAGAGACGTACAGCAGCCACGGTCTGACCTTCTCTCCGGAACGGAACTTCACGTTGTTTGCCCAGACACCGATCAGAGGGTCGTTGACGATATCCCATACCGTACCGATCAGGGCCATATTGGAAGCGGCGACCGGATCGATCAGCAGGATACTGGTCAGGAAGTACTTGTAGTAGGTACTCTTGAAATTGAACACGATGTTGGTGGAAGTGGAAAAACTCATGAATCCCAGTTTTTCCAAAAAGCCGATCTTTTTCTTCTTTTCCATGATATTCTCCCAAATAAAAACCTGTATTAGTTTATATTTTAAACCGATACAGGTCTGTATGCAAGTGATATCAGGAGCGGAACAGATCTTCCACATCGTCATGGAAGACATCCAGTTCATTGAGTTTTTCGCTCTGTCTGACCCGGTCGGTCTCAAAGAGTTTCCGGGCATCCAGCAGACGCGAATTGCATTCGTATTTCAGTTCCAGTTCATTCCTGGCGATCTCATCGTCCAGAGCTTTGTAACGCGCTGTGATCTGATCGAGACCGTCGATCAGAACGCCTCTTTCACTGACGAGTTTCCCGAAGGAACGTTTCAGTTCTTCGGAGATCGCAGAGAACTGTTCAGAGCTGTTCTTTAAGCTCTCCTGATGGATCTCATCGAGATGTCTCTTTTCGCTTTCGAAATCTTCGATGGCACTCAGTTCCTCGTTGTGCATGTTCTCCAAGAAGAGACGCTGTTCTTCATTCGCCTTGGCGATCTCCTGACTCAGGACGTCCTGACGGACCTTTTCGTCACGGCAAAGCGCATCGTAGGCAAGAGAGATACCGGAGATCTCGTCTTCGTATTTCTTCAGGCTGTTGGCTTTTCCTGCCTCCAGAGCGTCGATCTCGGCTGCGATGCCATCCAGGATCTCATCCCGCTTCCGGGCGAGCTCTTCCATCACACTTCCGTGCATGGATTCAAGTTCCTTCATCTTGTCTCTCATCTGTTCCGTACGGGCAGTGAGATCGAAGGCTTCGTCATTTTCCGCAGCGGAGATCACCTCCGGTTTGGAACGTAACAGCGTGTCGTATTCGGACATGGTGGAAGCGATCTGCGTCTTCAGATAGCTGATCCGCTGATCGTGATTCTCGTTGGTCTGGGCGATCTGTTCGGAGATGTTTTCGATCTGCATCGTGATATCTTCCAGATACTGTGCTGTCGAAGAACGCATCTGTTCCAGATCTTCCTTTTTCTGTTTCTCGTATTCGGCAAGTTCGACGATCTGCCTCTGTTTCTTTTCTTCGAGACCGGCGATCTCATCCCGGATCTGAGAATACTTCTCTTTCACCTGAGAAAGATAGCGTTCATAGGCGCTGATCTTCTCGGTACGGATCTGTTCGTAGGCCTGACGGATCCGTTCGATCTCCGAAGAGACGATCTGTCGGCGATGATCCAGATCGGATGTCAGCTGACTGCGCTGCTGTTCCTCATCCTGAAGCAGTTTCTCGAGCCGGGTCTTCATATCCCCGGTCTGTCTCTGTGCAGTCTCGTAACGGTCCTGACATTCTCTCTCTGTATTCTGTTTCTTCAGTTCGATCTGAGAAAGCAGTGTCTCCAGAGCCTTCTGTCTGCTTCCGAGGTCCTCTTTCCGGTCAGCGATCTGTTTCTCGCCTTCCTTCTGTGTATCCTCTTCGGCCAGGCGATAACGTTCGGCCGCATGCGCATATTCCTCATCCAGTCTGGCGGAAAGTTCCTCGTATTCCTTCTTTCTGTTCTGACGGATCTCTTCCGTCGCCTGAGTCAGTTCTTCGCGGAAACGGTTCAGTTCCGCATCCATGCGGTCCGCTTCCTCTTTCAGGGAATCCTCCTGTTTCTCAGCCTGTGAGCGGGTCTGTTCCAGATCGTTCACCCGTAAGGAAAGATCGCGGTCCGCGTTCTGTTTCTGCTGCTCCAGCTGTGTCCGGACGGAAGTTTCCTGTTCATCCAGCTCTTTCTTCTTCAGACGGGACTCTTCCTCTGTCCGAGAGTATTCCTGCTGTTTCTGTTCGTATTCGTTCCTGACGGAATCCAGTTCCCCGGCCGGAACGGTCTCGTATTCGTTTTCGATGCGGGCGAGCTCTTCGTCTTTCTCTCTGGCCATCTGTTCCAGAGTCTCCTGCTGCTTCAAAGGAAGTTCTTCCATCTGACGGGCATAGTCGTCCTCTTCCTCTTTCATGCGGGATCTGACGTCGGTGATATCCTTCCGCAGCTGTTCCTCTTCCGTTTTCAGGGCAGCGATCTTCTCTTCCGTCTCGACGCGGGCCGTCTCCAGTTCCTGATCCAGAGATGCCGCCTGAGCCTCATATTCCTTCTGCCTGCGTTCGAACTCTTCCCTGGTTTCCTTCATCCTTGCGGAGTGTTCTTCCTGCATCTGAGCCATCTTCTGTTCGTGAGAAGACAGAGCTTCGCTCATCTGTTCCTCGTGTCTGCGCTTCAGCTCATCGATCCGGGCAACGTGTTCCTGTTCCAGATCCTTCAGCCCTTCCTCGTGTTCCTGCCCCAGACGGATGCGTTCCTGATCCGCTTCCTGACAGTGTTCCTCAAAGGAACGTTTTTCTTCTTCCAGTTTCTCCTCGATCGAAACGATCTCTTTCGAGGTCTCGTTCTTCTTTTCTTCGATCTGAGCCTGATAGTCTTCCTGATCCTGTCTCAGTTTCATCAGACGGTCCACATGTTCAGAGGCATATCTCTCTCCGTCTTCCAGGACGGAAGCGATCTGTTTGTTCAGATCACCGATGTTTTCCTTTGCCTGAGCGATCTGCGCCTGGATCCCATCAAAGATCTGACGGTATTCACTGCGCATCTGATCGACTTTCGTATCGTATTCCGCCTTTCTGGCGTTGATCTCTTCTTCATTGTCGTTCTTCAGCTTGCTCAGATCGGCACGGTATCCTTCTTCCTTCTGCCTCTGCGCTTCCTGAAGAGAATTCAGTTCATTGCGTACGACTTCCACGTCCGCATCGACCAGGCAGATCTGTCCGTCATATTCGGCGCTCCGCTGATCCAGACGTTCTTTAATGAAGGCGTTGCGTTCTTTCAACTGGGTTTCTTCCTGCGTGAGATCGGCGTTCAAAAGGCGGAGCTCTTCCTCCCGTTCTTCGCTTTCCTTCGCATAGGTGCCGTCCAGTTCTCCCAGATATTTCTCATAGATCGCATACTGTTCCTGAGATTTCGCCGCGAGATCTTCACGGAACTGCGAAGCTCTCTGATGAAGACTTCCGTCGAGCTTTTTCTTCAGTTCGCGCAGTTCATTCAGTACCCGCTCATATCTGGAGGCAAGGTCGGCCTTTTCATGCTCAAAAGCGGCTGTCTTTTCTTCCAGCTGACGGGTCACTGCGTCGCTTTCTTCCTGCAGGACAGTTCTCTGTTCCTGCTGCTCCTGACGGATCTTGCGCAGTTCTTCATCCTGATCTTCACGGATCTTTTCGAGTTCGAGGACTCTGTCCTGTTTCTGCTGCTTCAGTTCATCGTATTCCCGGATCTGTTTCTCCAGTTCCTCCTGTTTTTCCGCGATGCGCACCTCTTCCGCTTCTTTGGCCGCCTTCACTCTTTCCTGCTGAAGGACTTCCAGTTCTTTCAGGGCTTCTTCGTGTGCCAGACGCGTCTGTTCCATCTCCGCTTCAAGATCTGCGATCTTTTTCTGTGCATCCTGTTCAAAGACGACCTTTTCTCTCTTGAGATCATCGAGGTCATCGTTCCTCTGTTTCAGAAGGGAATCGAACTCATCCCTGAGTCCTCTCGCCTTACTGTTATAGTCGATACCGGCCTGTTTTCTCTGTTTTCTCAGTTCTTTCAGGGTCGTCTCGATCTCGTTTCTTCTCTGTTCGAATTCTTCCTTTTCCAGCTCTTCCCGTTTTTCCACGAGTTCCGCTTTTTTCTGTTTCAGGCTCTCGATCCTCTCATCGATCTCTTCGTCTTTCGACTGCATCCACTGTTTCAGTTCGAGCTGATCTTCTTCCAGCTGTTTCAGCTTTTCGGCGGCATCGTCCTTTCTGTTTCCCAGATCGCGTATGAAAGACTCCTGCTTTTCTTTGAGAGTTTCTACCGTATCATGATAATTGTTTTTCAGATCGTCGATCGTCTGCCGAAGTGTATTCAATTCCTCGCTCAGCGCGGCGACAGCGGCGCTCTTGGACGAGAGCTGTTCATCCAGTTCACGTTCTTTCGTACTGATTTCTGATGTATTTTTCTGATCGAAAAGATTCATTGGTGTTCCCCCGAAACTATACAAATGCATTATAGCAAATCTATAATCAATTTTAAAATTCCGTCGGAGATCCGTATTGCTTTTTTCAACCTTTATTGTTAGAATTATATGGCGCGGAATATTTCTAGTGGTTCCTTAGCCAAGTGGTAAGGCAATAGACTGCAACTCTGTGATCACCGGTTCGAATCTGGTAGGAACCTCCACATCGGGGATGTGGCGGAATGGTAGACGCGAGGGACTTAAAATCCCTTGGTAGAAATACCGTGAGGGTTCAACTCCCTCCATCCCCACCACTTTTGTGGCTGGTAAAGATGTTACGGAAGAAATATTGTGCTATACTTATATCCGGCAGGATATTCTGTGTGAAAGCCGCGCTGAAGTCGGGATGTAGCTCAGCTTGGTAGAGTGCTTGATTTGGGATCAAGATGTCACAGGTTCGAATCCTGCCATCCCGACCAT
>CADCRE010000043.1 GCA_902803785.1 uncultured Erysipelotrichaceae bacterium
AGATCAATATTACTGCAATAGCGATGCCCTGTACGATGACGGCGTCGCTATTTATGATATGCAGGAAAAAGCGCGTCACATCATCTGTGACCTTTTCGGTGTGGGAAAGGATGAACTGATCTTCACATCCGGTGCTTCGGAAGCCAACTCTCTGGCGATCAAGGGACTCTGTTTCGCCCATCCGGAAAAGAAACATCTGATCACTTCGATCTATGAACATTCTTCCGTATACAATGCGATGAAACAGTTGGAAGAGACCTTCGGTTATGACGTGACTTATCTGAGACCGGGGAAAGACGGAAAGATCGATCCGCTGCAGGTAAAAGAGAACCTGAGAGAGGATACTCTTCTGGTATCGGTCATGGCGGTAAACAACGAGATCGGTGCGATCAACGACGTTTCCGAGATGGCATCCATCGTCAAGAAACATCGCGGTACCTACTTCCATACCGACATCACCCAGGCCGTCGGAAAGATCCCGGTGGATCTGAAAGATGTCGATCTGGCTTCCTTCTCCGCCCACAAGATCCACGGACTCAAGGGAAGCGGCGGTCTGATCCGGAAACAGCACGTAGAACTGCTTCCGCTGATCTCGGGCGGCCAGCAGGAATACTCCCTCAGGGGAGGGACCTCCAACGCCTTGGTCAATATCGTACTGGCCAAGACCCTGCGTCTTGCGCTGGAGAATGAAAAACGCTATGATACATATCTGTACGAACTGCACGATCAGCTTTCAGACGGGATCAGAAAGATCGCAAAAGTCAATTACGACAGCGGTCTGAAGACCCTCATGAACATCTCGACGCCGATCCCTTCGGAAGTGCTGCTGAATGCGCTGAATGCGAAGGGGATCATGGTGTCATCCAAGTCGACCTGCGGATCGCGCAAGAATGAGAAGAACCGCACACTGAAGGAACTGGATATCGATGAAGACTATGCGATCCGGGTCTCCTTCGATCATACGAACACGCCGGAAGAGATCACATACTTCCTGCAACAGTTAAAGGAGATCATTGAGAAATATGGAAGAAATCCTGTATGACCATATCATCGTCAGATACGGAGAACTTTCCACCAAGGGAAAGAACCGCAAGGAATTCACCCGTCAGCTGACGCAGAATATCCGAAAGAGACTGTCCGATCATGAGAAACTGACCTACAACACGCTTCATGACGGTCTGTTTATCCGTTTGAACGGAGAAGACTATTCCGTAATTAAGGAAGAACTGAAAGATATCTTCGGATACAGCTATTTCGCCGGAGCGATCCGGGTCTCCAGAGACATCGAGGATGTCAAGAAAGTCACTCTGGATCTGGCGAAGAAACACGATGCGAAGACCTTCAAGATCGTCACCAAGCGTCATGACAAGTCCTATCCGATGAAATCGGACGACATCAACCGGGCTCTGGCCGGGAATATCCTGCATAACACGGAACTCACGGTCGATGTCCATGTTCCGGAACTGGTGCTGTATATCTCCGTTGACAAGGATTTTATCTATGTCATGGATGAGAAAGTACGCGGAGGCGGTGGCTATCCGACCGGGATCAACGGCACGGCGATGCTGATGATGTCGGGAGGGATCGATTCCCCGGTCGCCGGTTATCTGACCATGAAGAGAGGTCTGAAGATCGAATGTATCCACTTTGCCTCTCAGCCGTATACTTCCAAACAGGCCCTGGAAAAGGTCCTGACTCTGGCGAGGAAACTCTCCGTTTCGCAAGAAGAGATCAACGTCCATGTGATCCCGTTCACGGACCTGCAGCTGGCGATCTACAAGTATGTCGATGAACCTTACTGCATCACGATCATGAGAAGGATGATGTATCGCATCGCCGACCGCATCTGCAAGGATCACAAGATCAAGGTCATCACCAACGGAGAATCGATCGGACAGGTCGCTTCGCAGACACCGGAATCGATCACCGTGATCGGAAAGGTCGCCGATACACTGATCCTGCGTCCTCTGTGCATGATGGACAAGCTGGAGATCATCGATATCGCCAAGAAGATCGATACCTTCGAGACCAGTATCCTTCCGTATGAGGACTGCTGCACGATCTTCGATCCGAAGAACCCGGTCACCAAACCGAAAGAAGATAAATGTATCCACTATGAATCTCTCTTCGACTATCAGACTCTGGTGGATGCCTGTATAGAAAACGACGAGATCGTCAAAGTCTCATATCGGGACAAAGGAGCTGAAGATGAATATCTATTCTAATCGCAGACAGAAAGTACTGAGATCCCTTCAGGGCAACGGGATGGCCCTGTTTTTCTCCGGAAAGGCACCGCTTCGTTCGGAAGATGAAGCCTATGAATTCTCTGTCAACCGCAATTTCTACTATCTGACCGGTCTTCAGAAGGAAGATATGGTCCTGATGCTTCTGGAGATGGATGGCAACACCCGTGAAGTCCTGTTTATCCAGCCTTACGATGAGCTTCTGGCCAGATGGATCGGAGGACGCATGTCGAAGGAAGAAGCTACGGAGATCTCCGAGATCGAAGATGTCCGGGATCTTTCGGAGCTCGACAGCACGGTCGCATCCATATACAACCGCAGCCGGAAAGACAATGCCTTCAAGTTCTTCTTTGACTTCTGGCACTACGATACGGATCAGCCTAAGACTGCGGCGGAGAACTATGCCGCCAAACTCAGAGAAAGATATCCTTCTGCGATCCTGAAAGATATCTATCCGGTCATGACGCATCTGCGTCTGATCAAGGACGAATATGAGATTTCCTGTCTGAAGAAGGCCATCCATACCACGAATCTCGGCATCCAGCAGATGATGCGTTCGTCCCGTCCTGGCCTCAACGAAATGGCGATGGAAGGCGTCTTCAACTTTGTATTGATGCAGTCATTATGCCGTCAGACGTCGTTCAAGACGATCGCGGCATCCGGAGAACGTGCGACGATCCTGCACTATTCCGACAACGATCAGGTCATGAAAGACGGAGAACTGTTCCTTTGCGACCTCGGTGCGACCTGTAACAACTACTGTGCGGACATCTCCCGTACCTTCCCGGTCAACGGCCGTTTCACTCAGAGACAAAGGGAGATCTACGAGATCGTCCTGAAGGCACAGAAGATCGTGATCGACAACGCCAGAGTCGGCGTGAAAGTCCGCGATCTGAACCAGATGGTCATCGACTATTATCGTACGGAACTTCCTTTGCACGGACTGAACAAGGACGTATCCGAATACTATTTCCATTCCGTTTCCCATCACCTAGGTCTCGATACTCACGATGTGGACGGCGGACTGGGCGCCGTACTGGAGGCAGGTATGGTCATCACGGATGAACCGGGACTCTATATCGCTGATGAAGGTATCGGCATCCGTATCGAAGACGATTTATTGATCACCGGGACCGGAGCGGAAGTGCTCTCGGAGGAGATCATCAAGGATCCGGATGAGATCGAAAAATACATGGAAGGACAGCAATAGCTGTCCTTTTTCTTTTCATAAAAAAAGATCACTTTCGTGATCTATCCGTTGCGGAACCGGTATCTCATATAACATTCGTGATAGAAGAGATCGAACAGGAACGTCAGACCGTACGAGGTGTAGACGTTCTTGAACATACTGATGTTGCGGGAAGAAGGGCGGATCTTTTCACTTAAATAATAGATCAGGGAATAGTGGTCCTCAAAGACGGTCGTCCGGTTCATGGTGATCAGACATTTCTTCGCTTCTACCATCGGCAGCTGTTCGTTGGCTGCCAATGCGAAATTGCCTGTGATCGAACAGACCATCAGCAGGTCGTTCTTTTTCATGGACTTCAGAAGAGACAGGTCTTTGGCCGCGCTGGTGACGATACGGATCAGCTTTCCGGTCGCCAATAATTGCTGCTGGAAGAGTCGGCAGGCATGGGCGGAATCTTCTGCCGTCAGGATCACGACGTTGTCCGCTTCCATAAACAGATCTACCAGTTTACGGAAGGATGTACCCGAGGAAGCTTCAGCGATGTCTTCGGACATGGAACGGATACTGTCGAGAAGATAGTCGGTGTAATCCGTATGATCGGTATAGTCCAGAAGGGCGCCTTCATGGGCGACCACTTCCGCGATGCTCTGTTTCATCTGCGTGAAACTGTCATATCCGGTATTCGTGATGAATCTCTGTACGCTGCTGCGGGAAACGAAGCAGTCTTCCGCGACCTTGTAGATACTGGTATCAGCCATCGTATTGAGATGATCCAGGATGTACTTGGCAATGACAAAATCCGTATCACTCTCTTCGTTGGTGTTCAGGATCGCTAAAAGCGAAGTCAGAAGATTGAAACGGATGATGGAATACTGACTGCTTTGAGAGTCATCTTTCATATTTCAATATTATCATAGAACTGTTTTCGGTATCAAAAATTGATACCAAACCGTTTGCTAGGTCGCAAAAACTGAAACGGGTGCCATGTAATCGTTTACATATAATAAAACTATAAAAAGGAGACAGTCATGAAACATAAACACAATCCTGTTTTTCCGGAAGGTTTCCTGTGGGGTGCATCCTCTGCCGCATGGCAGGTCGAAGGCGCAACGCTGGAAGACGGAAGGACTCAGGCGATCATCGACCTGAACACCCAGACGAAGAAGCCGTTTGCGGACAACTCGATCGCCTCTGACCATTATCATCGCTACAAAGAAGATGTGGCCCTGATGAAGGAATGCGGATTCACCAGTTACCGTTTCGGTATCTCCTGGTCAAGGATCATTCCGGCCGCTGACCGCAAGGTCAATCCGAAAGGCATCGAGTTCTACAACAATCTGATCAACGAACTCAAGGCTGCCGGGATCGAACCGATCGTAACGATCTATCATTACGATATGCCTTGCTGGGTCGATGAGAAGTACGGCGGATGGCATGACAGAGCCATCATCGATGAATTCGATTACTACTGCAGAGTCCTCTTCGAGAACTTCGGTGACCGTGTCAAATACTGGTTATCCATCAACGAACAGAATATGCAGATCGTCTACGGAAAGTGGCTGGGCGTCGCCAAGGGACTGACTGACGAAGAATGGGAAGTCAAGAAATGGCAGATCAACCACATCATGAACATGTGCCATGCCAAGGCGGTCATTGCCTGCCATGAGATGGTCGAAGGCGGCAAGATCGGACCTGTCCCGGGCTATGTCCCGATCTATCCGAAATCCTGCAAGCCGGAAGATCAGATCGCCGCCATGAATGCGGAAGAACTGACTGAAAAGATCTGGAACGATACCTACGCCTACAGAGAATACTCCGGTTTCATCAAGAACTACTGGAAAGAGCATGACATCGATCCGCAGATCCAGCCGGGCGATATGGAACTGCTGGCACAGGCGAAGATCGACTTCATCGCCGTCAACTGCTACCGTTCCGACTGCGGCAAGTGGCCTGATCCGTCCTACACACAGGAGATCGGTCTGAACAAGTATGGAAGAAAAGGCGAATTCGTCTATACCAACTGGCCTGGCGAATACGCACTCGACAGAAACCCGTTCGTAGAAACGACGGACTGGGACTGGCACATCGACGGCGTATGCATGAGATATGCGCTGAGATATATGTGGGATCACTACCATCTGCCGATGGTCATCACGGAAGCCGGATTCGGTGCTCATGAAGATCTGGACGAGAACGGTGAGATCCACGACCAGTACCGCATCGATTACCTCAGAGACTACATCTACAATGTCGGCCTGGCGATCGAAGACGGTGTCGA
>CADCRE010000044.1 GCA_902803785.1 uncultured Erysipelotrichaceae bacterium
CGGAGACGATCTGACCTGTATCTTCGTGGATCACGGCCTCCTAAGAAAGGGAGAAGCGGACAGAGTCGAGAAGACGTTCCGTAATACATTCGGACTGAATCTGGTCCGCATCGATGCGAAGGAGCGTTTCCTGGAGAGACTGAAAGGGATCAGTGAACCGGAACAGAAACGGAAGGTCATCGGGGAAGAGTTCATCCGCGTCTTTGAGGAAGAATCGAACAGAGTCGGAAAGATGGATATCCTTGCGCAGGGAACGATCTATCCGGATGTGATCGAAAGCGGAAAGGGCGATTCCGCCGTCATCAAGTCCCATCACAATGTCGGTGGGCTTCCGGAACACATGTCATTCGAAAGGATCGTGGAACCGTTGAGAGATCTCTTCAAGGACGAAGTAAGGGAGACCGGGATCCGACTGGGCATTCCCGCTGGACTGGTCTATCGTCAGCCGTTCCCGGGCCCGGGCCTCGGCGTGAGGATCCTCGGGGAAGTCAGCGAAGAGAAGGTGGATATCCTGAAGGAAGCGGACGCGATCTTTACGGAAGAAGTGGAAAAGGCGAAACTCACGCATAGGCCTGATCAGTATTTTGCGGTCCTGACCGGATCGAAAGCGGTCGGTGTGATGGGAGATGCGAGGACTTACGGGTATACCGTGGCCTTGCGCAGTGTGGATACCGATGATTTTATGACGGCACAGTGGAGCCGTCTTCCGTATCTTCTTTTAGAGAATGTCAGTGACCGGATCGTGAATGAAGTGAAGGGTGTATCCAGAGTAGTCTACGACATCACATCCAAACCTCCGGGAACAGTGGAGTGGGAATAAAGAAACATCGGAGCGATCCGATGTTTTTATCTGTTCGGCATCGGTATAATAGAGACATGTCAAAGATCCTGATCATCACATCCGATAAGACAGGTTCCGGTCATCGGGCATCGGCGAATGCGATCCATAAGAAACTGGAAGACAAAGGCCATCAGGTCCTTCAGCTGGATGTCTTTCCTCTGATGGGAAAGATGGGTACGGTGATGGAGAACTCCTACATCCCTCTGACCACAAGGGCACCTTTCCTTTACTATCTGCTTCAGCGGTTCTCGGAGTACTTCCCATGGTTCATCCATATGCCGATGTATTTTGAGGTGAGAAAGAATCTGATCAAGGTTATCAGGGAATATGAACCTGATCTGATCCTGTCGGTCCACTGTATGTTTACCAGAGCGATCTCTCATCTGATCCGAAAGGAAAAACTGAATATCCCGTTCTGTGTCGGAGTGATCGATCTGGTCGAACCGCCCAAGGTATGGGAAGACAGGAATGCGGATCTGACTTTCGTTCCGACGCAGGTCATCAGGGAAGATTATCTGAGAAGAGGATTCGCGAAAGAGAAGGTCGTCGTATCCGGATTCCCGGTCAGAGACGACATCAGACATCGCAAGGAAGTAAAAGAAGTCGAACATCCGATCCGTATTCTGATGGTCAATGCCTCTACGGATCTTAAGAAGAACCTCCGTTTTCTGGAAGAGATATCGAGATTAAAGGACGTGACGGTCGACTGTGTCTGCGGTCTGGATGAGAGGATGCATGAAATGCTTTTCAGAATGAAAGAAGAAGGACATCTGAAGGAAAACGTCAGGATCTACGGGTTCATCCACAATGTGAACGAACTGTTGGATCAAAGCCACATCCTTTTGACGAAGGCCGGTCCGAACATGATCATGGAAGCCTTATACAGCGGAACGGCGATCATCGTTACCGGACATATCAAGGGTCAGGAAGATCACAATTACCGTTATGTCACGGAGAACGGATACGGTCTGAAATGTGAGGATCCGGAGAGGATCCATGATGTATTACATGACTTTATCGAACAAGAAACACTTCAGGAGTGTCTGAAGAAGATCGCCGAGGATGATATCGGAAACGGTGCGGAAGTGATCGCGGATCGCATCGAAGAGTTCCTGTGATTAGATATCTCGCCTGTTTTGAAGTATCATAAAGATAGATAAGAAAGTTCCACATCATCGATAGGAGGCCCTATGAGCAAAGTCCTGATCATACATACCGGCGGTACCATCGGAATGACGAGGACCGCGGAAGGTTATCAGCCGGACGGCGAGTATTTTCGCAATGCGATCTTTCACATGGATTCCTTGAAAGCTCCGGGGATGCCGGAATGGGATTTCGTGGAATGTGATCCGCTTCTGGATTCCAGCCGGATGGCAGTCAGGGAGTGGAATATGATGGGAAAGATGATCGCCGACCGCTATGAAGACTATGACGGTTTCGTCATCCTGCACGGAACGGATACGATGGCCTATTCGGCTTCTGCACTGTCGTTCATGCTGGAAGGACTGGACAAGCCGGTCATCCTGACCGGATCGCAGATCCCTTTGTGTGAGACACGAAGTGACGGCAGAGACAATCTGATCACCTCGTTGATCATTGCGGGAGAAGGAAAGGTCAGAGAAGTCTG
The DNA here is from genome assembly GCA_902803785.1 of uncultured Erysipelotrichaceae bacterium. GTDB lineage: Bacteria > Bacillota_I > Bacilli_A > Erysipelotrichales > Erysipelotrichaceae > Colivicinus. The sequence continues at coordinate 2,469 of CADCRE010000044.1, forward strand.
TATCTATTTCGGCGGACTTCTGATGCGAGGCAACCGGGCGACGAAGTATTCCGCCTTCGGAATGAGAGCCTTCGAAAGCCCCAACTATCCGATCCTGGCGACCGCAGGTATCTCCATTCAATACAATGAATCTGCTTTTCTGAAAAAAGAAAAGAAAGATTTCCGTCTTCAGAGTTTCGAAGATGTGGAGATCGGTGTCATCCGGGTCTTCCCGGGTTTCCGTTTCGATCTGTTCGAATCGATCATCACCGATAAACTGAGAGGTGTCGTCGTGGAGACCTTCGGTTCCGGAAACATTCCTGGCGACAAGGATGTCCTGATCCCGATGCTGCAGAAGGCGAAAGACAAAGGTATCGTCTTCGTCATCTGTTCGCAATGCCCGCAGGCGACCGTCGATATGTCGACCTATGAAGCGGGAAGTGCCTTACGCAAGGCCGGTGTCGTTTCCGGAAGAGATATGACATCGGAAGCGGCTGTCGCAAAACTCTATTATCTCTTCAATGTCTGTAACGATGCGGATACGATCAAACAGCGCATGGAAGAAGATATCCGAGGAGAACTGACACCGGAAGAAAACGAATGAGAGGAAAGCCGTCACTGAGATGGCTTTTTAAATGCGAGAGAACGATCTAATGGTATGATGGAGACGATGAACAGTCTCTATGTTGACAGAGTACATCTGGAGGGTCAGCTTCCGGAAGACAGCTACCTGACTCAGATCCCGGCCATCGCTCAGCTGGAAAGAGAGGATCTGGAATTAAAGAGAAAGGTGACTTTTTTCATCGGTGAGAACGGGACGGGAAAATCGACATTGATCGAAGCGATCGCGGTCGCCTGCGGATTCAACCCGGAAGGCGGATCGAAGAACTTCAACTTCTCTACCAACGATTCCCATTCCGATCTTTATCGGCAGCTGACGATCATCCGCAGTGCACATCCGAAAGACGGATTCTTCTTGCGGGCGGAAAGCTTCTACAATGTGGCTACTTCGATCGACGAGCTCGGTGTCAACAAGAGCTACGGCGGAGTATCGCTGCACGGTCAGTCTCACGGGGAGAGTTTCCTGACTCTGGTGAAACAGCGTTTCCGCGGTCACGGGCTCTATATCCTGGATGAACCGGAAGCGGCTCTGTCACCAAACCGTCTGATGCAGCTGCTGGTAAGGATCCACGACCTGGAGAAGGATTCCCAGTTCCTCATCGTGACGCATTCTCCGATCCTGATGTCCTATCCCGGAGCGGATCTCTTCCTGCTGAATGAAGAGGGGATGCATAAAACGGACTATCGGGAGACCGAGAGCTATCGGATCACGAAAGCCTTCCTGGACCGTCCGGAATCCATGTACCGCTATCTCTTTGAAGAGGATGAAATGGAATAAAACGATTGTGATACAATATTGGAGAGGTAAAAGAACGTGATGAAATTTTTAAAACAGTTATTTGCGTTTCTCGGAGGATTCTCTGTACTGGGAGGCGCTGTTGTATTGATGTGGCAATATTTCCGGAATAAACAGTTATTCGTGGTATTACTTTCCAACTCGATCGTAAAAGGTTCGATCTCTGTCCTGCAGAGGATGGCCTGGGCGGCATTGGCTGTCGTAGTCGGTCTGATCTTCTTACTGATCTCCATGAAGTTCGGAAGCATCGTCAGAAGAAATGAAAGAGAACGTAAGGCTCTTCTGAAGCAGCAGCAGAAGGAGAACGATGAGATCGCCCGTCAGCTGAAGAAGGAAGCGGAAGAAGCCAAGGCGGAAGCCGAACAGGCAAAGGCAGAAGCGGAACGTATCCGTCTGACTCTGGAAGACAGCAGGAAAGAAGAGACAGAAACAGGCGTCGAGGAACAGGCTTAAGCCTGTTTTTCTTATGCAGAAGAAAAGGATGTGTTTTCACATCCCTTTAGTTTTCAAATGTTTCTGCCGCTTTCTGCAAGAGGGAGATGATCGGCAATCCCTGCGGACAGATGCCTTCACACTGACCGCACTGCAGGCACTCGGAAGCTTTTCCGTGGCCGTCTCCTGTGAGTTCTCTATTGTAGCGGGCGTTATAATTCCAACCTCCGTAGGAACTGTATCCGTTGAGACATTCGAAAATCTCCGGGATCCTGATCTGCATCGGACAGCCTTCGGTACAGTAGTGACATGCGGTACACGGGATCAGATCCTTGGAGACGATGATATCGGTGACTCTGGCGATGGCTTCATTCTCTGCATCGTTGAGAGGAACGAAATCCTTCATCGTTTCGACGTTTTCCTTCATCTGTTCGAAGGCGCTCATTCCGGAGAGGACGACACGGACATTTTCATGGCTCGCCGCAAAACGGATCGCATAGGAAGCGTTGGAACCTCCATTCAGATCTCTCAGGATCCGGTCGGCTTCTTCCGGCAGATTCACCAGAGTTCCGCCCTTGACCGGTTCCATGACGCTGACCGGCTTGCCGTGTTTCACGCAGACTTCATAACATCTTCTGCTTTCCACTTCCGGATTGTTCCAGTCGACATAGTTCAGTTGCAGCTGGACCATCTCGACCTGCGGATAGGTAGTCAGGATTTCGTCTAGGACTTCGGGTGAATCATGGAAAGACAGACCGACATGACGGATCTTTCCCTCTTCCTTCAGGGCGAAAGCTGTCTCGTAGGCCCGGCATCTTTTGAACTTCTGGAAATTCCTGGCGTTCTGCGCATGCATCAGATAGAAATCGAAGTAATCGACACCGCACGTCTTCAGCTGTTCCGCAAAGAACGGACGGATATCTTCTTCCTTCTCGAAGTAGACATCGGTCAGCTTGTTTGTGAGGACATATTCGCTGCGGTCATGACGTGAAGTCAGACACTTTCCGACAGCGACCTCGCTCAGTCCGTTGTGATAACCGTGGGCAGTATCGAAATAGTTGAAGCCGTTCCCAATGAAGTAATCCACCATCGCAGAGACCTGATCGTAATCGATCTCGTCGTCCTTCTTCGGCAGTCTCATCATTCCGAACGCAAAATTCTTCTTGACCTCAGGAAACACATTGATCATGACAGTACTCCTTTATCTTTTTATATGAATATTGTATCAGAACGGGGACCGGTAATTGTCCCGGATCATCTGAATGATCTGTTCTGCCGTATACTTCATATTCCGGAAACGAAGGCTCGGGAAGGCCCGCAACAGACGCTTTTCCTGTAAAGACAGTTTGATCTCTCTGACCCTGTCCATGCCCGGCAGGGAATCGATCCTGTCGCTGATCTGTTCGGAGACACGGCTCTTCGCATTCTCCAGAGCGAGTGTAAGTTCCTCCACTTTCTCCTGAAATCCCTTCATGCCGGAAACGGTGATCCAGGTATCCGCAGACAGGACGATCGCGCCGAAGGAAGAAAGGGATACGATCTGAGCGGTATCCATCAGATCGGTCGTATGGGCCTGCAGCCACGGATGGAAGAAAAGGACGATCACGGTCGCGAAGCTGCCGAAGGCCACGAAACCCAGAAGACAGATCCTGCCGTTGATGTTCAGGAACTTGTTGCTGTAATCCCACCAGCGCGCATGGAAGAGCTTCTCCATGCCCCAGGAAGTGAGATATTCCAGAAGACAGTCGATGATCCCACTGTACAGGAAGATCTGCAAGGGATCGCTAAGATCTTTCAGAAAGAAGATATCCAGGATCGCTCCGAATCCGTAGATCGGGATGTAGGGTCCGTTCAAAAAACCGCTGTTGTACCACCTTCTGTGCAAGAAACTCCTCAATGTGGATTCATAGATCCAGCCGATGAAACTGTAGATCAGGAACCACACCGCATATGTCGCAAACGTTTTGATATCCATGTACAACCATTGTCGCACGTTTCCACCTTCATCTCAATGTCGGCTATAATGAGAGAGACAAGGAGGAAGACCTATGAAACTGATGATCGCTTCCGATATCCACGGCAGTGCGCTGTACTGTGAGAAGATGCTGGAACGGATGAAAGAGGAGAGACCGGAAAAACTGATCCTGCTGGGAGATTTGCTGTACCACGGACCGCGGAACGACCTGCCGGAAGGCTATGATCCAAGGAAGGTGATCGAACAGCTCAACGGGATCAAAGATATGATCCTGTGCGTCCGGGGGAACTGCGACTGTGAAGTCGATCAGATGGTCCTGGAGTTTCCGATCCTGGCGGACTACGGTTTCCTTTATCCGGATGATATCCCGGTCTATATCACACATGGACACATCCACAATCAGAAGAGACCTCTTCCCGGTATGAAAGGGATCCTCTTATGCGGACATACCCATGTCCCTGCGATCGAGAAATGCGAAGGATTCACCTACCTCAATCCGGGTTCCGTCTCCATCCCGAAGAATGGAACGAAACACAGCTATATGACATATGAAAACGGGTCCTTCCTGTGGAAAGACCTGGACAGTTCCGAAGTATATTTGCGATATGAAAGAAAGCCTGTCATCTGACAGGCTTTTCTGTATATTGTGAGATCATTCTTCTCATCACATCGTAGTAACGTTCGATGTCGATCTCTTCCGCAACTCTGGAATTCGGCTCTTTCGTATCATCGGTAAGGCTCATGCCTCTGCGGACATCTTCGCCGTCGATGACGGAAGTGTGCGTCGTCCTCCAGGTCATGATGTCGTCATCGACCAGGGTTGCGATCGCGATCGCATCATGCATAGCCTCTTCGTTGCGGAAATCGATCAGTCTCTCCATGACGTCTTTCACATCTTCACGGATGTCTGTGAGACCGTCGAAGATCGAACGTTTCAGCGGTGCCTTTCTGGTGACGTTGAGTCCGATCATGTCGATGGGGATCCCGCTGTCAAAGACGATCTTTGCGGCTTCCGCATCGTGCCAGAGATTGGCTTCCGCATATTCGCTGACGTTACCCGTCGTCAGGGAACCTCCCATGACCGTGATCTTTTTGATCAGATGTTTCAGATCGGGATATTTCTGTAACGCCAGTGCGAGATTGGTCTCGGGACCGACGGTGACGACGACCAGTTCTCCCTCACATGCGATCGCTTCGTCATGGATCCTGTCCCAGGCCTTTCGGGGATCTTTTTCTTTCTCCGTATGAGGGATATCCACATTGCCCAGTCCGTTGATGCCGTGGAACTTTGCGACCGGTTCACCAAACTCGTTCATAAGGAAACGGTCCGCTCCGGAAGAGACGGTAACGTCTTCCCTGTGAAACAGTTTCAGGATATCCAGGGCATTGCGGGTCGTGACGTCTGTGGAGTTGTTTCCGCCGATGGTGGTGACGGCTTTCAGGTCGAAGAGGTCTTGAAAGGCACAGCCGATGGCCAGACAGAAGAAGTCATCGACTCCGGGGTCGGTATCGATCAGGATCGGGATCTTTTTCATGTTTATTTCTTCCTTTATGAGTCCATTCTATCATCAGTAAGATCAGCAAGTTGAAGAATAGGAGTTGAAAAAAATCACATTTCACGTAAAATAATATTGTCGATATGCTGACTTGAGAGAGCGGTTTATCCTACCATCTTGGAAAGGTGGCGTACTGAAAGGTACCACAGGTTCGAATCCTGTAGTCAGCGCC
>CADCRE010000045.1 GCA_902803785.1 uncultured Erysipelotrichaceae bacterium
ATTCCTCTCTCTTCTGATCTTGATATGACCCGCATCCAGTTCCTTCAGTTTTCCTTCCACATACGCATACATCGCATCCGGACCGCACAGGAACACGGTATCGCAATCGAGATATTCCTTCAACAGATCTTCATCGATCAGTCCGTGACGGTAACCTTCCCGTTCTTCATCCGAAAGGATCACTTCGATCCTGATCTTCTCATCTTCATAATCCTTCGGATCGAACAGAAGCTGCTTCTTCGTTCTGACGCCGTAAAGAAGTACCATATTGAAATCTTCACTGCCCTCTTTGATCGCTTTCATCATCGAAATAAACGGCGTGACGCCGCTTCCTCCTGCGATACAGAGGATCTTCTTCCCATCCCGCAGATCGTCATAGACGAAGTCTCCGTGAGGTTCCAGGACGTCCAGTTCCTCTCCCACCGATACATCCTCGATCAGATGCTTGGAGAAGATCCCTTTTCTCTGAACGATGACTTCCAGTTTTCCTTCCAATGCCTGCTTCGGCGAAGAGACGATCGAATAAGGTCTGCTCAGATACGATGTGCCGATCTCATCCGCAAGCGTCACATACTGGCCGGCTCTGAAATATGGGAACCTCCCATCCTCCCTTTTGGAGATCAGGGTGATCTTCATACAGTCAGATCCGATCGCTTCTTTTTCCGATACACATGCTTTCATGATGCCCGGATGAAGGCTTCTCGCCATCCGGTTCACTCCCGAATCATAAACGATCGGCTGATCGGAAGAAGCTTCGATCAGTTCCCGCCGTTTTCCGACCATCCCCATTCCTCTTTTGATATCATCCATCGGATCTTTACTTCTTGAGAAAGGCATCACGCCACCTCCTTGCCAAGATCAGCCAGTGTCCTCTTGGCTTCATTGGCTCCGGACTTGTAACTGCTCGGATAACCCAACAGTCTTTCCCCGTATCCTCCGCCGATCCTCAGTCCTTCGACGCAGCGGTCTTCTTCGACCATCTGGATGCGGTTCATCAATCCGTCATAATACTGTGACTCATACCCGTATACCGTTCCCTGAGGCTGTCCGCAGTATCTGGCATAGGTCACAGGTGTTGCGATCGCAATCTCTTCGATCGCTTCCTTTATCTTCGTTCCTGTCGCTTTCTCGAATCGTTCGATCATCTTTTCCGCGACAAGATTCTTCGTTTTGAAATAGTCTTCTTCTTTGACTTCGCTCCAGATATCATCCATAAACAGCGTCGTCATATACATGATGCAGGTACCTTCCGGGGAACAGTCCGGATCGGCGTTGTTCAGACAGACGGTCGCCTGTGCGGCGGTATTCCCGATCTTCTTCATCGATTCATACTGAGCCACATTGTCACAGGTATCATAGATGAAATAGTTGTGGTCATGAAGTCCCAGTTCTTCCGCCGATCTGTTCAGACCCAGATAGACCGTAAATCCTCTTCCTCCCAGTTTACGGAAATTCGTCAGTTTTCTCGCCTTGGCCGGGACCTTATCCAGAAGCTTTCCGTAGACTACGTGCGGAGAGATATCCGCAATGACATGTCTCGTCTTTATCTTTCTTCCGTCTTTCAGCTGGATCCCGCAGACTTTTCCTTCATCATCGGTCAGAATCTTCGTGACTTCACTGTTGAACCAGATATCTCCGCCCAGTTCATGGATCCGCTGTTCGAACGCCAGAGACAATTCATGAGAACGGTACTTCGGGATCACGGCCCCCTTCACGAAATAGGAATAGATCATATTCGCATAGTGCAGGAAACTTAGACTGTTTCCGTCTGCCCCGAGGTAGCACCAGTAGGTATTCAGATTATCTACGATGATCTTCGGATATCCCAGAGCCTCGAACGCTTCATTCACACTGTAGGAACTGCAGGCAAGATAGTCCGGATACTTTTCCATCATCACCTGCGGATCCGGTCTCCCCTTCGATGCGCTCAGATATTCCATCGCTTCCCGGATCTGTTTCGCCAGAGCCAGGAAGTCCCTTGCGTATTTATCTCCTTCCGGATGAAGTTTTTTATTCGCTTTGATAAAGGCTTCTTCCCCAAACGGCATGACGAAATCGTAGCCCTCTTTCTCACTGATCAGATGATAGGCATCCTTCAGGTGGATCCATTCGATCTTGTCCGCAACACCCAGCTCCTCAAACAGGATCCGGCTGCTTCCCGGTTCTTCCGATGTTCCGATCCCGTTGAACTCATGCAGGGAAGCCTCGAACTCGAATCTTCCTCTGACAAAGCTCGTCGCGAATCCTCCCGGGATATTGTGTTTTTCACAGACCAGACAGCTTCTGTTTTCACTCAGGATCTTGCATGCTGCAGCTAAGCCGCCGTTCCCGGCACCTATCACGACAACATCATACTGTTCCATCTCAGACTCCCGTTTCTACGATATACGATGTCACTCCGTCGATCACATCACCGTCGATCTGCAGTGCACAAGGCTGATCAAAGGAAACCTCAACTTTATGTCCGGTCTTGACGGTCACCCAGTCTTTTTTCAGTACGTGTTCCCCCTTATTCAATGAAGGGAAACGCATCAAAGTGATCAGACGCGACTTCTTGTATAAGGCAACTACTGAAACAGAGCCATCCTCATTGAAACGGTCCTGATCCGGTGCCACCATCAGACCGCCGCCGTAGAATCTTCCCTTCATCGTGGAAGCCAGCCAGACGTTCTCGTATTTATTTGTTTCTCCGTCTACCGTAACGGTAGCCTTCTTCAGCTGATATCCCCCCAGCAACAGCTTAATGGCGATGTTGGTGTAATTGACTGGTTTATCCGAATGCATCTTCTGGATATCGCCTGCCTTGCATGTCTCACCGTCAAGACCGTATCCGATCCCGTTCAAAAACCTTCTC
>CADCRE010000046.1 GCA_902803785.1 uncultured Erysipelotrichaceae bacterium
TGTCGATCATCTCATCACCGTTGCGAAGAAAGACGACCTTGCTGCAAGAAGAAATGCAGCGGCATATCTGAGAAATGTCACGACCAAGGATGGCAAGACAGCTCTTCAGGTGCTGTTTGAAGAAGTTGCACCGAAGTATAAAGACAGAAACGGCGGCTATACCAGAGTCACAAAGACAGGTATCAGACGCGGTGATGCTGCTCCGTTAGCGACGATCGAATTAGTATAATTCAATGAAAGACCTTCGAAAGAAGGTCTTTTTTATGTACGGTCATTCTGAAGCCATGGAAAGATGAAACCGTTAACATTTGGTAAGTTAAATATTTCACATAATATGATATACTTTTTATATATATGTGGTCTTTTGAAAACGAGACCACAAACAGAATCATATCCATGTTTAAGAAAGGGAATAACTGTATGTCAAAATTGAATGATCGTATCTGTATCATCGGTGGAGGCCCTTCCGGACTTTCCAGTGCAATGTATCTCGAGAAAAAGGGATACACCAATTACACGATCTATGAAAAGCTGAACAAGGTCGGCGGCAAGTGCTGGAGCCCTAAGATCAAGGTCAGCCACAACGGCGTCGAGGAAGAGAGAAGCTTCGAGACCGGTGCTATCATGGGTGCTATCACTTACCATGCGGTCAGCGAAATGGAAGAGTTCGGCGGTTACTATCATAAGGGACCTGACTTCAAGCCGGGCGAGCCGAATATGAGAAGAGAGTTCCGCAATCTGGACGGTACGATCAGTTACTGGAGCGATCCGAAGAAGGATTTCTCCTTCAAGAAACTGTTCGGTCTGCTCAAACTGAAGAGACAGATGAAGAAACTGAACGAACTGATGCAGACAAAATACGTCGGATACGACTGCTACGGACATCTGGGTGTCGCAAAGGGTGAATACTACGGTATCTCCAAGGGTGTCGAAGGATACTGCGGAGCCACCAAGGAGAATTCTTTCCCGAACTACATCAAGGGAACCAATCCGAATCTGAAGGATCTGGCTCTTCCGTTCAGCGAGTTCTGTAAACTGAACGGTGTGGAAGAAGTCCAGAGGATCTGGATCGCTCCGTTCACTTCCTTCGGTTACGGCTTCTTCGATGAGATCCCGGCCGCTCTGGTCATGAAATATCTGGACGTTACCACTGCTCTGGAATTCGTGAATCTGCGACTCTGGACATGGCAGGAGGGTACGCAGGAGATCTATGAGAGCGTCAACCGCAAACTGAAACATCCGGCAGTGCTGGAGACCGAAGTCGTCAAGGTCGAGAGACCGGAAGGCAAGGTCCTGGTCACGACCAGAAACAAGGACGGAGTCGAAAAGACGGAAGAATTCGACAGACTGATCGTTACTACTCCGCTCGACCTGTTCAAGAACTACGCCGATGCGACCGAGGATGAGACAAAACTGTTCAGCAGGATCATCCACGAAAGATACTGCGACTACATCGCGACCTTTGAGCCGGGCAAGAGCCCTAACATCTCCGGTTACCTGGTCGACAACATGGTCCCGGAAAGACTGGGACATGCGATGGTCTACTACAACAGATGGCAGAACCTGGACAGAGACTGTCCGGCAACTGTCTACGCTCTGGCCAACCATACCGGTACGCCTGATGTCGATTATGACACGGTCATGAAGACGATGGATGAAGATATGAAGAAGGTCGGCTTCCCGATCAAAGAGAAGCTGTACGCTCAGGAAGTCTATTACTGTCCTCACGTCTCCGCTCAGGATTACGCTGACGGCTGGTATGACAAACTGGACGCTCTGCAGGGCAACAAGAATACCTGGTACGCAGGAGAGATCATCTCCTTCGGCGACATGGAAGACAGCTGTGCCGCATCCAAGGACCTGGTCGAAAGATTCTTCTGAACGGATGGAGAAGATCGAACCGATCATTTCCCAAAACGGAAGGATAGGTGAAGCCCTCTATGCATGAAATGGGGATCGTCATCCATCTGACCAAGACTCTCGATGAGTTTGCGGAAGAGAATCATATCAGCAGGATAGGTTCCGTAACACTGTCGGTCGGAGAAGTTTCGGGGATCGTCAGCGATCTGTTCGTCGATGCCTGGAACTACTTCCGGAAGAAGCATCCGATCCTAGAGGAAGCGGAACTGCGGATAGAGACCATTCCGGCCGTCACTCATTGCGACGGATGCGGAAAGGACTATGAGACCGTCGCTCACGGACGGATCTGTCCGCACTGCGGAAGTCAGGAGACCTGGCTTGTCCGGGGAAATGAATGTATCATTAAAGAGATAGAAGCTGAAACGGAAAGTTCAGAAGAAGAAAGCACTAAGGGAGGAATATAGCATGCCTGAGATCTATCGGGACAAAAAAGAGACCATTTCTCAATATGAAGGTGAGAAGGATTTCAAGAAAAAGTATGCCAAGCTGGCCAGAAAGATCACTGACAATGCCAAGTCGATGATCCTCGGTGTCAATGCCGAATCGCCGGAGTATTGGGGATTGAGAGAGATCCTGACAGAGGATGAAGTCGATGTGCTGCTGACACTGAAACTGAGGAAATGGTATACCTTTGATCAGATATACGAACTGAACAAGAATCAGTTCAGCAGAGAGAAGCTGGCAGAGATCATCGATCTGTGCGGAGTGCACGGTATCCTGGAATACGACTACGGCGATCACTACGACGACAACGGTCCGACTCAGGAAAAAGATGTCAATGAGAAGAGATACCGTCTTTCCTATTTCGTTCCGGGAAGTGCCGAACTGTTCAATTCATCGGTCGACAGGATCGACAAGAATCCGGCAGTCGCTTCGTTCTTTGAACGGATGACTTTCCTGCCTCTGGAACACATCACCTCCATGGTCAGGCCGGGCGGTGACGGTATCGGTATGCATGTCATTCCGGTCGAAAAGGAAGTCAGCATGCACAATGAAGCCCTGGATATCGAAAAGATCTCCTACTGGCTGAAGAAATATGAGGGACACCTCTCTGCAGGTATCTGTTCCTGCCGTTATTCCAGAGCAAAACTGGGCGATGGCTGTACAGATGATCCGAACGACTGGTGCATCCAGGTCGGTGATATGGCGGACTATACCGTGGAAACGGGAAGAGCACATTACATCACGACCGAAGAAGCTCTGGAGATCCTGAAGCGCGCAGAAGAGAACGGTTACGTTCATCAGACGACGAACATCGACGGTGAAGACCATATCTTCGATATCTGTAACTGTAACGTACAGATCTGTAATGCGCTGAGGACTTCTCAGCTCTACAATACCCGCAACATGTCCAAGAGTGCCTATACGGCGGAAGTCGACAACGAGAAGTGTGTCGCCTGCAACCGCTGTGTCGAAGTCTGTCCGGCCGGAGCGATCAAGCTCGGTCAGAAGCTCTGCGACAAGAACGGCAAGGCGATCGAATATCCGAAACAGCCGTTACCGGATGCGATCCGCTGGGGCAAGTATGCGTGGGATGAGAACTACCGCGATACCGCCAGAGTCAATACACACAAGACGGGTACTTCCCCATGTAAGGCAGCCTGCCCGGCTCACGTTCCGGTCCAGGGTTACCTGCAGATGGCCAAGGAAGGCAGATATGATGAAGCTCTGGCTCTGATCAAGAGAGAGAATCCGTTCCCGGCGATCTGCGGCCGTGTCTGCAACAAGCTGTGTGAACAGGCATGTACCAGAGGAAAGGTCGATCAGCCGGTCTCCATCGACGAAGTCAAGAAGTTCCTGGCTGAACGCGATCTGCATGCGGAGACGCGGTATGTGCCGAAGAAGATCGTCAACAATCTGACCGGTGAATGGAAACAGAAGATCGCGATCATCGGCGCAGGTCCGGCAGGACTCAGCTGTGCCTACTATCTGGCCGAGAGAGGCTATCATCCGACAGTCTTCGAAAAGAATGAGAAGCCGGGCGGAATGATGACTTATGGTATCCCTTCCTATAAGCTGCAGAAAGACGTCATCGATGCCGAGATCGACATCATCCGTCAGCTGGGTGTTGAGATCCGCTGCGGTGTGAAAGTCGGCAAGGATATCACGATCCAGCAATTGAAGGATCAGGGATACCAGGCGTTCTATATCGCGATCGGCTGCCAGGGCGGAAGACTCCCGGGCGTTCCGAATGAGACTGCCGAAGGTACGGATATCGCCGTCAACTTCCTGAAGGAAGCACTGAGCGATCCGAACCAGAAATACGAAGGTGATGTGGTCGTCGTCGGTGGCGGTAATGTCGCGATCGACTGCGCAAGAACGGCACACCGTTTCCGTCCTGATTCCGTATCCATGTTCTGTCTGGAATCCAGAGAGACGATGCCTGCTTCCAAACAGGAGATCGCCGAAGCGGAAGAAGAGGATGTCAGGATCAACGCCGGCTGGGGTCCGAAGGAAGTCCTGGTCGATGAAAAGGGCCATGTGAACGGCATCGTATTCAAACGCTGCCTGTCCACGATCGATCCTAAGACCGGAGCGTTCTCGCCGAAGTACGATGAA
>CADCRE010000047.1 GCA_902803785.1 uncultured Erysipelotrichaceae bacterium
CCCAGACCGATGGAGGTCGCGGCGAGATAGAGGTTCTCCGTGACATGACCGCTGTCCATCAGGATCGGAGCGTGAGCCCAGATCCCGTAGCGCCACTCTGCCCGGTAAAAGACACAGCTGTAGTAGAAGACCACATTGGCCTTGGAAGCCCAGATCTGTCCTTCGAGAGACCGGGAGATAAAGTCTTTCAGATTCTCTCTTTTTCCCAGAAACTCGATCTGATGTTTCAGCGGCAGATAGTGGTACAGGCCGTCTTCCAGACTGGTGACGTTCTGTATCGCCATGTAACACTCAAACTCATGTCTGGCTCCTCCGCACGGGACCGTACGCAGGGTCGCATAGGCTTTCCCCCGGATCGATTTGATCCCCTGAGTACACCATAAAAGATAGGACAGCTGCAGCAGAGACATCATTTCCTGTGTATAGACGCGATTGGACTTGCGGCTGTTGATGATATGAAGGAAATCGTTGCTGATATCCAGGGAAGAGAAATCCGCAGGCAGATCAAGAATATTGTCCGTCATAGCTTCCTTGACTAAAGGCGGCTGAGGCTTTTTCAGTTCCTGATCGGTAAAATAGTCTTCCGTTCCTTCCTCGTTATTGAATTTCGTGATAAAGGAACGTCCGAGCTGTATTCTTTCTTCGATTTTCTTGGGATCCATAGGGCTTACCTCCTGATATGTTTTAAAAAACCGGAAGGAGACATTCGCTTGGAAGCATCTTCTTCCGGTCAGCCTTTATTTATCTTCGCGTTTCAATGTGTTCTTGTCGACATACATGTCCCGATCGGCCCGTTCGAAGACCGCAGACATGTCTTTGTCTTTCCCCGGAAGGTAATCGGACATGCCGCAGGCGATGACGATACCTCCGCTTTCCAGACAGTTCCGGCTGTTCTGTCGCATCCTTTGCAGGATCTCGGACCGGTCATGATAGTCGTTTCCTTTCAGGATCGCGACGAATTCATCTCCGCCGAAGCGATAGACAGGGGAGTGCTTGAAGATGTTGCAGATGATGCGACAGCCGTTCTTGATGTATTCATCTCCGGCTTTATGTCCCAGGGTATCGTTGATGTGCTTGAGATCGTTCAGATCGCAGATCGCGACCGCGAATTCTTCGCTTTCTCCGTTTGCGATCTCGCTGTTGACCTTCTTCTCCGCTTCCACGTAGGCGTACTTGCTCTTGACGCCGGTCAAAGCATCCTGTGTCGCCATACGCAGCGCTTCCGCCTGATCTCTCTGCTGTTTCATCTGCGCGTCATTTTCACTGACACCGATCACGACATAGTGTTCATCGTTCTCCTTCAGGAAGACAGCCTTCAGCTGTACATACTTCGGTTCCTGATTGAGTAAGAGCCGATAGTTCAATAGGAACACCTTCTCCCTCCGAATCGTCTCGAGAAGGTTTTTCTTCGTGACGTTTTCCAGGACTAGAGAGAGATCTTCGGGATGGATCGCCGTTTCCGCATTCTTTGCGGTCTGGGTGAAGAAATCTTCACCGTACTGAGGGATGCCCAGACCGATGTAGTTCTCATTGGAACTGTATTCGGTAAACTGGTCCGTCTTCATATTCACGACATAGACGCTTAAGAAGTCTCTGGTGAGGGAACGGATGACATCGGTGATGGCGATCTCTTCGTCTTCGCCTTTCTTCAGATCCTTTTCCGTATCACGGACCCCGAGGACGATATGATGGTCATCGGCCGTCTGTGTATAAGTGACTTTCAGTTCAAACAGATGCGGATTCAGATCGACCATCTTGCGATAGCGGAGAAGAAGACTGCCGTTTTCTTTCAATGTCTCGATCAGATTGTCTTTTATGAGCGCTGTATGGACCTCTTCCTGGTCTTCTTCCATGACAGAACTGACGATCTGCGCTTCGCATTTCTCAAAGAAACCGTTTCCGCTGCGTTCGATCAGGACGTCTTCATCCGTCGTATTCAACTGATAGAAACGGTCATTCTCGATATCGACATAATAGACCGCTTCATATTCACCCGAAAGGGTATCTCTGATCTTCTGGAAGGAACCGTCATAATGATCCGAATCGGCTCCGCTGTTCTTTTCCTGTTCGATCCTTTGCTGGATGAACCTTTCGTATTCTTTCGCCGGGATCGGTTTGGAGAAATAGTATCCCTGGACGAGATCACAGCCCATAGATCTCAGTGTTTCGACCTGTTCCTTGGTTTCAACACCTTCGGCGATGACCGGAACGGACAGATAATCCGCGATATCGATGATGACTTCCAGCATGCGCGTATCCTTCTTCTGAGAGAAGGCGCTGCGGATGAACTGCATATCCAGTTTCAGGGCATCGATCGGTAGGGCAGAGATCATATTCAGGGAGGAATATCCCGTTCCGAAATCGTCCATCTCGATGCGGAAGCCTCTCTTTCTGAGATCGGCTGCGATCTCGATGATCTGTTCGGAATCCTTGGTGTAGGCCGATTCGGTGATCTCCAGAAGGAGCTCTTCTTCTTTTAACTGACATTCCGATATGATCTGTTCCAGAGTATCGATGAATCTCGGATCGTACATGTCGATACGTGAGACGTTGACAGAGACCGGTATGGAGATCCCATAGGTCTCTTTCCATGTTTTGATCTGTTTGCCGACCTGCCACCAGACGAACGTGTCCAGCATCTGTATCAGGCCATTCTCTTCGAATAATGGGATGAAGACGCCCGGTGAGATCATACCCAGTTTCGGATGGATCCAGCGTACCAGTGCCTCTGCACTGGCCAGGATCGGCGTTTCCGGACGGATATCGAATTTCGGCTGATAGTAGACCTGGAACTGGCCTTCCTGGATCGCGTTGTCGAAATCGTCGATCAGCTGTTCCGCATACAGTTCCTTGTCATGAAGGGAACTGTCGTAGATCCCGATGTTCTGGGTAAAGCTGTTTCGTACCGTATCCGAAGCCATCTGGGCACGGTCGAAACGCCGTTCGATATTCATCTCCTTGTCGACATCCGCATAGACGCCCATACGCAGGCGGACCCGACTGGTCACATTGTCATCTTCCGCCAGACCGATGGAGGCGTTCTCCAGGATCGACTGGTAGTTCTTTCCGTGCGGACAGTACACCATGAAGGTATCCGCTTCTCTTCGACAGACGATCCCTCCGGTATCGGCCACCATCTCTCTGACTCGTTCCCCGATCCGACGCAATACGCCATCGCCGTATTCAGTTCCGAAACGTTCGTTGATCATATGGAAATGGTTGACGTCGATGATGATCGCGTCCATCTCCATGTCTTTATGGAACTGGTCGAACTGTTCCGCATAGCGGTAGAAGTATTCTCTGTTGTATAGACCGGTCAGAGGATCACGTTCCGTGGAATTGATGATCTGACGGTCTTCTGAAAGCTCGATGGAACGGCGGACTCTCGCCAGGATGACATCGGATTGCGGATACGGTTTCGGAATGAAGTCGCTGGCTCCGGCCGAAAGGCTCTCCACTTCCGCTTTCTGATCGGAAGTCAGAACGATGACCGGGATCAGTTTCAGTGCTTCGTCTTCTTTCAGCTGTTTTAAAAGTTCCATGCCGCTGATACCCGGCATCATCAGATCCATCAGGATCAAAGAAAGGGTATCCTGATTATTATTTATGATCTTCAGGGCTTCTTCGCCGTTTTCAGCGTAAAGCACCTCATAGTCGTTCTTTAAAACATTTCCCAGCAGTTCGCGGTTGATGAACTCATCATCCACGACCAGGATCTGTCTTTTTCCATTCGCGGAATGGAACTTCTCATGGCTTTTCAGCATATCGCACCTCCAAAGTAAAATCTATGCGGTATCGTTTCATTCTTTCCAGGAAGGATCTTCCGTCTCTTTATTCTCACCCAGGGCTTCTTCGATGAGCTTCATCATTTCCCAGACGGAACGGAAATAGACCGTTTTATCTTCCTCGACCCAGGTGATGCGTCCCTGCCAGCTGCTGTTCTGCCGATGCTGGACCCTCACGATAAAGGTCCCCAGATCTCCGTGCATCTCCAGCAGGCCGTCGTCTTTCATGACTTTTTCGAGTTTCTCTTTCATAAGCACCGTTCCTTTTTTATTGAAATAGCGTTCATTGTTTCCCGGAAACGGGAAATTCAGATCGTCGTAGAGTTTTTCCATCTTCAGAAGCATCTCCAGTTCACTGTGGAACGGATCGGCTTTCGTATGGTACAGATTGTATTGATATCCGCGCAGATCGTCCTCATATGCATCGATGCACAGGACGACCGCATTCGGGATCCCTAAGTATTTCTGAGTCGCCATGATCATCCTTTCCAGATCGCATTCACGTAGTATTTCACGGAGATCCTCTGCCGGTTCACCATGAACTTCTCATCGATCCTCTTCTGAATGATCTGACAGTTCTCCATCGTCGTATTCATCAGCAGAACCAGATACTGTCCCTTGCCGTAGCGGTTCATGACATCGCTTCGACGGATGGTCGTGCGGATCGCTTCCTCCAGACGGATGGACAGTTCTTCGAGTTTTGCGCCTTTGACTAAGACATTGCCCTTGGTATCCACGATCGTACAAAGCATCAGGTAGACCATCTGTCCGCTACGTTCGGTGATACGGTTGATGGCGCGATAGATGCCCAGGAAGACCGGATAGCTGCAGTTGTATCCGCCGGAATGGAACTCATCTTCCTCCAGGTGTTCCTGGATCTCCTGCAAAGTTCCGGCCGAGTGTTCGAAGTGCTGACCCATGCGGCTGATCTGTTCGTACATCTTTTCGGAAGGCTTGATGCCCTGCGAGAAGAGGTACTGTTCCGAAGTATCTTCAAACAGACGGTAGGCCTTGTCGATCTCGCCGCCGGAGACGTAGGCCTTCATCGTCAGCGTCTCCCAGTTGGAGAACGGCTGTACCTTGCTGGCATACTTTCCGAGCCGTTCCAGTTCACTGATCATCTTCTCTTCTTCCAGGATGACAGACAGGTCTTCGACCGCCTCCGTAAACAGTTTGCGGTATTGCCAGTTTTCCTTTGCCACCCAGACGACGGACAGCTGATTCTCCAAGAAGTCCCCGGTATAGAGATAGATGGCCTGACGAAGCAGTTCCATCTTCCTGGTACGGTCTTCTTCCTGTTTCGCTTCTTCCAGGAGTCTCTCAAAGACCCGGACATCTTCCTCTACCGGGATCTCGGGAGTCCAGTAGTATCTTCCTTCCTTCTGAACGAAGTAGTTCACATCCGGAAGTCCGAAGCTCTGAAGTCTCTTTTTCGCATTATACATGACGCTGTGAACAGCGTGATTCGGATTGTTCAGATCTCTGCCCGCAAACAGGGTCGATACCAGAAGGTTCTTGGAGACGCCTTCGTTTGCGAAATGCAGGATCAGCTGCATCAGATAGTTGAACTGGTTCTCTGTGCTTTTAGCTTTTCCGGTGATGAGTTTTCCGTCATAGGACATCGAAAAATCACCAAAAAGGGATACATGGAGCACAGTCTTATCTTTGTTTTCTTTCACTGTCATACCGCTAATAAAATTATATCGTATCTGATCCTGGAATGCACTAAAAGCAGAGGCAAAATACCGCATTCATTTTCTTTTTTTGACCGATCGAAAAATCGCTTGCTGAAGGAGATGAAATCCATTATCATTGATGTAACAGGAGAGAACAAAAATGACAGAAACGATTCAAAATAAGCTGAAACTCGGTTTCGGTCTGATGCGTCTGCCAAAACTGGAAGACGGTTCGATCGATGTAGAACAGACCAAGCAGATGGTCGATCTGTTCATGGAAGCGGGAGGGACCTATTTCGATACCGCATTCGCTTATCCCGGTTCGGAAGAAGCGATCCGGAAAGCTCTGGTAGAACGCTATGACAGGAATTCCTACACCCTCGCCAGCAAGCTGATGGCTTCCGATGCCTGGAACGACGAAGAAACGACGAAAAACGAGATCAAAGTCTCGCTGGAAAGAAGCGGTGCAGGTTACTTCGATTACTACCTGCTGCATGCGATCCAGCGCACGAACTATAAATATTATGATGAACTGGGACTCTGGGACTATGTGAAACAGCTGAAAGAGGAAGGACTGATCCGTCACTACGGTTTCTCCTTCCACGCCGATCCGGAACTGCTGGAAGAACTTCTGAACAAGCACCCGGATGTCGAATTCGTCCAGCTTCAGGTCAACTATGCGGACTGGGAGAATCCGGGAGTACAGTCGAGAAGGAATATGGAGATCTGTAAAGCTCATGGCAAGCCGGTCGTCGTCATGGAACCGGTCAAGGGAGGCATCCTGGCCGATCCGATCCAGGCCGTGAAAGAGATCTTCGACAGAGAAAACAACGGGATGTCCTATGCGTCCTGGGCTCTTCGTTTCGTGCTGGAGAAAGACAACCTTCTGGCCGTCCTCAGCGGCATGAGCTCTCTGGAACAGATGAAAGACAACCTCAGCTTCGTAAAAGACTTCACTCCGCTGAACGAACACGAAGAAGAAGCCATTAAACAGGCTCAGGCAGCCATCGATGCGGATAAATCCATCCCTTGTACCGCATGTCACTATTGTACGAAGGGATGTCCGATGAATATCCCGATCCCGGAGATCTTCACCGTAGAGAACCGCAAGAAAGGCAGCCCGGAATTCCGTACGAAGAGGGAATACGTGATCGTCACCAACGGAAAAGGAAAAGCTTCCGACTGTATCCAGTGCGGACAGTGCGAAGGCGTCTGTCCTCAGCACCTTCCGATCATCTCGCTTCTGGAACAGTGCCGGCAGTTTGAAGACTAAAAAACCCATCTCAGATGGGTTTTCCTTTTATTGGACCTTGTTTCCGCACTTCGGACAGAACAGCGTCCCCGGATCGGTGATCTTCTCTCCGCATTTCGAACAGAAGAACGGCGTGAAGGTCTCCGGACGCTTCGTTCCGCACTTCGTACAGAAGGAACCGTTATTCTTCGATCCGCAGTTCGGACAGAACCATTCTCCTTCTGCCGCGACAGTTCCTGTATTACAGGTCTGCGTCGGAGCACTGTCATCGACGAAGTGTCTTCCGACTAAAGCCATCATCAGTTCATCGGAGGTTCTGACCAGTTCCTTATACTGTTCGGAATCTCTGCTGTCCGGCTTGGTGCTGTTGAGACGGAAATCCATGTCATCGAAGTACTTGTGGTTCACATCGATGTGGACATTGAAGTCATATTCATATTCGTATCTCGGCGGATCGTAGCTGACCTGTTTTCCTTCCGCATCCTTGTATGTGATCTCATCGCTGTCTTCCTTGATCTCGATCTTCATCCCGCTGATATCGGACAGGCTGATCAGATCCGGATTGGCGTTGCGCCAGTTGCTGAGATTGGATACCGCAAACAGTTTCTTATCTTCATCGACATAGACCTTGTAGTAGGAACCGATGATCTTCTTCGGATTGAACTGAGCCAGTTTTGCCTGGTTGTTTTCCCGATACTGCAGCTGTTCCTTGATGGCCGCGACACTGGTATGTCTCCTTCCGGAGAACCACGGTGAAAGCTTGGCGGCACAGTCCTTGCACATATTGCCGTCATCCAGTTTGCGGTTTCCGAGGAATTTGATCTCTTTTCCGCAGATATCACAGTATTTCTTATCGAATAAGCCCATAGTTATCCTCCGTTCCGTATATTATCTTTATCTGTTTTCTTTCCTTCATTATATACTAAAAACTTTCTTCATTCCCTATAATGGAGTTGATGGAAAGAAGAAAACTGATCATCGACACCGACTGCGGTTCCGATGATGCCGTCGCGATCGCGATGGCCCTCAATGATGAACGATACGAGATCCTGCTTTTTTCCGTGGTCGCCGGAAACGTCCCCGCAAAACAGGCCGTAGCCAATCTCCTGACGACGATGCGGATGACAGACAGCTATTATCCGGATGTCTACCTGGGAAGGGAAGAGATGTGGAAGCGCGACTGGGTCGGCGCAGACGATACGCACGGAAAAGACGGGATGGGCGATCTCGGACTGATCGATCTCTCTTTGAAGGCGAAAGAAGGGGATGCGGTCGAAGAGATCCTGAAAGCCATAGAGAATGAAGAAGAGAAGACCGTCGATATCATCACCCTGGGTCCTTTGACCAATATCGCCGCTGCGATCGAACGTTCGCCTGAGACGATGAAAAAAGTGAGAAGGATCACCTGTATGGCAACACCGGGCACGGCGGAAGGCAATGTCACGGAATATGCGGAATTCAACGTCTGGCAGGACGCGGAAGCTTTTGATTATGTATTGAAGGAGTGTATGTGCGAGATCCTTCTGATCGGCTGGAGCTCCTGTCTGGGAGAAGCGATGCTGGAAGAGGAAGATATTCGAAAGATCAGAGAAAGCGGAAGACTGGGAAAGTTTTTGATCGATGCCAACCGCTGTCTGATCGATATGAATCTGGATCGTTTCCATCGGGAATGCCTGGATATGGCCGATCCTGCAGCGATCGCGGCCGCACTGTACCCGGAATGTATCAGAGACTGTGAAAGAGTCTTCTGCAGTGTCGAGACCGGGAATAACGAACATTACGGTGAAGTGTATTTCGACTCTTCCTGTGATAAACCAAACGTATCCTTATGTACGGAACTCGACGGAAAGAAGTTCCGCGATTACCTGTATAAAACACTGAAGATCAGTTAAAAAAGATCCTGCGGATGCAGGATCTTACAGACTTTCGATGAATTTTCTGACGATATCGATGCCCGATACTACGGTACCGACCGTCGAGAAGAGGTTTGCGAAGATGACGACCAGCAGGGTCCTTGTGACCCGGTTCTTCCAGAAACCTTTCAGAGAGCCGGTATCTTCCGCCAGATCTTCGAAATCCTTTACCTTCGGTTTCCGGACAGCCGCTTCGACCAGCCCCGCAAACCAGCCGGAGGCCAGAAGGGGATTCAAAGAGGTGATCGGCGCAGTCACGAAGGCCGTCAGGATGGACAGAGGATGTCCCAATGCACACAGTACGCCCAGTGCGGAGAGCCCGCCGTGCCACAGGGTCCAGGAACGGATCTGAGCCAGTCCTGTTTCTCTGTTATGGAAGATCGTATACAGGATCATGGCGATCAGTGCGATCGGGATGAGATATTTGAGAAGCGAAGATAATCCCTTCTTTTTTTCGATATGATCGAGCTCTTCGATATTCACATCGGTATCGAGGTTCCTCTGTATCCCGCCCGCATGGGCAGCTCCGATGATGGCGACGATTTTCTTGCCCGGGGCGGTCTTGATCTTCTGTGCGAGATACTGGTCCCGTTCATCGACCAGTACTTTCTTGACGGTCGGAAACTGCTTTCCGATATCCATGAGTGCAGCTTCCAGAGCGTCTGCTTCCTTCAGCTTGGCCAGATCTTCTTCGGTGATCTCTTCGTCATCGAAGACCGATTCGATGATCCCGCTGAGGAGCTTTATCTTTTCTTTTCCGGACAGTTTGGCCCAGATCCTGCCGAAGGTCGTCTTGACCGAACGGTCAGCCAGTACGAGGTTCAGACCGTTTTCCTTTGCAATGCGGATCCCTTCCAGCATCTCTCCGCCGGAACTGGTATCCATCGACTTGGCCATCCGTTTCTGAAAGGACGCCAGGATGAGATTGACCAGCAGGAAACCGACCTGTTTCTCCTTGATGACCTTGGCGAGATCGGTATTGCGCCAGTTCTCCGGATCCTGTATCTTCTGATAGCGCTGTTCATCCAGTTCGATGCAGATGGTATCCGGTTCGACTTCCTTCACGCATTCATCCACATCCGCAATGGAATTCTTGGAGACGTGTGCCGTCTTCACCAGCCAGATCTGTTTGTCCTGATAGTCCAGCCTTACGATGTTTTCAAGCATAAAGATATTATAGCATTGTATAATAAAAAGGTGAAAATGAGCGAACAGGAAAGAAAAGAGTTCGACCGTATCCTGAAGGACTATTTGGATCATCCCAGAGTCCAGGAGATGAAGAAGTACTGTGCCCATGGGAAGATCAACGTCTTCTCCCACAGCCTCAACGTCGCCAGGACGGCCTATCTGCTGAATCGCAGATGGAACCTGAAGGCGAACGAGAATACGCTTCTGGTTGGCGCTATGCTTCACGACTTCTACCTCTATGACTGGCATGACCCGCAGGATTATACCGGTCTTTTTGAGATGCACGGATTCACCCATCCGGAAACAGCCAGAAAGAATGCGGTGCATTACTTCTCGGTCGATCCGGCAGTCCAGGACGTGATCCGCTGCCATATGTGGCCTTTGACCTTAAGAGACCTTCCGAAACGCAAAGAAGCGCTTCTGGTCTGCCTTTGCGATAAATGGTGCGCCCTGAAGGAGACGATCTTGCGATGATCAGCCGTTACATCCTTTACTTCATCATCCTGAGCTTTGTGGGATATCTCTACGAATGTATCGCCATGGTGATATGGACCGGAAAGTGGGACAACCGCGGTTTTCTGTTCGGACCGGTCATCCCGATCTACGGTGCGGGAGCTCTGTTCGGGACGATCCTGTTTCAGTATCTTCTGAAAGAGACGGACATGCTTCAGGTGTTCCTGATCAGTATGGTCGCTTCCGCGATCCTGGAATATACCGTACACTATGCCCTGGAGAAGCTCTTCCACGCCTACTGGTGGGACTACTCCAAATCACCGCTCAATCTCAACGGACGTATCTGTCTGCCCGCATCTTTGGGTTTCGGACTGGCAGGTCTGCTGATCATCTACGTCCTGAATCCTTTCCTGATCCCGATCCTGGACAGTCTCAATGATACCCTGGCGGATATCCTGGCGCTGATCTGCACGGTCATCTTTACCGCCGATCTGACGCTCACGGTCACGACCCTGTCAAGTTTCAGCGAACGGGTCGAAGCGATGGACAGTTTCATCAACGAACATATGGATACCCTGGTCGGAAACATCACCGATGAATCCAAGGGGATCGGCAGCCGTTTCTACAATGTCGTAGATAAAGTCGAAGAGACGAGAAAACGTCTGATCAGTGATAGAATGGAAAGGACCATGGGGCCGATGTCTTCTCTTCGCAGCTATTCGCTGTCGAAGATCAAGGGCTTTACCGGTCGGAATGCCGCAAGACTGAACTTTGTCCTGGAAAGGATAAAAGAAAGGATCCGTAAGATTAGAAAATGAACGATAAGATCATCATCCGGGGTGCCCGGGTAAATAACCTGAAGAATATCGATCTGGATCTTCCCAGAAACAAGCTGATCGTCATGACGGGACTTTCCGGATCAGGAAAGACCTCCCTGGCATTCCATACGATCTATGCGGAAGGACAGAGACGCTATGTGGAATCGCTGTCGAGCTATGCCACACAGTTTTTAGGCGGTGTGGAGAAACCGGACGTCGACCTGATCGAAGGGCTCTCTCCGGCGATCGCGATCGATCAGAAGACCACTTCCAACAACCCCCGTTCCACGGTAGCGACCATCACGGAGATCTACGACTACCTGCGTCTGCTCTATGCCCGCTGTGGCATCGCCTACTGTCCAAATCACAATGAGCCGATCGAAGCCATGACCGTATCCGGCATGGTCCGCAGGATCATGGCCTTCAAAGACGGGGAACGGATGGAGATCCTGGCCAATGTCGTCACCAACAAGAAGGGAACTTTCAAGGATTATTTCGATAAACTCAAGAAAGACGGCTATATCCGTCTGTATGTCGACGGACAGATGTATGACATCGAAGAAGTTCCGGAACTCGATAAAAACAAGCGCCACAGTATCGAAGTGGTGATCGACCGTATCGTCAAGAAGGAAGGGATCGAGACCCGTCTGAACGATTCCCTGGAGATCGCATTGAGGCTGGCAGAGGGCACCTGTATCGTCAAGCACGGCGATCAGAGGGATCTGTTTTCCTCCCATCAGGCCTGTCCGAAGTGCGGATTCACCGTTCCCACATTGGAACCGCGACTCTTCTCCTTCAGCTCGCCGCTGGGCGCCTGCGAAGAATGTAAGGGCCTGGGCGTGACGATGTCCGTCGACCTGGACTATCTGATGCC
>CADCRE010000048.1 GCA_902803785.1 uncultured Erysipelotrichaceae bacterium
ACCTGGAACACCAAAACGATCGTCGGTGTTGCCGTTGGTGCCGCTCTGTTCGCTGTATTGATCGACTTTGTCGGAATCAAGGTCGCTACCAATACATCTCTTACGACAGCTTATATCATTCCGCCGATCGTCGGCGCATTGTTCGGGCCTCTGCCTGCAGCGCTGGTCTGCGGTCTCGGCAATGTCATCGGCGACCTGATCGGTGGTTGGGGCTTCTGGTTCGACTGGGCAGTCGGAAGCTTCGTTGCCGGATTCTTTGCCGGTCTGGTCGGTGTGTTCGGCGCAAACATCGAAGAAGGTATCTTCACTCCGAAGCACGCTGTGATCTATGCCGTTCTGTGCGTTGTCGGTTGTGCATTAGGTTTCGGTGTCGTTACGCCGCTCCTGACTTATCTCTGGTACTCCAGCGAACTTACGATCACCTGGATCCAGGCATGGGCAGCTATCGTTTCCGATGCATCCGTTCTGATCATCGTCGGTATCCCTGTCTTATACTTACTGGCTAAGAGAAACGCCCGCGGTTCGAATCTGACAAAAGAATAATAATGTCTGCCGTAATTGAATTCAAAGACTTCAGCTTTCGTTACAGACAGCAGCAGGAATTCACATTACATGACATCAATTTAACGATTCACAAAGGTGAAAAGGTACTGATCCTCGGCCCTAGCGGTAGCGGAAAAACTACCCTTGGAAACTGTATCAATGGGTTAGTGCCTTTTTCTTTCAATGGTGAGATCAAGGGGTCATGTAAGGTCTTCGGGATGGAGACAAAAGAGGAATCTATCTTCAAGATCTCCGAACATGTAGGAACGGTCCAGCAGGATGCGGATGCGCAGTTCGTCGGACTGTCTGTAGGTGAAGATATCGCCTTTTCCTTAGAGAATGATATGGTTCCGCGGGATATTATGCTGGAAAAGGTAGATCAAACAGCGACTGTTGTAGGGATGGAGAACCATCTTCTTTCTGTTCCTTACAATATCTCCGGAGGTCAGAAACAGAAGGTAGCTTTAGCGGGGATCCTGCACAATGATGTCGAGATCCTGCTTTTTGATGAGCCTCTGGCAGCTTTGGATCCGGCGATGGGTATGAATGCTGTCGATCTGATCGACAAGGTCTACCGTGAACAGGAAAAGACCGTGATCATCATCGAACACCGTCTGGAAGATGTCCTTTACCGTCATGTTGACAGGATCATCCTGATCAATGAAGGAAGGATCATTCGCGATACGACTCCGAATGAGCTTTTAAGATCGGATACGTTAAAGGCAAACGGGATCAGAGAACCTCTGTACATCTCCGCACTGAAGAATGCGGGTGTCGAATTCAACGAGACCGATGAACTCGATTCCATCGATGATCTGAAGATCGAACGGTTCAAGGATCAGATCGTTTCCGATTTCAGGAAAGTCGAACTGAAACCGGTACACAGAAGCGATGAAAAGATCCTCGAAGTAAAGAATGTCTCTTTCAACTATTCTGACGGTTTCCCGGCACTCAAAAACATCTCTTTCGATCTCTATAAAGGAGAGAAGATCTCTGTCGTCGGAAGTAACGGTGCCGGCAAGTCTACTCTGGCAAAACTGTTATGCGGCATCATCCGTCCGAAGGAAGGCGAAGTCATCTTCCACGGAGAGAACTATCTCAAGTATTCCATCAAGGAGCTGGGAACGCATATCGGCTATGTCATGCAGAATCCGAACCAGATGCTGGTAAAGGATATGATCCGCGATGAGATCGAACTCGCATTGAAACTCAATCATTTCTCTGAACAGGATATCGCTTCGAGAGTGGAAAGCACTCTGAAGATGACCGGTCTCTACAATATGAGGAACTGGCCGGTATCCGCACTCAGCTACGGTCAGAGAAAGCGTGTCACGATCGCATCGATCCTGGCTTTACAGCCGGAAGTCATCATCCTGGATGAGCCGACGGCCGGACAGGATTATCTGCGTTATACCGAGATCATGAACTTCATTGAAGAACTCAATGAAAAATACAATATCACCATCCTTTTTGTCACACATGATATGCATCTGGCGATCGAATATACGGACCGTGCCATCGTCTTCCATGACGGTGAGATGATCGGTGATGATGTTGTATACAAGATCCTTTCGAACGATGAGATCATCAAAAAGGCGAGCTTGAAGAAGACATCGTTGGTGACTCTGGCTCAGAAGGCGGGCATCGATCCTGAGCAGTATATCCATTATTTCATCGAAAAGGAGAAGGAGGAGAGAAAGCAATGAACAACAAACTGTTTATTACCCTCACTCCGGGCAAGACCTTCATCGACAGACTGACAGGCAAGACGAAAGTCAGACTGTTCATTCTGATGATCTTTATCCTTACGGCAACGTGGGACCTCAGGGTCATCGCACCGTTCTTCGTCCTTTCGATCGTAATGCTGATATCGATCAAACCGGATGTCAAAAGGAACGTGGCGATCATCGTCTTCGTACTGCTGATGAACCTGTTCAACTTCTTCCTGACCTGGATCGTCAGACCGGATTACGGTCTGACCATGGTCGGAGCTTCAACGGTCCTGTTCCGCTTTACGGATTTCTTTGTCGTCACTGCAGAGACCCTCTGGTACTTCCTGGTCAGACTGGTGAAATTCATGGCGTCCTTCCTGATCTCTCTGACTTTCATTCAGAGCATCACGCCGAGCGAACTGGCCGCCGGACTGCATTCCATCAAAGTTCCGTACAAGATCTGCACGATCGTTTCACTGGCCTTCCGTTATATCCCGGATATCCATCGTGATTTCAACAACATTCAGATCTCGATGCAGACGAGAGGCATGGAACTCGATTCCAGAAAAGCCGGTCTGCTTACCAGAATGAAACAGTATGTACTGATCCTGGTTCCGCTGATCATCACGTCCTTCGACCGTATCGGCAATATCGCCAACGGTATGGATCTGCGCGGTTACGGAAAAAAGAAGGACAGGACATATTACTGCGAACACGACGATGTCAAAGGCGACAAGATCCTGAGGCCGCTGGTTTGGATCTTCCTGTTGCTGCTGATCGGTCTTTGGGTCTTAAAGATCGTATACAAACCGCCGTTTGAGGTCTGGGCGCCATGGATCAAATAGATTTCCGCAGGGAATTCGACGAAACCCTTGAGGATATCGTCGGATTGCTTCAGATCCCGTCTGTCTTTGACGAAAACACTTCATCCGAGACTATGCCTTATGGAAAAAATGTCCATAAGGCTTTTGCGTATATGAAACAGAAAGCTGTTGAGGACGGTTTTCGCGTAGAAGAGTACGACGGCCACGCGATCACGGTCGAATTCGGACAGGGAGAAGAACGTATCGATATCCCATGTCATCTGGATGTGGTCGCAGCAGAAGCAGAAGACTTCAATATCCGTATCGAAGACGGTAAACTGATCGGCCGAGGCACCAGTGACATGAAAGTCCCGATGTATCTATGCTATCTCTCGATGAAGATACTGAAGGAGAAGTATCCCGACTGTCACAAGAGGATCAGACTCGTCCTGGGAGGCGATGAAGAGCGCACCATGAACGACCTGAAATACTACGTGCAGAAAGCCGGATATCCGAACTTTGCATTCACTCCTGACGGCTATTTCCCTTTGGGAATCGGCGAAAAAGGAGCCATCATGTGGGAACTGAAGGGAACGTATTCCGGTGTGGTCGAATCTTTGAATGCCGGTACTCAGTGCAACATCGTATCTCCGATTGCATCCTGTATTGTCAATGATGACACAAAGATCGAAACAGTCCGTCGATACATAGAAGATCACGGGATCGATGCCGCGGTACAGAAGAAAGACGGAAAAATATATATTGAAGTCAAAGGAGTCGCCTGTCATGCGTCAAGGCCTTATCAGGGTCACAGTGCTACGGTCGACCTCCTAGGCATCCTGTCTTCCGTTTATGAAGAACCTCTCTGGAAGGAACTGTATGAGGCCTTCCGGGATCACTATGGAAGAGGCTTCGACAGTTACGTAAGTGAAGATCCGTATCTGAGTCTGACCGTGAATCTCGGCATCCTTTCGATCGGGGACGGCAAGATCTACGGACAGGTCGACTGCCGCTATCCAAGCGGTGTTACAGCGGACGAACTTACGAAGAGACTGAGCGATCAGCTTGATCCGGAAGTTACATTGCCATACAACGATGATCCGACGCTATGTGATGAGAACGACATCTATGTGAAGACGATGCTGGAAACATATCGGGAGATCACGGAAGATATGTCCCGCCCGGTCGTATCCGGCGGAGTCTCCTATTCAAAAGTATTCAAACACTGTGTCAGCTACGGACCGGGAAAGATCGATGAACCGAGCGTGGCACATCAGAAAGGTGAGTTCCTGACGCTGGACAACTGCGTCAGGATGTTTGAGATCTACTATCGTACGATCGAAAAACTGTTACTGTTGGAGGTATGAATGAAAAAACTGTTGGTATTCCAGACGGATTTCACTTATAAGGAAGGCGCTGTCGCCGCAATGTACGGCGTCGTAAAGTCTGTCGATCCGGACATCGAGATCATCACGGCGACCCATGAGATCCCGCAATATGATACCTGGTCGGCATCCTACCGCCTGTATCAGTATGTCGATTTCTGGCCGAAAGGAACGATCTTCGTTTCCGTCGTCGACCCGGGTGTCGGAACATCGAGAAAGGCCTGTGTCGCCAGGACGAAGAACGGATACTATATCGTAACACCTGATAACGGTTCCCTGACTCATGCGGATAGGTACTTTGGGATCGAAGAAGTCCGACAGATCGATGAAACGGTCAATCGTCTCCATCGGGAAGATAACGGTTTTGTCTCCGTCTTCCACGGCAGAGATCTGTTCGGTTACTGTGCTGCCAGACTGGCTTCGGGGATCATCTCCTATGAAGAAGTCGGACCTGCCTACGATGTATCTCAGATCGTTCGTCATGAGATCCATGAAGCTTCCGTATATGAAGATCGGATCGAAGGGATGATCGAGATCAAGGATCCGAATTTCGGTAACGCCTGGACGAATATCCCTCTTCAGGATTTCCTGAACTTCGGTTTTCGCAGCGGTGACAAGGTCCATACCTCGGTCTATCGTTATGATGAACTTATCTTCGATCGGGAGATCCCTTATTACGATTCTTTCGGAAAAGCGGAAGATCACAGCGTAATGGTCTATAATAATGAATTGAATAAAATGAGTATTGCGGAAGTCGTCGGAAATCTTTGTGCAGATTACGGTCTCGACTTCGGTCCGGAATACAAAGTGATCTTTAGAAGGGAAAAGGATCTATGAACAAACTCCTGGTATTTCAAACAGATTTCGGTCTGGATGACGGCGCGATCAGTGCCATGGAAGGCGTTGCCTACTGTGTCGATCAAAGTCTGAACATCCGTCATCTGACGCATAATATCCCGCAATACAATATCTTCGATGCCTCCTACCGTCTGTATCAGGCGATCAATTATTGGCCGGAAGGAACGACGTTCGTCTCTGTCGTCGATCCGGGTGTCGGATCCGAACGGAAATCGGTCGTAGCCCTTACGGAAAACAACTACCTCGTCGTCACTCCGGACAACGGTACGCTGACCCATATCGACAAGTTTCTTGGCATCAAGGAAGTCAGACAGATCGAAGAAAAAACGAACCGTCTGAAGAACTCCGAACTGTCCTATACCTTCCATGGCAGAGATGTCTATGCGTATACCGGCGCAAGGCTCGCATCCAATACGATCTCTTTCGAAGAAGTCGGACCGAAGATGGATCTCGATGAGATCGTAAAGCTGAAACTGTTCGGTTGTCAGAAGATCGAGAACGGCGTCAAGGGACAGATCGATATCCTCGACGTACGTTTCGGTTCCTTATGGACTTCCATCCCGTATGAGGATTTCAAGGAATACGGATTTGAATTCGGAGATGACATCAGAGTCAAGATCTATCACAACGATGTCCTGGTCTACTCCAATATGGTCAACTACGGAAAATCCTTTGCGGACGTGGCGATCAACGAACCGCTCATCTATATGAATTCTGCCTACCACATGGCAGTCGCGATCAATCAGGGATCTTTCTCCAAGGTCTACGGCATCGGCGTCGGACCGGAATGGAAGATCACCCTGACAAGAGAATAAACCGGGAGACCGGTTTTTCTTATCGGCTTACCGTGTGACCTGAGAATATGAAAAGGTGAGTAGATGATCGGAGGGGCCTGACGATGAATAAACTGTTGAGACGTACGATATCCGTGATCCTGATCCTGTTTCTGGCTTCCTGCATGAAGGAAACGAAGAAGGTCGAGGAAGATCCGACAGTCGGTTTTCATGTTCAATATATTAGAACGGACGGATACCATGACGGAGAAGAATTTCCGAAGATCTTCTGGATCGGTTCCGTAAAAGAACTGGAAGATTATTACATATCCAATAAGGATAGGTACGATCTTGAAAGCAGGACAGGCGGATCGCTCGGGTTTACGGATGCGATAAAGGAATATGATGACTCTTTCTTTGAAAAGAACGATCTGATCTTCATCCTCTTGGAAGAAGGAAGCGGATCGATCCGTCACGAAGTGACAGGACTGAATGTTACTTTTATTAACGAAAGTGAATTCAGATACGAGATCTGTCCTGAGATCGTGAGATATCTTCCGGAAGTGATGACGGATGACATGGCAGAGTGGCACATCATCGTTGAAGTGGACAAGGAATACGGAAAGACAGCTTCACAGCTGAAGATGCCGCTTATAACAAATGAAGATGTCATCACCTCGGATCACGAATATGAACCGGCAGGTTGGGACAACGCCTCCACGATCGGTCTGAACGGTCAGATCATGGTAAGCATTCCGAACGGTTGGATCGCGGAAGAAGCGACAGCTGAAAACAGGAAAATGGAGTATGGCAGTTCCGGTCTGGTCTTAAGACCGAAGGACGTGGGATCCGGGCAGATCGAACTGTTCTGTGAAGATGATTTCGCTGTCTGTGGGACTGAACTTAAGGAAGAAAAGATCGTACTTGCGGGGCAGACGGTGACCGTCGGTACGTTTGATGACCATAAGCACTGGGATTTCATCGTCTTCCGGTTTGGTGATCATCGGGTCGTCGTTCAGCACACGGACTGTTCCTCCTGGAGTGAAGAGATGTGGGAGGAAGTTCTGACGATCCTGGATACTCTTTCCTTTGACAGCAAGAGCACAGAATAAAGGGAAGATAGTCGGATCACAGTTATGAGATAATAGATATATGAAAAAGAGACAGGCAATTCAAAGGATCGGGCTTCTTTCCCTGTGCCATATGGGCATCGATTTTCTTTGTGCCTTTTCTCTCTATCATCATTTCTCAGACCGTTATGAAACTTTCCTTCTGTATAACTTTTGTGCCTTTGCGTTGCAGCTGCCGTTAGGCATCCTGATCGACATCTGGTCGCAAAGGAAGGATAAAGCGCTTCTTCCCGGGATCGTCTTTACAGGCATCGGGATCCTTCTGACTGTATTGGGATCCTATGTCTCTCATATCATCCTGGGCATCGGGAATGCCTTCTTCCATGTGGGAGGCGGCGTCCTGACCATCCATGATGACGATGACTGCGGATTTGACGGAAGGGGACTGGGGACCTTCGTAGCTCCGGGAGCGATCGGACTGATCCTTGGGACTCTGTATCACGGTACCGCATTCTTTGAATGGATCCGTATCCTCGTCTCCGCGAGTATGATCCTGATCGCAGTCTTCCTTTATCGAAACAAGAAAGAAAGATCTCTGACACAGAACGGAAAGGTCTTTGATCCAGACGACAGCGATCTTCTGTTCCTGATCCTGGCGTGTTTCGCCGTCGTGATCCTTCGTTCTCTGACGGGGATGGCGATCTCCTTTACCTGGAAGACATCCAATGCGATCGTGATCTTGAGCGTTATCGCTTTGGCGTGCGGAAAGACGGCAGGAGGATTCCTGTCCGCCCGTTTCGGAATGAAGAAGACGGTGATCGTCACACTGTCGCTGTCTGCGGTCGCCTATCTGTTTGGGAACGTGATGCCTGCGGGACTGGCGGCACTGTTCCTGTTCAATATGACGATGCCTCTGACTCTGTATCTTCTGGTCCGAAACATGAGAGATATGCCTGGCTTCGCCTTCGGGATCCTGACGTTCGGACTCTTCTTAGGCTATCTTCCGGTCTACTACAGTCTGATGAAAGGAATGGATCCGTTCCCGTTTGGAACGATCTCTTCCCTGATCTCGCTCGTCATCCTGTATGCGTCAGTCAGCCGGTCGGAAAAGAGAAACGGAAATGGATGAGCTCGTCCTGTATCTGAAGCCGTTGTTTCTGACGATCTTCCTTGAAGGTATCGCCGCCTGTATCATAGGCTATCGGTCGATCAGGGAACAGCTGTATATCCTGTTTATCAATGCGGTCACCAATCCGCTCCTTGTCTACTTTTCTTTCCTCCTGATGTATCATATAGGTGTAGAGAAAAGTACCCTTATCATTTATCTGCTTCTGGAACCGTTGGTCATCCTGACGGAATATCTGTATTACAGAAAGATATTTTCCGGAAGAAACTGCTTTCTGCTATCTCTGGTCCTGAACATGATATCCATTGTGGGAGGTATACTATGTCAAAGAATATTATGGAGATGATCCTGTCTGTAGCGATCCTGAATTGCTTTATGAACACGGTCTTTGCGGATGTCGCACCGGAACCGTTCCCGATCGTTCATGATCCGTCTTTCCTGCCGGTGATCCTGATCCTTGCGGTCGTCATCATCGCTTTCTTCCTGGTCAGGAAGTACAGGAAGAAATAATTGACTTTATATGGTTTCTATTAAATAATAGAAACACACGGGGTCGAATATGGTTTCGACTGGTCTAGTTTGATTTAAACTGCAGTGGAGTGATGACCTAATCATCAACCTAAATTAAACGCTAACACTGAATTAGCATTCGCTTAATTAAACAGCCGACGTAGGCTTTAAGCACTTCGAACTGTCAAGCCTGTAGCAGTTCGTCGTAAACACAGGCTAGGTGAAGCAAGTTGCGCTCTTTCCCTTGCCATCCGAAAACCGAAAAGGCGGATTCAATACCGGGTCGTTTAAGCCATACGTATTGTCTTATCAAAAGTTAAACTAAACTGTAGACGTTTAAATGTGGGATTATTCCAGGACGAGGGTTCGAGTCCCTCCGACTCCACCAAATAAAAATATTGAATCTATTTCAAGTAAATAGATTCTTTTTAATTTATTAATTCAGCAACTATTATTATGTCGGTTTA
>CADCRE010000049.1 GCA_902803785.1 uncultured Erysipelotrichaceae bacterium
TGAATCTGTCTTTTGTGTATCAGTTTAGTATAACTTGGCTCCTGCCGGGATATGGTCGTCGACGATCAGAAGATGAAGTTTTTCTTCTCCTTCTTCCGTGTGTATTGCGCTCAGCAGCATACCGCAGGAATCGATTCCCATCATTTTTCTCGGAGGGAGATTGACGATCGCGATGCAGGTCTTGCCGATCAGTTCCTCCGGTTCATAGCACGCATGGATCCCGGAAAGGATCGTTCTGTTGGTTCCGGTTCCGTCGTTCAGTGTGAACCTCAAGAGCTTTTTTGATTTCGGAACGGCTTCACAAGCCAGGACCTTGACGGCTCTGAAATCGGATTTGGAGAAAGTCTCGAAATCGACGTAGTCTTCAAACAGCGGTTCGATCTCGACTTTGGAGAAGTCAATGACTTCGTTTGTGTTTTCAACTTTTCTGACGGTGTTCTTCTCCCCTTCTCTCGGTTTCATTGTCGGGAACAGAAGGACTTCTCTGATCGAATCCGTCCCTGCCAGAAGCATCACGAATCGGTCGATACCGATGCCGATACCACCTGTCGGAGGCATACCGTATTCCAGCGCCTCAACATAGTCGATATCCATTTCTGCCGCTTCCGCATCGCCGAGTTCCTTGGCTTTGAGCTGATTCTCAAATCTCTCATACTGATCGATCGGATCGTTGAGTTCGGTAAAGGCGTTGGCGTATTCCGTGCCGTTGATATAGAGTTCGAACCTCAGGGTGAAACGCGGATCCTTCGGATCTTTCTTGGCCAGCGGAGAGATCTCCAGCGGGTGTCCGCAGACGAAGACCGGACCGGTCATCTCTTCTTCACACAGCGTTTCGAACAGCTTGTTGATGATGTGACCAAGGT
This sequence comes from uncultured Erysipelotrichaceae bacterium, assembly GCA_902803785.1. Taxonomy (GTDB): domain Bacteria; phylum Bacillota_I; class Bacilli_A; order Erysipelotrichales; family Erysipelotrichaceae; genus Colivicinus. Next base: position 864 of record CADCRE010000049.1, read on the forward strand.
CGTGTTCGTGATTTTCCAGTTCGACTTTCAGTTCCTTGCAGACAGCTTCCGCTTTTTCCAGAGAGATGTTGCGGAAGTCTTTTCCGGTCTTTTCATTGACCGCATCCGTCATATCAACTCTCTTGAACGGAGCTTTCAGGGAGATGGTATGATCGCCGGTAACGATATCTGTCGTTCCCAGAACAGTCATTGCGACATCTTCCATCAGACCTTCACACAGTTTCATCATGCCTTCCAGATCGGAATATGCCACATAGGCTTCGATCGTTGTGAATTCCGGATTGTGCTTGAGGTCCATACCCTCGTTACGGAAGAGTCTGCCGATCTCATAGACACCTTCCATACCGCCGACGATCAGTCTCTTCAGATAGAGTTCGGTCGCGATACGCAGGTAGAATTCCTTGTTCAGGGCGTTGTGATGTGTTGTGAACGGTCTGGCGTTGGCGCCGCCCAGGATCGGATTCAGTACCGGTGTCTCCACTTCCACCAGTCCCTGCCTGTCCAGGTTGTTCTGGATGGCGCGGATGATCCTTGGTCTCATGAAAGCAATCCTTCTGGATTCGTCATTCATGATCAGGTCAACATATCTTCTTCTGTATCTTTCTTCGACGTCTGTCAATCCGTGGAACTTCTCCGGTAGCGGTCTTAACGCCTTAGACAGATGAGTGTATTCCTTCACATAGACAGAAAGCTCACCCTTCGGGTTGTTGTCGTTTGGATTGGTCCGATAGACCGTTCCTTTGACACCGATGATATCTCCGATATCTGCGGCCTTGACCAGTTCATAAGCCTCTTCACCGACATCCTGTTTGTTGATGACGAGCTGGATCTGTCCGTCTTTGTCCAGGATGTGCATGAAACACATCTTGCCCATCCTTCTCTTGGACATGATTCTGCCGGCGATCGATACTTCGATGTTCTGTGCTTCCAGTTCTTCCTTGGTGCACTCGCCGTAATCTTTCCTGATGGAGAGGGAATTTGCGTTCCTTTCATAGGCCTGTCCAAACGGATCGATGCCCTTGCTTCGCAGATCTTCCATCTTCTGTCTTCTGACCAGTTCCTGATCGTTGAATTCTCTTGCCATAAGTCCTCCTGAATAAAAATAAAACGCCCTCATCTAAGGACGTCAAATAACGCGGTACCACCTTAGTTCGTGTTTTCACACGCACCTTCATTTCTCTTAACGCGAGTTACGATCCACTCCGAGTTTTTATTCAGACATCGGTACCCATTCCACTTCCACCGCCAGGAACTCGCTGTCGGCCCGTCTTGCCTTACTCGTCTCTTCAACGTGACAAAAATATTTTATCTTATAAACGAATGAATGAAAAGAAAATGTTTAAAAATCAGTTATTTCTTTGTTTTTAAAGCAGTTTCAACAGATCTTCCGGTTTCTCCAGGATACAGTCTGCGCCGGCTTCATTCAGTGTTTCCCGATCGCGGAAGCCCCACAAACATCCCGCTGTTTTCATTCCGGCGTTCTTTCCTGTATACATATCTACATCGCTGTCACCAACATAGAGGATCTCTCCTGTTTTTAGTCCCATCAGATCGGCGATCTCTCTTGCGGTCGTCGGATCCGGTTTTAAAGGGATCCCGTCTCTTCCTCCGTATACCGCAACAAAGCGGATATCGGGATAGTTCTTCGCGATCAGGTCTTTTGTGAAACGGTCGGATTTGTTGGAATTGACCGCCAGAAGGATTCCTCTGTCCTGCAGTTCCTTCAACAGTTCCGGCATTCCCGGGTAGACCGTGCTTTTCAGATAGTTCTCTGTATAGGATCTCTGATAGCTGCGTCCGATCTCCGCGATCTTTTCTTCATCGAGTTTTTCCGGTACCACTTTTTCCACAAGTTTACGAAAACCTCTTCCCACACCCAGACGCACTTCATCCATCGTCTTCGTCGGATAACCGTAATCTTTCAGGGTCTGATTGATGGAGATATACAGTTCGTTCAGGGTGTTGATCGTAGTGCCGTCAAGATCGAAGATGATCCCTTTGATCACGCGATCTTCTCCACGATATTTCCTTCGTCTTTGTAGATGGAATTCTCCGGCACCTGTCCTCTGACTCTGGAAAGGGGATAGATATTGGAGTTTCTGCCGACGACCGTTCCCGGATTCAGAACGGAATTGCAGCCGATCTCTACGTTGTCACCGATGATAGCACCGAATTTTCTGAGATGTGTCTCCTGTTTCTGTTCACCACTCCTCACCACGACGTTGCTGCCGTCGGATTTCAGATTGGAAACGATGGAGCCCGCTCCCATATGGGAATGATAGCCCATGATCGAATCACCCACATAATTGAAGTGGGGGACCTGAGTCTTATCGAAGATGATGACGTTCTTTGCTTCGCAGGAATTGCCGATGACACAGTCATCACCGACGATGACGTTCTCGCGGATGAATGCACAGTGTCTGATCTCGGTACCCGCTCCGATGATGGCTGGTCCGATCAGGCAGGCGGTCGGAGCGACCGTCGCTGTCTTGTGTACGAAGACGCCTTCCTTGATCTCGCTGTATTCTTCTTTATTCAGATTTTTCTGAAGCTCCAGGATCATATGTTTGATCTCGGGAAGAGCTTCCCATGGATATTCATATTTCTTCAGATATTCGCCGCAGATACTGTGTGACAGATCCAAAAGGTTTTTTGTTGTATACATTGTTTTTTTCCTCTTGTTTTTTATTATACGATTTTGGACCGCCACTTCTCATCTTTTTTATAGTAGATGATCTCACTTAGATCGTCGCTTTCCATGACCTTCAGGATCCGTTTCAGATCCAGTGACAATTTATACTTATCCAGATCTTCACGCCTGATCCAGAAAACTTCTCCTTCATTCGAGGATCTCAGTTTACCTTTGAACCGATTCGTCTTGTAGTACAGCATCAGATATCGGTCTTCCTCTTCCGTCTTGAATTCTTCGATCCCGCATAGAACAGGGTGGGAGATCGTCAGTCCGGTCTCTTCCTTGACCTCCCGGATCACGGATTCATGGAAGTTCTCGTTCTTTTCCACATGTCCGCCCGGAAAGGTGAGTCCCGGCCAGTCTTTCTTCTTGCGGTCTACGACCAGGATCCGGTCTTCATCGTAAATAAGACAAATATTTGTCAGAATACAGTTTTCCACTTTTTTCATATTCTATATTATATATAATTATTTTTATTTTTGTGGAAATTCTATCCTGAACCATTGTTTGTTATTTGTTAGTTTCCACAATCAACAATCCGTACTTTTCCACATCTTGTGGAAAAGTGTAAAATATCAAATTAGCCTTTAAAATAAGGGTGTTTATTGTTATATTCCGTGGAATTTCATGTTGATATCGTTGGGTTTTCAACACTTTTCAACAGTTGGAAATCCTGTGGAAAAGTTATCCTCTTTTTATCCACAAAAATCATTTTGTGGAAAAATGTGGAAAACTTAAAGAAACGGCTGTTTTTTGGGTTTATCCTGTATGTTGTAGTGTGGATTGTGGAAAACTTTACAAAAAATTTATATAAATTGTGGAAAAACGGTGCTATGATATGTTTAAGTCTATCGAGAGATAACTATGACTACGATCGATTTTTACCTGAATGACAAGTGGTCTCAGACCCTTAAGAATATAGCTGCATCAGGCCAGATCTCCGAAAATGTATTACCATACTTTGAATCTAAACTGGTTTCATTGGATGACAATGTCGCTTTGGTAACTGTGCCTGCTTTTATCAACTATACTCTTATGTCACAGAATTCCGACCTGATCAAAAGCTGTTTAGCTGAAGTTTTCGGCAGAGAACTGGAACTCAAGCTCATGCAGCAGGATGATTACGAAGATCAGGCAATTCCAAAATCACTTCCTGTCATCAATGATTTTATTACCAGGAATATCGATTCCAATCAGACATTCGCAAATTTCGTCGTCGGGCGTTCCAACGCTCAGGCACATCTCGCATCTCTGACCTGTGCTTCCAACCTGGCGATCGTATATAATCCATTATTTATATATGGTAATTCCGGTCTTGGTAAGACACATCTTTTGAATGCGATCGGAAATCAGGTCAAAACACTGTATCCGGAAAAGAAAGTCGGATTCGTGAGTGGATTGGAATTTGTGGAAGGGGTATATAAAGCAAGTCAGGAGAACCGTTTTGAGGAATTCAAGAGAGTCTTCCAGGATCTGGATGTCCTTCTTGTGGATGATGTCCAGTTTATCGCCGGAAAACCAAAGACACATGAACTGTTCTTCAGTGTATTCAATGAGTTGGTAAACAACAGAAAACAGATCTGTCTCACATCTGACAGGACTCCGGCAGAGATGAGAGGATTGGAAGAGAGGATCATTTCCCGTTTCAATCAGGGACTGACCGTCAATATCGAAGCTCCGGAATATGAAACTTCTATCAATATATTAAAGATGAAGATCGCCAACAGTTCCGGTCCAAGCCAATTGACCGTCGATGACGATGTACTGAATTATCTTGCGACCAACTTCTCCCAGGATGTTCGAAGCCTGGAAGGGGCGGTAAACCGTTTATTATTCTATTCCATCAATTTCCCGATCGATGATGACAGGGATCACATTTCTTTAAAACTTGCAGTTGAAGCTTTTAAGGATCAGATCAAGGAAAACAAGAACGAGTTGAACATCTCGACCGTCAGAAAAACGGTATGTGATTACTACAATCTCACCAAGCAGCAGATCACTTCCGCAAATCGCACCAAGAATATCTCCAATGCCCGGCAGATAGCGATGTATCTGTGCCGCAAACTTCTAGATGCGACCTACGACGACATTGGAAGGGAATTCGGTGGAAGGGATCATTCCACTGTCATGAGTTCCTGTGAAGCGGTAGAACGCAAGATCAAGACTGATCCACTGTATCTCAAGGCGATCAACGAGATCGAAGGAAGGATCCGTTAACAGTTAAGCCACTGTTTTCTCAACAGTGAAAAATGATAAAATTAGATTGTAAATAAAGGCTTTTTGAGAGTTTTCCACAATTACACACAAGCTAATAACAATAACTCTCGAAGAGATAATTATATAAAGGGAGGCTGCCATGAACTTTAAGATTTCCAAAAGAGAATTCCTTGACGCGTTATCCGTCTCATCCAGAGCGATATCTTCTACAACACCGTTGCCATCCTTGTCCGGTATTAAGATCACCGCAGCTCAGGATTCTTTGATCCTTATATCATCAGATTCAAATATTTCTATCCGTATCATGATCGCAGGTTCCGACGATAACACCTTGACTGTAAAAGAACCGGGTGAGATCGTGATCGACTCCCGTTATATTCTGGAGATCGTTCGAAAGATCGATGGTGAGTTCATCAATTTTGAGATCATCGACGGCACATTGGTAAAGATCTCCGGCGGAAATTCTGAATTCAAAGTGAACGCGATGGATGCTTCTGAATATCCGATGATCAATTTTGATCTGTTCAACAGCCAACCGTTCCGTATCGAGACCTCTCTTTTAAAACAGATCGTCGATGAAACAGCCTTCGCATGCTCAGACAAAGAGACCAGACCGGTCCTTACCGGTGTCAATTTAAAGGCTGCGGATCATAAGATCCACGCCAACGCAACCGATTCCTACCGTCTCGCATCCAAAACAGTGAATGTAGATGCGGATCTGAACTTCAACGTCACCGTTCCGGCGAAATATCTCAACGAAGTATGTCATTCTATTGCGAATCAGGAAGAAGTGACGATTGCGATCGACGCTCAGAAGATCTCTTTCAGTTTCGGTAACATCATCATCAACACCAGACTTCTGGATGATGAATTCCCTGATACCGTGAGACTGATCCCGACGACGCATCAACAGAGACTCAAAGTCTCCGCAAGAGAGATGATCAACGCGATCGACCGCACTCTCTTTATCAAATCCGACGGAAAGAACACCATCAAGATGGATATCAACAACGAACGGATCGAACTGACTTCTACGAACCAGTCAGTGATCTCCTCCTTTGAAGAGATCAGAGTGATCGATTACGAAGGAACACCTTTGGAGATCTCCTGTTCCGGTAAATACCTCCAGGATGCGATCAAGGCGTTCGATACGGATGAAGTTGTGATCGACTTCTCCGGTGAACTGAGACCGATGGTTGTGAAAAAGGAAGATGATGACAGTCTGATCCAGTTGATCTCACCTGTCAGAACATACCGTTAAAACCCGAAAATCAAAAATAAGTCAAAATAAGCCCGTTTACAGACGGGTTTTATTTTTTATGAGGTGTATCACGTTCTTTTTGAAACGTGGCGGAATGGAAAAATAAAGCGGAAAATGTTATAATTAAGGCGTATATGGGAGAAAACAAAAAGATAGAGATCAGAGACGAATTCATTACCTTGAGTCAGTTCTTAAAGATCGCGGATTTAGTTCAATCAGGTGGCGAAGCTAAATCCTTTCTTTTGTCTCATGAAGTCCTTGTGAACGGAGAAAAAGAAGATCGCAGAGGAAGAAAACTGAGAAGAGGAGATATCGTCAAAGTAAACGGACGGGATTATTCGATATGCTGATAAGATCGGTAAGACTGAACGACTACCGGAATTATACCCGGGCTGTTTTTACGTTCGATCCGCATCTGAATATCATCGTCGGAAAGAACGGTACCGGAAAGACGAACCTTCTGGAAAGTATCGTAGTCGTCTCCAATACAAAATCCTATCGTACCAATGACGATCAGGATCTGATCCGCAAACAGAAGGACTATGCCAGGATCGAACTGAACTCCGATGAAGATGAATACCGTGTCGTTATAAACAAGAAAGGGAAATCCCTGTTTATCAACGATACACTGGTACGCAAAACATCCGAATTCATCGGCAGGATCAATGCGGTCCTGTTCAAACCGAGCGATCTGGAACTGTTCACTCAGTCTCCGGGAGAAAGAAGGAGACTTCTCGATATCGAGATCAGCAAGGTATCTTCCAGATATATCGCTTCTATCCTGAAATACAACCGTCTGTTGAAAGACAAGAACAAGCTACTGAAAGAAGAAAAGCCGGATCGGGTGCTGATGAGTGTGATCAACGATTCCATGGCACCTCTGATCAAAGTGATCATCGAAGAAAGAGAACAGTTCTTCGATGTCGTGAATCAGTATATCTCTCCAATGTATGCGATGATCTCCGGAAAGAATGCCGAGATCAAGGTACGCTACCGGCGCTGTTGCGAGATCGAAGATGTTGAGAAAAAGATCGAACAGACCGCAGAAAAAGATCTCTACTATCACTACACCACATTCGGTACCCATCACGAAGACTATGACTTTCAGATGGATGGGTACGATCTGAATTCCATCGCATCCCAGGGACAGAAGAGGATGGTACTCATCGCCTTCAAATTTGCTCTGATCAAATATGTTCAGAAACAGACCGGACAGACACCGGTCGTACTGCTGGATGATATCCTGTCGGAATTGGATAAGGACAATCAGGAACGTCTCCTGAATGTGATCCCACAGAAGACACAGGTCATCATCACTAACACCGATATCAACAATCTGGATATCAAGAAACCGTACAAACTGATCACATTAAAGGAGGAAGAAGATGTCTAATACCAGCATCAAACACGACAACTATACTTCTGAAGATATACAGGTACTGGAAGGTCTGGAAGCTGTCAGAAAAAGACCGGGTATGTATATCGGTACCACTTCATCTGCCGGACTGCATCACCTGGTATGGGAGATCATCGACAACTCCGTTGATGAAGCTCTTGCGGGTTATGCGACAAAGATAGACATCAGCGTCGACAGTCAGGATGTTGTGACTGTCAAAGATAACGGCCGAGGCATGCCTACGGAGATCCATCCGAAGACCGGAGTTTCTACGGTAGAGACGATCTTTACCGTACTTCATGCGGGCGGTAAATTCGGCGGCGGTGCCTACAAGGTATCAGGCGGTCTTCACGGTGTCGGCGCATCTGTTGTCAATGCGCTGTCTGAATGGCTGGAAGTTACGATCCATAAAGGAGGAAAGATTTATTTCATCCGTTTCAAAGACGGAGGAAAAGTGGATCAGCCTTTAAAAGAGATCGGTACCTGCGATCTGAAAGATACAGGATCCACTGTCCGTTTCAAAGCAGATGCGGAGATCTTCAAAGAAGGAACGGAATATGATTACCGTACTCTCTTCGATCGGATCCGTCAGATGGCCTTCCTGAACAAAGGGATCGAACTGACTTTCACCTGGAATAAGGAAGACGATCATGTAGGAAGTCATTCCTTCTGCTATGAAGGAGGTATCAAGGAATATGTACAGTTCCTGGATGAATCCGAAACGAAACTGTTTGAAGACATCCTCTACTGCGACGGTGCAGACAACGAGACATCCATCGCTGTGGAAGTATCCTTGCAATACAACACCTCTTATACAGAGAAGGTCTATTCCTTCTGTAACAATATCTTCACTCCGGATGGAGGTATGCATCTCGACGGATTCCGCGATACCCTGCGAAGAGTGATCAACTCCTACGCAAGAGATAACAATTATCTGAAGAAAGATGATGCGAATCTGACAAATGATGACCTGAGAGAAGGCCTGACCGCCATCATCTCCGTCAAACACCCGGATCCGCAGTATGAAGGTCAGACGAAAGGAAAACTGGGAAATGCGGAAGTCAAACCGGTTGTAAACAAGATCTTCGGAGACTTCCTGAAACGCTATCTCCTTGAGAATCCGGATGTCGCCAAGATCATCATCGATAAGGCAAAATCCGCTTCAGAAGCCAGACTGGCTGCTCAGAAAGCCAGAGAGACCGTTCGCCGGAAAGATGATTTCGGTTCCGGAAACCTCCCGACAAAACTGAAAGACTGCGCATCCAGAGATGCCTCGATCTGTGAGATCTATATCGTCGAGGGTAATTCCGCCGGCGGTTCCGCACAGCAGGGAAGAGATTCCAACTTCCAGGCCGTCCTTCCTTTGCGAGGAAAGATCCTGAATGTTGAGAAAGCCAGAGAACACCGGATCTTCGACAACGCTGAGATCCGTATGATGATCCAGGCATTCGGTTGCGGATACGGAAAAGACATCGATATCTCCAAACTGCGTTACCACAAGATCGTCATCATGACCGATGCGGATGTCGACGGTCAGCACATCTCTACACTGATGCTGACATTCCTGTACCGCTTCTTCCGTCCGCTGATCGAAGGAGGCTATGTCTATCTTGCCATGCCGCCTCTATATAAACTGTTCAAAGGACAGAAGACCTTGCGTTACTGCTACTCCGATGAAGAACTCGAACTCGCAAAGAGAGATTTCGGTGACGAACGCTACGATGTCCAGAGATACAAAGGACTAGGTGAAATGGATCCAAGCCAGCTCTGGGAAACGACACTCGATCCGGAACACCGTACATTGAAGAGAGTCACCATCCAGGATGCGATCGATGCCGATCAGGTATTCTCCATGCTGATGGGGGATGAAGTCGAACCGCGAAAGAACTTCATCATTGAGAACGCTCACTTCGTCAAGAACCTTGATATTTAAGGAGGGGAGATATGGAAGAATTAGATAACCGCTTTTTCAATCACGGAAATATGAAGGAAGTCAATATCTCCTCGGAAATGAGAGATGATTTCCTCAGTTATTCAATGTCTGTCATCATCGACCGTGCTCTTCCGGATGTCAGAGACGGAATGAAACCGGTCCACCGCAGAGTCCTCTGGGCAATGTATGATGCCGGATTCCTTCCGGATAAACCGCACGTCAAATCCGCAAACATCGTCGGTGAAGTCATGGGTAAGTATCATCCGCACGGTGATACAGCGATCTATGACACCATGGTACGTATGGCACAGCCGTTCTCCTACCGTTATCCACTGGTCGACGGACACGGAAACTTCGGTTCCCTTGACGGAGACGGCGCTGCCGCAATGCGTTATACCGAAGCCAGAATGTCAAAGATTTCCCTGGAATTACTTCAGGACATCAAGAAGGAAACAGTCGACTGGAGAGACAACTACGATGCCCGTCATAAGGAACCGGTAGCTCTCCCAAGCCGCTTTCCGAACCTTCTGGTCAACGGATCCATGGGCATTGCTGTCGGTATGGCGACGAATATGCCGACACACAACCTCTCTGAATCGATCGATGCCATTATCGCCGTCATCGATGATCCGGATATCTCTGTCGTCGATCTGATGGAAAAGATCCCGGGACCGGATTTCCCGACCGGTGGCTATATCGTCGGACGTTCCGGTATCCGTCAGGCATATGAGACCGGCAGAGGTTCCATCATCGTTCGATCCAAAGTCGAGATCGAAGATATGCATCAGGGAAAACACAAGATCATCATCA
>CADCRE010000050.1 GCA_902803785.1 uncultured Erysipelotrichaceae bacterium
ATTTGATTTCGATTTCTACGGTCGTAAGTTAAGCATCGAGACCGGTGAAGTCGCAAAGCAGGCCGGAGGGTCTGTGCTCGTGAGGTATGGTGATACAGTCACACTGTCGACTGCCTGTGCCTCCAATGTCGCTAAAGACACTGATTTCTTTCCGCTGACAGTCTCCTTTGAAGAGAAACTGTACTCTGTCGGAAAGATCCCCGGAGGCTTCCTGAGAAGAGAAGGAAGACCGTCCGAACACGCTACCCTGACAGCGCGTCTGATCGACAGACCGATCCGTCCGCTGTTTGCGGAAGGTTTCCGTAATGAAGTTCAGGTCGTGAACACGGTCCTGTCTACAGACAATGACTGTTCACCGGAAATGTCCGCGATGCTCGGTGCATCCCTGGCATTATGTATCTCCAACATTCCGTTCGACGGCCCGATCGCAGGCGTCAGAGTCGGTTATGTGGACGGCGAATTCATCGTCAACCCGACAGTGGAACAGTTCGCAAGATCCGAGATCGAACTGACGGTCGCCGGAACCAAGGAAGCTCTGAACATGGTCGAAGCAGGAGCACACGAAGTCAGCGAAGATCTGATGCTGGATGCCCTGATGTTCGGTTTTGAAAAAGTTAAAGAACTCTGTGAGATGGAAGAGAAGATCATCGCCAAGGTCGGCAAGCCGAAGATGGAAGTCGTCCTCTACGAGATCGATCCTTCTGTCAGAGAATACGTAGACGCCAACGGCAAGGCAAGACTGGAAGCAGCTGTCTCCATCCATGACAAGCTGGAATCCTATGCCGCTCAGGAAAACATCACCAACGAAATGAAGGAACATTTCGCAAACGATGAGACCCTTTCCGAAAAGGAATCCGACAAGCGCGTCAAACAGGTCGGTGAATACTGTGAACAGATCATCGCCAACGAAGTCAGAAGACTGATCTCCGATGAGAAGATCAGACCGGACGGAAGAGCTCTCGATGAGATCAGACCTCTGGATTCTCAGGTCGACCTCTTACCGCGTGTACACGGTTCCGCTATGTTTACCCGTGGACAGACGCAGGTCCTCTCCGTTACGACCTTAGGTCCTCTGGGTGACAACCAGATCATCGATGACCTGACTGACGTCGAAGAGAAGCGTTTCATGCATCAGTACAACTTCCCGCCTTATTCTGTCGGTGAAACAGGCAGGATGGGAAGCCCGGGCCGTCGTGAGATCGGTCACGGTGCTTTAGGTGAAAGAGCTCTGCTGCAGGTCCTTCCGAGTGAAGAAGAATTCCCATATGCGATCAGAACAGTCGCGGAAGTCCTGGAATCCAACGGTTCCAGCTCACAGGCTTCGATCTGTGCCGGTACGATGTCTCTGATGGCAGCCGGTGTTCCGATCAAGGCTCCTGTTGCCGGTGTGGCAATGGGTCTGATCACGACCGGAGAGAACTATTCGATCCTGACAGATATCCAGGGTATGGAAGACCACTACGGCGATATGGACTTCAAGGTCGCCGGAACCAGAGAAGGTATCACTGCATTACAGATGGATATCAAGTGCAAGGGCATTACCAGAGAGATCTTCAAGGAAGCTCTGGCTCAGGCTCATAAGGGCAGAATGCAGATCCTGGACAATATGGCGACTGCGATCGCTGAACCGAGACCGGAAGTCAGCAAGTATGCGCCGAAGATGGTCACCTTCACGATCCCGACTGACAAGATCAGAGAAGTCATCGGAACGGGCGGCAAGGTCATCAACGATATCATCGACAAGTGCGATCAGGTCAAGATCGACATCGATGATGACGGCAAGGTCGTGATCTACCATACTTCCAAGGAAGCGATCGAGAAGGCGAAAGCCATGATCGATGAGATCTGCAGAGAAGCGAAGGTCGGTGAGATCTATGATGCGACTGTCGTCAGACTGGAGAAATACGGCGCCTTCGTCGAACTCTTCAAGGGTCAGGATGCACTGCTCCATGTCTCCAAGATCAGACATGAGAGAGTCGACAAGCCGGAAGATGTCCTGAAGCTTGGTGACAAGATCAAGGTCAAGGTCATGGAGATCGATGAAAAGGGCAAGGTAAACGTCTCTGCCAAGGAACTTCTGCCGAAACCGGAGAAGCAGAAAGACAAGAAGAGAACGGATAAGAAAGAAGATGCTTCGGAAGAAAAGACCGAGCAGAAACATACCGGCGAAGTCAGATTCTTCGGTAAGAAGTAAAAAAACAAGGCAGTTCATTGAATGAACTGCCTTTTTTCTATCTGATGATCTCGATCTCGTGAGGATAATGATTCAGAACTTCACAGCCGTCTTCGGTGACGATCACCAGATCTTCGATCCTACATCCCAGTATCTCCGGATAATAGATCCCCGGTTCGATCGAGAAGGTGTTTCCCGCCTCTGCCGGAACAGTAAATGATTGGGAGACATCTCCGTATTCATGGACCTGTGTTCCGATGAAGTGTCCCAGACGGTGAGTGAAATAAGGACCGTATCCTCCTTCTTTGATGACGTTTCGGGCAACGGAATCGATATCACAGAGACGGACTCCCGCTTTGACATAGGCTTCCGCATCTTCATTCGCCTTTTTCACCAGTTCATAGATCCTTTTCTGTTCCGGTGTCGGGCCTTTTTTATAGAAGAACGTCCTGGTCATGTCGGAACAGTAGTCTTCGTAGATACAGCCGACGTCAAAGAGGACCGCATCTCCTTCCTTCAGCACGGTGTCATCCGGCATGTGATGAGGATCGGCGGCATTCTTTCCGAATGCGACGATCGAATCGAAGGAGTTGGATTTCGCACCGAGGCTTCGGTAGATCTCCGGGATCTGATCGGCGACCTGTTTTTCGGTGATGCCTTCCTTCACCAGAGTCTTGAAGATCCCCATCGCTTCGTCGTTGATCTGAGAGGACCTGCGCATCTTGCGCAGTTCTTCCTCATCCTTGATCGCTCTGGTGCGATCCACCGGAAGTGATCCGTCGATGCAGTCTCTGACGAGTTTTTGTTTCAGGATCGGCAACAGAAAGCGGGCAGGGAGGTCCTTGTCTACTCCCAAGACCCAGTCTTCTTTCAGATGAGGTCTGAGCAGTTTTACATAATCGTCTGTATCGGAGTATTCGATGACGTCGAGTCCCTCACAGGGTTCAAAAGGAAACAGTATGTTGAGGAAGAGCTTCGGCCGTTCCTCCTTATTCAACAGGAGCCCGAGAAAACGTTCTCCCGGAGAGATCTTTCTTCCGGTCAGATAGAAGATCGCAGACGGGTCACACAGCAGCAGGGCGTCTGCCTCCGTCTTTTCCAGAACTTTTCCGATCCGTTCTACATTCATTGCGATGTCCTCCTTTATGGATGTTATATAATTATTATATGCGCATGCGAAAGAAAAAGTGGGTCTTACCCTTTCTGGAGAATGAAAAAGAATATCTGATCAGCGATCTGCATTCCCTTCCGAAAGACCGTCCGATCTACATCGAGATCGGAATGGGGATGGGCGACTTCATCACCCAGTCAGCTGTCCTTCATCCGGAGATCTTCTATGTGGGGATCGAAAGGGAAGAGACCTGTGTTGCCCGAGCCATCAAGAAGGCTCAGGAAAACGGGATCGATAACTTCAAGGTCCTTCTGATGGATGCGGTCACGGTCACGGAAATCTGTGATCCGGATTCCGTCGATCTGATCTATCTTCATTTTTCCGACCCGTGGCCGAAAAAGAGGAATCATAAACGCCGTTTGACCTATCCGACCTTTCTGAAACAGTATGAGACCATCCTGAAGGATGACGGCATCCTGATCCTCAAGAGTGATAATGAACCGTTCTTCGATGATTCTCTGGAATACTTCAGGAGTTCGAACTTCATCCTGGAGGAGACGGATCGGAATTACTTCCGTGAGGGAGAACCGATGACCGCCTATCAGGCGAAGTTCACGGCAGAAGGCAAGCCGATCTACTATGCGAGATATCGCCTGAATAAGGTATAATTGGAGGCGTATGAAACGATTGAAAAAACTGATGTGTCTGCTTCTGTGCGTGCTCCTAGTGAGCTGCAGCAGCGCAAAGAGATATATGGCCTATACGATCTATCCGATCGGCTATCTTTTGAACCGGATCGGCGGAAACCGCATCGATGCGGTATCGATCCAGAACAGAGCCCTCGTTCAGGTCGCCAATATCAGCGAGGATTATGAGACGATCCTGGAAGATTCCTCTGTCCTTTTCCATATCGGCAACCTGGAACCGTACATGGACATCTATGACGATGAGATCCGCGCTTTGGGCATCGACATGTCCAAGGGCGATCTGTCTATTCTGAACTGTCTGTATGAATATAAACGCTATACACCGGTCATCATCGACGGAAAGGTCTCCTATGTGGAGGGTCAGTTCTATGAAAGTGACCGTTTCGATCAGATCGACATGTTCGACCTGGATCCGTTCATCTGGCTTTCACCCGGTGGCATGTACTGCATGGCGAAAGATGTCTATGACTATCTTTCCAGCAACTATGTGGAACAGGCGGCTTATTTCGAAGAGAACTACAAAGCCTTGGCGGACGATCTGATCGCATTGGAAGCGGCCTATTCCGCTTTGGGAACTCGACTCGTTCAGGAGAACAAATCCATCAAGTTCGTATCCATGACCGGATCCTTCGGCTGCTGGCAGAAGGATTTCGGCATCCAGGTCTATCCGGTCTGTCTGTCGAAATACGGAGCTCTGCCGAGCGATTCCCAGCTGGAGATCATCAAGAACAGGATCAAGGCTGACGGCGTCACATACATCGCCTATGAACCGAATATGACCGAAGAGATGCTTCAGGTATTCGTCGAACTGGAAGAGAGTCTCGGCCTCAAGAGGGTCACTCTCAACAACATCTCCTCTCTGACGAACTCTCAGATCGATTCCGGAAAGGACTATCTTTCCCTGATGTATGAGAACCTCAGTATCCTGGAGAATATGGCTGTTTCCAACAACAGGACAGTCGAAGCAGAAACGGGTGAATGATGAAACTGTTATTGATCGATGGGAACTCCGTCCTTTTTCGGGGTTTCTATGCAACATGTTACGGGAATATCATGAAGACATCCAAAGGCGTATACACCAACGCGGTATACGCTTTTGCGAATATGCTGAACAAGGCCCTGAAGACGATCGAACCGGATTACTGCGTCGTCGCTTTTGATAAGGGAAAGCACACTTTCCGGCACGATATCGCTCCCGACTACAAGGCGGGACGCCGTGAGACACCGGAAGAACTGGTCGGTCAGTTCGATCTGGTCCGGGAGATGCTGGAAGCCTATCATCTTCCTTATCTGGAATATGATTCGATCGAAGCAGATGACATCATCGGTTCTTTGGCCAAGAAGTACGAAATGGAGACCTGTATCCTTTCCAGTGACAGGGATATGCTGCAGCTGATCGACGATACGACCAGCGTCTATGTCATGCACAAGGGACTCTCGGACATCGCCAGGATGGATGAGAAGGCCCTGAAAGAGGAATACGGTCTCAAACCGTACCAGATCATCGACTATAAGGGTCTGGCCGGGGATAAATCAGACAATATCAAAGGCGTGGAAGGCGTCGGAGACAAGACCGCCGTCAAACTGTTGAATGATTACGATACCTGCGAAGGCATCTATGAACATATCGATGAGATCAAAGGAAAACTGAAAGAGAAACTGATCCGGGACAAGGATTCCTGTTTCCTGTCCAAGACCCTTGCGACCATCAAGACGGACGTGGAGATCCCGGAAGAACTGGATGCGTTCAAGGTAAATATCTCGGAAGAGGGAAGGAACGAATTCTTCGCAAAGTACGAGATGCATTCCCTGATCCGCAAGACCGATGAGGATCAGAAACAGGATAAGATCGCGATCGATACTGTTACCGCGATCTCGGAAGGTCTGCTGGAAGATGCGGTGATCTTCTTTGTTTCCGATGAATTCTCCTATTATGACAGGAAACTGTACGGTGCTGCTTTCGCGAATGCGGATAAGACGGAGTTCATCTCTATGGAAGATCTGAAACAGGATGAACGGGCTCTGGCCTATCTGGCGTCCGACCGCAAGAAATCCGTCTTCGATCTGAAGGCTCTGCTTCATGCTTTGCCGAAAGAAGGGATCACACTGGGAAAGGATACGGACGATCTTTTCCTGATGGCTTTCCTCGCCAACAACTACAATTCCGATCTGTCAGCCATTCTGAATGAATATGCACAGATACAGATCAGTCCTCTGAAGGAACTGTTCGGAACAGAGAAAAAGCCTCTCGATCCTGACACGGATCGGATCGCCGCCTATGCGGGACAGGTCTGTTCCGGACTGGTCAAAGCCCGCGACCGTTTAAGGAAGGAACTGGCCGAAAAGGAGATGACCTACCTCTATGAGGAGATCGAACTTCCTCTGGTATCTGTACTGTATCGGATGGAAGTCAACGGCATCTTCTGCGATGAGAAGGAACTGGACGAGATCGCTTCGGGGACGCAGGAAAAGATCTCCGCTCTGGAAGAGAGGATCTATCGTTCCGTCGGACATCCGTTCAATATCGCTTCCCCGAAACAGCTGGCTGAAGTCCTTTTCGAGGAACTGGATCTGCCGGATCTTAAGAAAGGATCCACGAATGCGGAAGTCCTCGGAAAACTGGTGAACTATCACCCGGTCGTCAGCGATATCCTGGATTACCGGAAATATACGAAACTCTATTCCACCTATGCGGAAGGACTGAAGAAATACATTCAGGAAGACGGAAAGATCCATACCGTCTTTACTCAGATGATCACTCAGACCGGAAGACTGTCGAGCTGTGACCCGAATCTGCAGAACATATCCGTTCGAGACGACGAGTCAAGAGAGATCCGCAAGGCGTTCAAGCCGGAAAAGGGACATGTCCTGATGAGCTCAGATTATTCTCAGGTAGAACTGCGCGTTCTGGCTTCTCTCTCCGGAGAAGAAAAGATGATCGATGCCTTCAACAGCGGGATCGATATCCACACCAAGACAGCGATGGATGTCTTCGGACTGGAGAAGGATGAAGTGAGCGATATCGACCGCAGACATGCGAAAGCCGTCAATTTCGGCGTCGTCTACGGCATCAGCGATTTCGGTCTGGCGAATCAGACACAGCTTTCCTTCGCAGATGCGAAGAGATATATCGATAACTATTTCACGACCTATCCGAACATCAAGGAATATCTGGATGCCCAGGTCGATTTCTGCAAGAAGAACGGCTACGTAAAGACGATGCTGAATCGCAGAAGATACATCAGAGAGATCAATGATCGCAACTATATGATGCGGGAGTTCGGAAAGCGGGCGGCAATGAACGCCACGATCCAGGGATCGGCAGCCGATCTGATCAAACTGGCCATGGTCAGAGCGGATCAGAGACTGAAAGAAGAAGGACTGAGATCCAAACTTATCCTGCAGGTCCACGACGAACTGATCTTTGAAGTACCGGAAGATGAAATCGAAAAGATGAAGAAGATCATTCCGGAGATCATGTCCGGAGCATATCCGATGAAGACCAGACTGGACTGTTCGCTGGCGATCGGTAAAGACTGGTACGAGGCGAAATAGCGATGCCGGAACTTCCGGAAGTTCAGACAGTCCTGGATACACTGGAGACCAGGATCAGGGACCGACAGATCGTCGATATCGAAGTGATCTATCCGCCGATCGTCGAGGATGAGATCTCGCAGTTTAAGAAAAGGCTCATCGGCCAGCATTTTCGTTCTTTTCGAAGGAGAGGAAAATACCTTCTCTTTGAGATGGACAGCATGACTCTGGTCTGTCATCTGCGCATGGAAGGGAAGTTCTTCCTGCTGGATGAGACCGTCCCGATCGGAAAGCACGATCATGTGATCTTTTATCTGGATGACGGGATACAGCTCAGATACAACGATGTGCGCAAATTCGGAAGGATGGAGATCATCGAGAAGAAAGAGGATTATTCCGACTTTCACGGATTGGGTCCGGAACCCTTCGACAGGAGATTCTCCGTCTCTTATTGCCGGAACTATATGAAAGGCAAGACCGCACCGATCAAACAGATCCTGCTGGACCAGTCTTTTGTCGCCGGGATCGGAAACATCTATGCGGACGAGATCCTTTTTGCGATCAAAACGGATCCTCGAACGCCTGCGTGTGAACTGGATGAGGAACGGCTGAAACAGCTGATCCGTCATACCCGAAGGATCCTGAAACGGGCGATCGACGCAGGAGGAACGACGATCCGTTCCTACACTTCCTCTTTGGGAGTGACGGGAAGGTTCCAGCTGAAGCTGAAGGTCCACGCAATGAAGAACTGTCCGATCTGTAAGGGAAAGATCCGCAAGATCCGGGTCGGAGGAAGAGGAACATATTACTGTGAAACATGTCAGAGACCATAAATTAAGGATCGCGGTCACGGGAACGATCGGATCCGGAAAGAGCGCCGTCTGTGCGTATCTGCGGGAAAAAGGATACGATGTTTTCGACTGCGATGCGGTCAACAGAGAACTCCTGGAACCGGGCAATGACGGATACAAAGCCGTCAGAAAAGCCTTCCCGGAGTGTTTTCATGATGAAGAACTGGACAAGAAGGCTCTTTCTCAAGAAGTATTTCAGGATCCGGAAAAACGCCTCATCCTCGAATCTCTCTTGCATCCTTTGATCCTGAAGGAATTGAAAGAAAGAGAGGATGATCCTCTGTTTGCGGAAGTTCCTCTTCTGTTTGAAGCGGGATGGGACAGGTATTTCGATCTCAAGATCCTGGTCGTTTCCGATGATGAAACGGTCTGTGAACGTCTGAGACAAAGAGGTCTCAGCGAGGATGAGATCCGCGGACGTCTGAATGCACAGATGCCGGCAGCGGAAAAAATGAAAAGAGCGGATAAAATCATATATAATAATGATAGTTTATCGGCATTATACAGGGTCATCGATGAACTGCTGGAAGAGATACTATGACCGGAAGGGATTTTTATAAGATCGAAGTAAATAAGGAACTGTCGGCAGAGAGGATGAGATCTCTCGTCTTTTTCTATCGCCCGCTGATCGGAAACGATGCGATGGCTCTCTACCTGTATTTCTTCCTGAACGGGACGACATCCGGTTTCAAGGAGCTCAATCCGCTGCTTCAGAAACTCAATATCTCGGTAGATGCCTTTGAAAGAGACTGCCGGAAGCTGAATGAGTTCATGCTCCTGAAAACGCTCAGAAAAGAGAACCGATACGTCTTTTTCGTCAATGAACCGCTGACCAGAAGAGAATTCGTCGAAGACGACGTGCTGGTCAGATGTTTCATCCTGAACGCCGGGGGAGATACCTACCGCGCCATCCTGTCCGAGGTCACGGAACCGGAACACTACGATGACTATGAAAATATCTCATCCGTACTTCCGGCCAATCAGCTCGAGAACTGGACGGATGATAACGAAAGCTATCTGAAAAGACCGGTCACAAGACGTTCCTATGATTTCGGTACGCTGTTTGACATCAACTATTTCCTGAAGGGCATGACGACGAACCTGTTCCCGCAGCGTTTCCGTACCGAAAGCAATCTGAAGGAGATCGCCCGGATGGCTGATCTTTATAACGTTTCCAACGATAAGATGAGATTCTACATCACCAAGGTCTGTGACCTGAAAGGCGACACATTCGATCTCAAGCAGCTCCGTTATCTCTGCAGCAACGGAAACGGAGAAGAGACGGAAGCGACCGATCCTTACAACGTCCCGAACGTTCAGTTCCTGATGAAACTGCAGGACGGAAAGAAAGTGACGGAAACAGACAAATATATCCTGAACAAGCTGTCTTCCGAGTATGAACTCAGCCTGCCGGTGATCAATGCGCTCCTGGAATACATCATGAAACGCTACGACAACACGATCGTTCCGAGCACGGTCTATTCCTATGCGAACAATCTCCACCGCAACGACATCAAGACGGCGGAAGAGGCGATCAAATGGCTCAACGGCAGTACTGATAAGAGCTATAAGAAACAGAGAAAAGATATCATTGCGACTTACGATGAGAGTTCCAATCCGGAATTCGATGAAGAGAGATATCGTGAGATCATGAACAGAAGGAACCGGAAATGAACGAACTGGATTTGATCAAGAATGATCCGTATCTGAAGAAACTGATCGCCGAGAACGGGCTGACGGATCCTTTTATCGATGAGAACCTGCCCGCATTCTTGCGTGTATACCGTTCCCGTGATCTCTGCAAGGGATGTCAGGGACTTGAGATGTGTGCACAGAAAACAGCGGGAGAACGCCTTTCTCTGGAATATGACGGTGTCCTGATCGAAGAGATCGAACGCTGCCGCTTCGGCAGTTTCATCCACCGTCGGAAACAGCTGAGAGATGCGTATATCTATTGCGATATCCCGGAGAAGCTCCTGGATCTGGATCTGTTCAATATCGTTCCGAAGATGAATCAGAGGACTCTGTTTACGGAACTGTTCAATATCTACGATGAAAAGAGAAACAAGGGACTCTTCATTTCCGGTAACGTCGGAACGGGAAAATCCTACAACTGTACCGCTCTGGCGAATTCCCTGGTAAAGAAGGGAAAGAGAGTCGCCTATGTCAAGGCCGCCAATTTCTTCAACGATCTGAAAGCCCGCTATGCGGGAGGAAACGAAGGGATCGATACCCTGATCAACCGGATCAAGAATGCGGATGTCCTCTTCCTGGACGATCTGGGAAGCGAAGGTGTCTCGGAATTTGTCCGTGACGACGTCCTGTTCCGCATCCTGGACTATCGTATGGAGAACCGGAAGATGACCCTTTTCATCTCCAATTACAGTAAGAAAGACCTTTTCAAACATTATCAGTACGATCGCAGAGACAATCCGAACACGATGAATGCGACCAGGCTGATGGAAAGGATCGATATATTGTCGGATGATTACGTACTGACAGGAAAAGACCTGAGGGAGGAAGAATATGCTTAGAAAGATCGGAGTTCTCACATCGGGAGGAGATTCACCGGGAATGAACGCGGCGATCCGCGCGGTCACCAGGACTGCCTTGGCGAGCGGGATCGAAGTCGTCGGGATCAGAGACGGATACAAGGGACTGGTGGAAGGATGGTATGAACCGTTCGAACGCAGTTCCGTATCGGAGACGATCGCGAGCGGCGGAACGATCCTGGGAAGTGCCAGACTGCCTGAATTCAAGAATGAAGACGTTCTGATGAAAGGTGTCAATAAACTGAAAGAAAACGGGATCGACGCATTGGTGGTCATCGGCGGAGACGGGACCTACCGCGGAGCCGACGCCTTGACGAAACACGGAGTCAACTGTATCGCTCTTCCGGGAACGATCGATAACGATATCGAAGGGACGGATTTCACCATCGGATTCGATACGGCTTTGAATACGGTCGTAGAATGTGTCGATAAGCTTCGTGATACTTCCAATTCCCATCATCGCTGTTCCGTCGTCGAGGTCATGGGCAATCATTGCGGTGACCTGGCGATCTATACGGGCATCTCGTGCGGTGCAGAGATCCTGATCACACCGGAGACCGGATATGACGAGGAAGCCGTTCTGGAGAAACTGCGCTATCTGGAGAATCAGGGAAAGAAACATGCGATCGTCATCGTATCCGAAAAGGTCTGCGATGTGAAGGCTCTGGCTGACAAGGTCTCGATCGCGACCGGTTTCGCAGGAAGGGCGACCATTCTCGGTCACATCCAGCGAGGCGGTTCTCCGAGTCCGTCCGACCGTGTCCTGGCATCCCGCATGGGAGCCAAGGCCGTCGAGCTTCTGGTCGCGGGAGTCGGCGGACATTGCGTTGCGATCCGCAACAACGAGATCGTCTCGATGCCGATCGAGGAATGCGTCTCGATGCCGCGAAGCAGCCGAAAAGCGTTCTATCGTCTGTTTGACAGACTGGTATAAGAAAAAGGAGATCAGTTCTCCTTTTTTGATGCATCTACATGATTCAGGATGACCGGTATGACGATCGGGTTCCGATTCGTTTTTTCATACAGGAACGGTTCCAGTGTATTTTTGATACAGTTTTTCAGATCACCGAAGGTGACTTTCTGTTTCATCGCATTGCGAAGTGCTTCATAGACCAGTACTTCCGCTTCCTTGATCAGTGTCTGCGATTCCTTGATGTAGACGAAGCCTCGGGATACGATGCCCGGTCGGCACAGGATCCGGTTGGACCTCGAATCGATACAGACGACGACGGCGACCAGTCCGTTATCGGCCAGGATCTTGCGGTCCTTCAGAACGGAAGTGGAAAGGCCGGAGATATCGTTGCCGTCGACATAGATCGCATCGGTCTGGATCCTGGTATTGGAACGGTAGACTTCACCTTCATGAAGGACGAGGGCGTCACCGTTGGCACAGATGAAACAGTTTTCCTTCGGGATACCGGTCTCGATCGCGGAGTCCGCATGAAGCTTGAGCATCTTGTATTCTCCGTGTACCGGCATGAAGTACTTCGGCTTGATCAGCTGAAGCATCAGTTTCTGTTCCTCCTTGGAGGCATGACCTGTCGTATGCAAGGAAGACAGGGCGGAATTCTCCAGTACTCTGGCCCCGTTACGCATCAGCTGATTGACGATACCGCCGATGTTCAGGGCATTGCCCGGGATCGCGCTGGATGAGAAGACGACGGTGTCTCCCGGAATGATCTTGACGTATTTATGGGATCCGTTGGCGATCCGGCTCAAAGCGGCCAGTGCTTCGCCCTGAGATCCGGTACAGACGATACAGAGCTTTTCCGGCGGATACTGATTGACGGTCTCCGGAGCGATAAAGGTCTCTTCCGGAACGTCGATCGTCTTCATCTGCATCCCGATCTCTACGACATTCTCCATCGACCGTCCGAAGACGACGACTTTTCTTCCGCACTTCTTGGCAGCCTTGATGATCTGAGCCAGACGGTTGACGTTGGATGCGAAGGTCGAGATCAGGATCCTGCCGGTGGTCTTCTTCATGATGTCATTGATGGCGGATGCGACCTGTTTCTCCGAGATAGAGAAACCTTCGACTTCCGCGTTGGTGGAATCCGACATCAGCAATGTCACGCCTGCCGCTCCGATATAGGCCATCTTCTGATAGTCGGAATTCTGGCCGACCGGAGTCAGGTCGAATTTGAAGTCACCGGTCTCGACGATCCTGCCGTTCGGCGTATTGATCAGGACACCGAGAGAATCCGGGATGGAATGTACGGTATTGAAGAATCCGACACGGAAGTGTTCGGTCTGGATCGCGGAATCGCAGTCGATCTCGATGACCTGGGTCGACGCCAGTCTGCGTCTCTCCTGAAGCTTGCGCTCGATCAGGGCTTTCGCAAAGCGCGGTGCATAGACTTTCTTAACCGGGCAGGCAAGCAGAAAGAAGGGGATGCCGCCGATATGGTCCTCATGACCATGGGTGATGATCAGCGCCTTGACCTTTTCCTTGTTTTTGATCAGATGTGTATAGTCGGGAATGACGTAGTCCACACCGAGAAGTTCATCATCGGGGAATTTTACGCCCGCATCGACGATGATGATCTCA
>CADCRE010000051.1 GCA_902803785.1 uncultured Erysipelotrichaceae bacterium
ATTGTCGATACAGGTTTGTCTGAGAAATCCCACAGCACTCTGTTGATGCCCGGAACTTCCTTGATGATCCTGTCTCTGATCTTGTAGAGGGTCTTGTATGGGATCTCATAGGATTTTGCGGTGACCGCATCCTTGGTGTTGACCGCACGGATGATGGCTGCCCAACCCATATATCTCTTTCCGTCTTTGATGCCGGTAGACTTCAGATCAGGAATAACACAGAAGTACTGCCAAGGTTTGTCCTTGAGCTTTCCGATCTCTTCTCTGACGATCGCGTCTGCTTCTCTCAAAGCTTCCAGTCTCGGCTTGGTGATCGCACCGACACATCTGACACCAAGACCCGGTCCCGGGAACGGCTGTCTGTAGATCATATCTTTTGGAAGACCTAAAGCTTCACCGACGACTCTGACTTCGTCTTTGTACAGGTATTTGACCGGTTCGACCAGTTCGAAGTTCAGTTCCTTCGGTAATCCGCCGACGTTGTGGTGTGCCTTGACGCCTTTGGATTCCAGGATATCCGGATAGATCGTTCCCTGTGCGAGGAATTCAACGCCTTTCAGTTTCTTCGCTTCGCCCGCAAAGACATCGATGAAGACCTTGCCGATGATCTTTCTCTTGGTTTCCGGATCGTCGACACCCTTTAATTCTTTCAGGAAACGGTTGGACGCATTCACATATTTCAGGTTGGCACCGAGGTTCTTCTTGAACACTTCGATGACCTGTTCCGGTTCGCCTTTTCTCAGCAGTCCGTGATTCACATGGACACAGATCAGTTGCTTGCCGATGGCCCTGATCAGTAAAGCTGCAACGACAGAAGAGTCGACACCTCCGGACAGGGCCAGAAGGACCTTCTTATCTCCAACCTGTTCCTGTATCTCTTTGACCTGCTGATCGATGAACTTCTCAGCGGCTTTCTTCGTTGTGATCCTCTTCAATGATTCCGGTCTTTTATCCATTATTCTTTCCTCCCGAACTGTTCTTCAATAATACGTCATGTGCTCCGCCTTCTACGATCGATGTGGATGATACCAGAGTCAGCTTTGCTTTCTTCTGGAATTCCGGGATCGTGATCGCACCGCAGTTGCACATCGTTGACTTGATCTTGTAGGTCGTAACGCGGACGTTGTCCTTCAGGGAACCCGCATACGGTACGTAGGAATCTACGCCTTCTTCAAACGACAGCTTTCTGGCTCCGCCGACATCATATCTCTGCCAGTTGCGGGCTCTGGAGCTTCCTTCACCCCAGTATTCCTTGTAGTAAGTGCCGTTGATCATGACGCGGTCTGTCGGAGATTCGTCGAATCTTGCGAAGTATCTTCCCAACATGACGAAGTCTGCGCCCATGGCCAGAGCCAGGGTGATGTGGTGGTCGTAGACGATACCGCCGTCGGAACATACCGGTACATAGACTCCCGTCTTCTTGTAGTAGGCATCTCTTGCCTTGCAGACATCCATCAGTGCGGAAGCCTGTCCTCTGCCGATACCCTTTGTCTCTCTGGTGATACAGATGGAGCCGCCACCGATACCGACTTTTACAAAGTCCGCTCCGGCTTCTGCCAGGAAGTTGAATCCTTCCGCATCAACGACATTTCCGGCACCGCATTTAACCTTGCCTTTGTATTTCTTCTGGATCCACGTCAGCGTTTCTGCCTGCCAGTCAGAGAATCCTTCCGAAGAGTCGATACACAAGACATCTGCGCCTGCTTCGACCAGCGCCGGTACTCTCTCCTTGTAGTCACGGGAGTTGATACCTGCACCGACGATGTATCTCTTTTCTTCATCCAGCAGTTCATCCGGATGATCCTTGTGCGCTTCATAGTCCTTGCGGAAGACGAAGGCTCTCAGGTTTCCTTTCTTGTCTACAATCGGCAATGTATTCAGTTTGTGTTCCCAGATGATGTCATTCGCTTCGGAAAGGCTGATGCCGTCCGCTGCGGTGATAAGCTTATCCAGTGGGGTCATGAAGGTGGAGACTTTCGCATCCAGAGGAGTACGTGAGATACGGTAGTCTCTTGAAGTCACCATACCCAGCAGTTTTCCTGTGCCGGTACCGTCTTCCGTGACGGCGATCGTAGAGTGGTTCGTTCTTTCTTTCAGTTCCAGAACATCTGCCAGTGTTGCATCCGGTGTGATGTTGGAATCACTCGGAACAAAGCCGGCTTTATATGATTTGGCTTTACGGACCATATCCGCTTCCGCTTCGACTGTCTGAGCGCCATAGATAAATGCTACGCCGCCTTCTGCTGCCAGAGCGACTGCCAGATCACTTCCTGATACTGACTGCATGATTGCCGATACCATCGGAATGTTGATGACGAGATCAGGTTTCTGGCCTTTCTTGTAGCGGACCAGCGGAGTCTTCAGCGAGACATTGTCCGGGATGCATTTTTTCGTCGTACGTCCGGGTATAAGAAGATACTCGTTGAAGGTGCGGGATACTTCACTCATTAGTTTTGCCATTCTCTCTCCTTTTGAATAAAATAATGCTTCGGAAGATCCTAAAGCATTATTTCGTTTATTTTAATTTATTATATATTATTTATGCCTGTGTTTTATCACCCAGTGTCAAAATCAGATTCAAAATGATTCCTGAGATCGCAGCACCGGCAACACACGGGATATCCATACCGAAGAACGGGATGTTTCCGCCGAAGGCATACTGTCCACCCAGACCGACGATGCAGACCAAAGCGATGACTGCGATGTTCTTGGAATCGAACATGGAGACGCCCTTGTCGATCAGGATCGCGATACCCTGAGCAGCGATCGCACCGAAGCAGTAGGCTTCGATACCGCCGATGACAGCCAGAGGGATACCGTAGATGACCTGGATCAGCGGAGTGAAGCAGGATACGATCATCGCGATGATGGAAGCGACGAACAGCACCGGTACGGAGAAGACTCTGGTGATCGCCATCGTGGAGATGTTTTCACCGTAGTTGGTTCCTGCAGGTCCACCGACCAGACCGGAGACCATATCGCACAGACCGTCGCCGACCAGGTTGTCACCCAGCAGGGAGACCATGTCGTAGCGGCCTTTCTTCTTTTCTTTCGCAACGTCGTTGACGTAGATATCAAGCTGATAGATGTGAGCAGTCGATTCCGGGATCGTCGCGATCGCGATCGGCATGATACCGACCAACGCGGTCAGCGAGAACTTCGGGAACGTGAATGCCGGCAGCGCAAAGATCGAACCGTCTCCGATCTTCCAGGTAGATGCAGCGAGCGCTTCCGCCGGGACAGCACGGAACAGGTTGATGCCGCCCGCAAAGTTGAATACTGCAGCGACGACACATCCGGTCAGGACACCGAGAAGCAGAGGCAGCTGACCAAGCAGGCCTTTCAGATAACGGGAATAGATGCAGGTCGCTAAGAAAGTGATGATACCGACGATCAGCCATGCGGTGGATTCCGGAGTTCCGCGAAGGACTGTAGCTCCGCCGAGGTCCTTGCCGATACCGATGAAATCGCCTAATGCGTTTCCGGCCAGAGTAAGACCGATGACCATGGAGACAGAACCGGTGATGGAAGCCGGAAGGAATTTCTCTACTTTATCTGCACCGAACTTCTTGACGATCAGGCCGGCAGCGATCGATACGAAACCGGACATGATGATACCGAACTGTGCCTTGGAGATAAGCTCAGGCGGCAGGATACCGGTCGCATTCCATGCGGCGATCTGATCTGCAGATCCTTCTGCCATTGCCATCGCACTGACGGCTGACAGATACGCAAACGATGATCCGTAGTATAACGGGATGCGTTTCTTAGTGATCAAAATAAAACACAGAGTCGCAAGTCCGGAAGCAAAAATAGTCGTGGAAACTTGAAACCCTGTGATCAGAGCGACGGTGATGGTGGCAGGAAACATAACGATTACCTGTTGCAGTGCATAAAGGATCAATTTGCCTAACGAAGGGACTTCATCAGGAAGGTAACCGATCTTCTGCTTGTTCTTGACAGTCATAAGTTCATCCTCCTCTTTCTGAGTTGTAGGGCGATGCTGCTCCCGAATTCAAACTCATTTTCACTAGAATAACAAAAACAGACAGCCTCTTCAATATAAATCTTGCAATTTTAAAAAGTTTTATATTATAGTTATAATCAGGAATTTATCCTCCCATATCACGTAATTTTC
>CADCRE010000052.1 GCA_902803785.1 uncultured Erysipelotrichaceae bacterium
CGTGAAGACCTCCGGCCGTCTTGTATCCGCCCTGATCGGTGAACTTTCCGCCCGCATGCAGGACGGTAAAAATGACCTGAAGCGTATTCTTTCCCGATCTGTGCATGCCGACAGGCATCCCTCGACCGAAGTCCGTTACACTGCAGGATCCGTCTTTGTTTAATTCGATGATGATCTCATCACCAAAACCATTGATGGCTTCATCAATGGCGTTGTCGACGATCTCCCAGACCAGATGATGCAGTCCCCTGCCATCGACTGATCCGATATACATGCCCGGTCTCTTTCGGACCGCTTCCAAACCTTCCAGTATCTCGATACTGGAGTCATCATATTTCGTTGCCATAACTCCCTAAATTATAACATAAAGACATAGGCTGTGATATAATCCTAGGTATGAAAAGTATCATACTCACAGCGCTCTGGATCCTTGTCGGATATCTCTTCGGATCGATCTCCTGGGGACTTCTCATCGGCAAGGTCTTCTATCATAAGGACATCCGCGAATACGGGTCCGGAAACCTCGGCGGGACCAACGCCGCAAGGGTCCTGGGACTCCCTGTCGGGATCACCGTCATCGTCCTGGATGCCCTGAAAGCTCTGATCGCGATGGCGATCTCGCACGCTTTCTATCCCGGGATCGAACAGTATGTCGGACTTGCGGTCTGCATCGGACACTGTTTCCCGGTCTTCGCAGGATTCCGCGGCGGAAAGGCCGTCGCCAGCAGCTATGGCTATCTCCTGGGACTTGCGATATTCGTGACGAAGGAATATGTCTTTACCTTCCTTCTCCCGGTCCTGGTCTTCTTCGTGGTCCTGCTGGCCTTCCGGATGGTCTCCCTGGGTTCCATGTGCGGCGTGACCTCCGCAGCCCTGTTCCTGCTGATCAAGGGATATACCGGAACGGGACTTCTGGTCCTGGCCCTGGCGGCCTTCGTGATCTACCGCCATTCCGCCAACATCAAAAGGATCCTGAACCATCAGGAATCCAAGATCTTCTCCAAAAAGAAATAGGATACTCAGTATCCTATTTTTTAAACTGTTTCAGGAAGGAAGGGATATCGATGCCTTCCTTTTTCTTCAGGAGTTCCGTATCTCCCTGATAGACCTCATGATCGTCTATTCCTGTCAGGAAGATCTCCGGCTTCTTTTCTTTCCTGTTCGCATATTCCAGGATCTCGTCTCCGAGGCCACCTTTAAGGATATCGGCCGTATAGACGTAGACCGGAAGGCCGCGTTCGAGGATCTCATCCATCAATGAGCTGTCGATCGGCTTCAGAAAACGCGCGTTCACCAGATCACAGGAAAGCCCTTCTTTCAGGATTTCTTCCTTCAGTCTCATCACGTCCGGTCCGTAGGAAAGGATGACCGCATCCGCATCCTCCGTTCTGATCTCCCATTCCCAGGTACCGATCGGGATCTCTTTGAAGGAATGATCCGTTTCGCAAGGAAGCGATCCTCTGCCGTAACGTAAGAAGAACGGATGTTTCTGAAGGAAGGCGGAATAGAGAAGATCTCTCATCTCTTCGGCGTCTTTCCCCTGCGCGATCACCGCATTGGGGAGCGGTCTCAGGAAGGAAATATCGTAGATCCCATGATGGGTCTCCCCGTCTTCTCCTACCAGTCCCGAACGGTCCAGACCGACGACGACCGGAAGATCCATGCGGGAAAGTTCCTGGTTGAACTGGTCATAGGCCCTCTGTGAGAAGGAAGAATAGATGGATAAAAACGGTCTCTTTCCGTTGAGGGAAAGTCCGGAGGCGAAACAGACCGCGTGATCTTCCGCGATCCCGCAGTCGAAGGTACGCTGCGGATATTCTTTGAACAGTTCCTTCATTCCGGAACCGACCTTCATAGCCGGCGTGATCGCAACGATGTCTTCGTTCTCCTTCATCAGATCGGAAAGCGCATCTGCGATGATCCCGGAACAGGATTTCGTACCTTCCTTATTCTGTTTCAGGAACTGACCGGTTGCGATATCGAAACTGCCGACGCCGTGCCAGACTCCGTCCTGATCGTTCTCGGTATAGGGATAGCCCTTCCCCTTCTTCGTCACGCAGTGGATGACACAGGAATATTCCTTCTCCTTGGCGATCCTGAAGGCCTCGATCAGCTTTTCGATGTCGTTGCCGTCGATCGGACCGAGGTAGTAGATATCGAATTCATTGAAGATCCCGGAATCGACGATCCCGTTCTGGATCTTGTTTTTGACGTCGTGGATGCTTTGGATCAGGGCCTGTCCGAAGTTCTGTTTGCGCAGGATGTCCTTGATCGAAAGTTTCAATTCGTTGTAGGTCTTCGAAGTCCTCAGTTTGGCGAATGCCTTGGTCAGAGAACCGACGTTCTTGTCGATCGACATGTTGTTGTCGTTGAAGACGATGATGACCTTGTTTTTGCGGAAACCGATCTGATTCAAAGCTTCCAGAGACAGTCCCGACATCATCGAAGCATCTCCGACCACCGGAATGACCTGATAGTCTTCATGATTGAGATCCCTGGCGACTGCCATCCCTAATGCGGTAGAAAGAGCCGTAGAGGAATGTCCCGCTTCAAAACAGTCATAGATGCTCTCCCTTCTCTTCTGGAAGCCGGAAAGCCCTTCGAACTGTCTCAGGGTGTCCATCTGATCGGCCCTTCCCGTAAGGATCTTATGGACGTAGGACTGATGTCCCACATCGAAAAGGATCCTGTCTTTCGGCGCATCGAATACATAATGCAGAGCGATCGTCAGTTCGACCACTCCCAGATTGGAGGACAGATGTCCGCCTGTCTTCGATACCGTTTCAAGTAAAAAACGGCGAATATCATTCGCCAACTCTTTCAATTGTTCGGTATTCAGATCCTTCAGGAATGACGGATCTTTGATATCTTTGATATTCATATATCGGAAAGATCCGGATCAGTGAGAATTTGACTACTGACCCATTGATTTCATGATCGCACGGATCTGTGCTTCAGACGGCTTTCTGCCCATCTGCGCATACATCGCACGGATCATCTTTTCATTGATCGGAGGATTCTCCTTCAGCTGCTTCTCGAAACTTCTTCTGGTGAGGAAG
Source organism: uncultured Erysipelotrichaceae bacterium (assembly GCA_902803785.1). Classification (GTDB taxonomy): domain Bacteria; phylum Bacillota_I; class Bacilli_A; order Erysipelotrichales; family Erysipelotrichaceae; genus Colivicinus. Next base: position 3,060 of record CADCRE010000052.1, read on the forward strand.
TAAGCTGCGACCGCACCGACGATCGCACCGATCACAAAGTATAAGATGGAATTCCAGAAATTCATAACACACCTTCCTGAAACGATATGATATCGTATTCTGCACACAAAGACCTAACGGGTGAGAAATTTCCCTTTTCTCAAAAGGTGGGCCGTCTATCACTGACTTCAGGATCCCTTTTTAAGGTCTTCGACACCATCCGTGAATCGCCGACAGTCCGTAGTTATAGTGTAGGAATTTCATTGTATCCCATTAGGTAATTTCATTATAGAGGGAAACGTCCGTATTTACCAGTCTTGACAAACAGACACAGTTTTGATAGGGACTAGTCCTTTACGAACGGTTCCAGAAGAGAACGGTAGACGTCCTCCAGCTTGCGGATATTGCGGTCCAGCGAGATGTCACTGATACCCAGGCCGTCGTAACAGATCTGCGATCCGCTGAGCTCACCGTTGGTGACGACGATCAGATGAGGCGTCAGAACAACCTTGTTTCCGTTGTCGTCGAGTCCCATGATCGGTTCGATATAGGAGACCAGACGCTCATTCGCTTCTCTCGTCGAGAGGTCGTTTTCCGGGTCGAAGGCATCGATGTAGTAGACCGTAACGCCAAGTTCGCTTGCGACTTCCGAGAGATACCTGGTGATGTTCTGGCAGCAGCCGCAGCTCGTCGTCGCCAGGTAGAAGACACCGGAAGACTTCTCATCGATGGTCCTGTAGAGCTCTTCGATACTGACCAGACGGAAATTGTGCTGAGTCGAAGAGATCCCGCTGTATCCGGACATGTCGATCTTTTCCGAATGTACCTCGTAAGGAAACTCCGGGACGGCCTTTTCCTTCTTCTGACATCCTCCTAATAGAACGATCAACAGAAGCACAAGGATCTTAATCTTTCGCATAGGCCTCGATCCCGATCGTATCGTAGAGCGCTTCGATCTTCTCCTTGGAGCCCAGATCGTTGGTCATACAGGTCGCCAGAGATGCCGCATTGGCGTAACGGAAGGATTCCGAAGTATCGGCACCGCGGATGACACCGTAGAGGAAGCCTGCCACCATGGAGTCGGCCGTTCCGGTCACGTTGACCAGAGAACCGGAAAGACTGTCACAGAGCCAGCGTTCACTCTCCGTGAAGATATAGGATCTTTCATGCGGAGCGCTGTACAAAACGTTCTTTACACCTCTGTCCAGCAGACTCTGTGCCAGATCGGCGATATCGTCATCCTGGATATTGCTGCGATTCAGTTTGATCGCAAACGGCTTCGCATCCACGCAACGGTCCAGGACATCCCGATCCGTATCCAGAACGACCTTGACGCCGTCGGCAGTCAGTTCATAGATCAGATCGATCATCCTGTCCTTGATTTCCTCTTCGATATTTCCGGAGAGGACGAAGATGTCGTCGGCATAGATACTGTTCATACGCCTGCGGAAGCGTTCGAACTCATCATCCGTGATGTGCGGACCCTTGGCATTGATACCGGTCTCCGCATCCGGACCCATGAGTTTCAGATTGATACGGGTATTGTCTGCGATACTGGTGAACAGCGGCTGGATATTCGGATACTTGCTGATGAACTGCAGGTAGTAATCCTTCGTAAATCCGCCCAAGAAGCCCAGGGCGACACTTGGAATGCGGAAATTGTTCAGAACGATGGAAACGTTGACGCCTTTTCCTCCGGCATCGAACATCTCCATATCCGAACGGTTGTTGATGCCCTTCACCAGAGAAGGGATCGTAATGTAATAGTCCAAAGAGGGATTGGTCGTACAGGTATAGATCATGTGATCCTCCTTTTATTTATCTCTGTGAACTCTCGAAACGGTCCAGAAGTTCCTTGAGGACCTTCTCGTGTACGGTATTGACGTCGTCGGAAGTCAAAGTACGGTCTTTGTCTTCGTAGACGATGTTCAGTGATACGGACTTATATCCGCTTTCGATATGTTCGCCCTGATAGACGTCGAAGACTTCGCAGTTCTTGACGATCTTTCCGCCGGCCTTTTTGGCAGTCGCGATCAGATCGGATGCCTTCACGTCTTCCTTCAGAAGCAGGGAGATATCGCGGGATACGGATGGATAGCGGTTCAGGACAGGTGCCTTGACCTCGCCCGGCTTGGCGTTGGCCAATACATCCAGGATCATCTCCGCATAGTAGACATCGTTCAGTTTCAGGGACTTCGTGAAGTTCGGATGCAGCTTGCCGAAGATGCATAAGAGCTTGCCGTCCATGTACAGCAGTGCGGACTGGTACGGATGGAAATGCTTGGTATCGAGATCGTTCTCTTTGATCGATACCCGGCCCATCTCGTAGCCCAATGTGCTTAAGATCTGGGTAAGGATGCCTTTCAGGACGTAGAAATCGCTGTGTAAAGAGAGATGCTTGATCTTTTCATCGATCAGATCTCCTTCCATCACGATGCCCAGTCTCTCTTCTTCGAGATCCTTTGCGTAGACCTTGGAGATCTCATAGAGGGATACGTTCTCGTTGTGATGGTCGAGATTGTAGGACAGAGCTTCCAGAAGCGAGTTCATCAAAGAGGTACGGATATAGCGTCTCGCATCGGAGAGCGGAGAAGACAGTTCGACGGCTTCCCCGGACGGGATGAGCGATTCTTTGATATATCTGTCCGATACCAGAGTGTAGTTGACGGTATCGTAGAAGCCGACATTGCCCAGGATGTCGCGGATCGTGCGGCGGATCTTCTGGATGTAGGTCAGTTTGCCTACGGTCTGAGGCATCAGAGGCAGAGTGGATTTCAGGTCGTCGAAGTCGGTCAGGCGGGCGATCTCTTCATCGATATCCTCCGGGATCTTCAGGTCGACGGCACGGTAGGATGGGATCTTAGAGATGAAGTCGTTCCCTTCCACGCGGCATTCGAAACCGAGACGGCGGATGACGTCGGTCGCTTCGGACATCGTGTAGTCCTTGCCGATGAGGCTGTTGAGATGTTCCAAGGATTCCCTGATCTCATATGGCTCATAGTCCGGTGTTCCGTATTCGACGGTCTCTTCGAGATCTTCCGCATCGGCCAGTTCGATCAGGAGCTGTACGGCACGGTCGACTGCCTTGTTCTGAGACAGAGGCTCCAGTCCCTTTGCGAATCTGGCGGCAGCTTCTGTCTGCAATCCCAGACGGTTGCTGGTACGGCGGATCTGTGCGTGATCGAACAGTGCCGCTTCGATGATCAGAGAAGACGTATCGTCGAGGATCTTCGTATTGTCACCGCCCATGATACCGGCGATGCCGATCGGTCTTCCTTCGGAAGTGATCATGATATCGCCCTTTTCGATCTGATATTCGACACCGTCGAGAGCGGTATACGGACCTTCATAGTCGTCTCTGACCGTGATCTCCTTTGTCGGGATACTTCTGAGGTCGTAGAAATGCAGCGGCTGTCCCGTTTCCAGCATGACGTAGTTGGAGATATCGACCAGGTTGTTGATACATTTGACACCGTTGGCCCTCAAATGAGCTTTCAGCCATTCCGGTGATTCTTTAATAGTTACATGATTGACGACCTTGGCCAGGAAGTGCGGACAGTTGACGGATTTGGAATCCAGGATGAAATCGGAAGGTCTTCCGACGTTCGCCTTTCCCTCAAAATCCGGCAGTTTCACTTCTCTGTTGAGGATGGCGCCCATCTCCTTGGCCATCGCATACATGGACAGGCAGTCCGGACGGTTGGCATAGATGGATACATCCAGGATCGTATCGTCATATCCCAGTTTCTTCAAAACATCGGTCTCGCCGACTTCA
>CADCRE010000053.1 GCA_902803785.1 uncultured Erysipelotrichaceae bacterium
TCCGATCTTTCTCTTCCGATCGGATTCGATGTAGAAACGGCCGTCTTTTATCTCAAACAGGCCCGGATAGACGCCTTCTTTCGGGATCAGGACGTCATCATAGGGAACGATCGCCTCTATGAGCCATTTTGAGCCGTTCTGAGAACAGTTTACTGTCTTAAGGTTCAGATAATAGTCGAATCCGAGAAGCCTGTTCACGAGCTTCAGATTGCCTTTGAGGAGATTGTCTTTGATCCTTGTGGAAGAGACTTTCGTCCCATAGTATGTGTATTCCGGGATCATCCTGCTTTCAAAAGATCCGTATCGTTTCAAAGTATCGCTGTTTCCTCTTCCCTGATAGCCGAAGCGGAAGTCGAATCCGTATACCAGATATTTCAGATCCATACGGTTCAGGTATTTATTTATGAAATCGATCGGGTCCATCTTCATCATTTCATCGTCAAAATGAATGATGATACACACATCAAAACCGAACTTCTCTATCATTCGGATCCTCTGTTCCTGAGAGAAGATATGTGCGTTCTTCTCCTCATGCAGAAGATCGTAAGGATCTGGATCGAAACAGATCAGAGCGGAAGAAAGACCGTTCTTCTCTGCGAAGCCGATCGTCTCCTTCATCAGTTCCTGATGTCCCCTGTGCATTCCGTCAAAAAAGCCGATACATGCGGACAGAGGTTCACCGATCCTGAATGTTTCATTTTCGATCCTGATTATCTTCACCACAGACCTCTCAGGCAGCGATAGCTGCCGTTTTCTTTTTCATATACTGCCAGGACTTCCGTTCCGTCACAGATCAGGACCTGTTTCTCATCGGAATCCAGCTTTATCTTTTTCCCGTTTCTGATCGCAGCGGTATCTTCATAGGAGATGACAGGATAGCGCTGGGACAGCAGTTCATAGACGGAATGCGTGCGATACTCTCCGTTCAGGATCTTCTCCAGATCGTCACATTCTTCCAGCCCGATCGTATCGATCGCAGTCCTTTGAAGTTTACGGACCGTGCCGATCTGTGACATCTTCTTCAGGATATCTCTCGCCAGTGCGCGGATATAGGTACCGGAAGAGACTTCACACTGAAAAACGAATCCGTCATTCAGGATCTCTTCGAATTCGATCGAATAGACATTTATCATCCGTTTCGGGATCTCGACTTCCAGTCCCTGTCTCTGATACTGATACAGCCGTTTCCCGTCGACGCTGACTGCACTGGTCAAAGGAACTTCCTGCAGGGATTCCCCCAGAAAAGAAGAAAGGATCTGATCCAGTTCTTCCTTATTTGGGGCCTGATAGGAAGATGATTCGATGATGTTTCCGTCGATATCGAGCGTATCGGTCCTGATCCCCAGCTGAACTTCGCAGCGATAGGTCTTGCGGTCGGATACCAGGAAAGGATTGGCTTTCGTCGCTTTGTCGAAAAGGACGATCATGACGCCTGTCGCCAGAGGATCCAGCGTACCGGTATGTCCGATCTTTTTTGTATGTAAGACCTTGCGCAGTTTAAAACAGACATCGAAGGATGTCATACCGGAAGGCTTATTTACAAACAGAACATTCCCCATCTCTTCGATTATAACATGATATATAATAAGCGTATGTCAATGAAAAAGATCCTTGCGCAGGTACGCAAGGCCGATTCCATGTTTCATATGATCGAAGACAAAGACAGGATCGCTGTCGGTCTTTCCGGCGGCAAGGATTCCGGTCTTCTTCTTTATACGCTGTATCTCTATCAGTTCCTCTATCGGAACACCTATCATAAGGATTTCGAGATCGTCGGTGTCCATATCGATCTCAATTTCGGAGAAGATGAGTTTACTCCCCTTCTGGAATGGTTTTCGCAATATCCGATCGAGATCCATACCGAAACTTCAAAGATTGCGGATATCCTGGATCGAAACAGGACGAAGAAAGGAAAGATCGACTGCAGTCTGTGTTCCACTCTGAAAAAAGGAGCGGTCATCCGCGCCGCAAAGGAACTGGGCTGCAACAAGGTCGCCTTCGCCCATCATGCGGACGATGCGATCGAAACGCTTCTGATGAATATGATCTACGGAGGAAGGATCGCTACTTTCGATCCCAAGATGTATCTGACCGATTCGGAAACGACCTTCATCCGCCCTTTCTGTCTCAGTTTCGAATCCGATATCGCAAGGACCTGCAAGCAGCTGAACATTCCAAGGATCTCTTCCGGATGCCCGAACGACGGATATACTAAGAGACAGGAGATCAAGGAACTCCTGCATTCGATCTATCATACCTATCCGCAGGCAAAGGAAAACTTCCTTCTGAGTCTCTACAACAAGGAACATCTCAATCTGTTCATGCACAAACTGGATCAGTAGATCCGGTTTTTTTATAAAAAAGAGCGATCTTTCGAACGCTCCTGGATGATTGTGAATATATAGATCGATTACTCTTCGTGAGACAGAGAACCTCTTCTGATCGCCTTTCCGATCTCGAACGCAGGGAACGTGGTCAGAGCCAGAGCGATACAGATCAGCAGTTCCTTGATCTGGAACGTACCCGGAGTGATACCGAATACCGTGCACAGACCCGGAATATAGATCGCGGAGAGTGTGATGGCGACAGTGACGATGACTGCACCGAAGAGCCACCAGTTGAAGTTCTTCAGCATCGATGCACTGAAGATGGACTTCGTCTGGGAACGCATATTGATCGCGCAGCAGATCTCGGCGAAGTTGACGGTCAGGAATGCCATAGCGATGGCGTTGACACAGTCTTCGGAACCGAAGAAGCCGGAGATCGTACCCTTTTCCAGATACAGACCGATGAAGTATGCGGCCAGTTCGATGATCGCAAGATAGATACCCTGCCATACCATATCGACACCTGCACCGTGTGCGAAGATACCGTCAGAGGAATTACGAGGTTTTCTCTGCATGACATCGCCTTCTGCCTTTTCCATACCCAGAGCCAGGCCCGGGAGAGAGTCAGTGACCATGTTGATCCAGAGCAGATGGACCGGAGTCAGCAGTGTGAAGTTCAGCAGTGATGCAACGAACATGATGATGACTTCACAGAGGTTCGTGGATAACTGGAACTGAATGACCTTGCAGACGTTGTCGTAGATCTTTCTTCCTTCTTCGACCGCATTGACGATGGTCGCGAAGTTATCGTCGGCCAGGACCATATCCGCAACGGACTTGGTGACGTCTGTTCCGGTGATACCCATACCGATACCGATATCGGCAGCCTTGATGGACGGAGCGTCGTTGACACCGTCACCGGTCATGGCTGTGACCATGCCCTGAGCTTTCCAGGCGTTGACGATCCTTGTCTTGTGTTCCGGCTGTACACGCGCATAGACGCGATACTTGCGGACGACTTCTTTCATCTCTTCGTCAGAGTACTTGTCCAGTTCATGTCCTTCGATCGCCTCTTCTTCGTTTTCGATGATACCGAGGTCTTTACCGATCGCAACGGCCGTATCCTTGTGGTCGCCTGTGATCATGATCGGACGGATACCTGCGGAACGGCATTGTTCGATGGCTTTGTAGACTTCCGGACGGCACGGGTCGATCATTCCGACGATACCGATGAAGACCAGATCGTGTTCCAGATCTTCCGGTTCGGAAGACTTCGGAAGATTGTCATATCTTCTGTATGCCGCACACAGGACACGCAGAGCTTTGGAAGCAAATTCCTTGTTCTTCGCGATGATCTCTTCCTTTAATGCGGTCGTCATCGGGATCTCACCCTTCTCGGAGAGATAACCCGTACATCTGTGCAGCATCACATCCAGAGCACCCTTGGTGAACTGGATATATCCGAATTTATCCGGATGGATGGTAGACATCATCTTACGGTTGGAATCAAACGGTGCTTCCGCCTTACGAGGCTGGACTTCTTCCAGTTCGTATTTCGGCAGACCCAGTGAGTTCGCATAGTTGACGAGGGCACATTCGGTCGGTTCACCGGTGGATTCCTTTTCACCCATCTTGATCGTCGCATCGGAACATAAAGCCATGGCTGTCGCCAGAAGCTTCTTGTCGCTGGTGAATTCATCGACGACGGTCATCTTGTTCTGAGTGAGCGTTCCGGTCTTATCGGAACAGATGATATTGGTACAGCCCAATGTTTCGACTGCTGTCAGTTTCCGGATCAGAGCCTGTCTCTTTGCCATAGCCGAAACACCGATGGAAAGGATGATGGTAACGACTGCCGGAAGACCTTCCGGAATGGCTGCGACTGCAAGTGCGATCGCGGCGATGAAGGTATCAAGCGCTGTCGTTCCCAGCATGCCCCAGGTAAAGTCGTTCTGATGGATGATGACTGCTTCTACGACACCGACCAGGAAGACCAGGACACAGATCCCGATGACCAGTTTGGTCAGGAATGCGGAGAGTTCCGCCATTTTCTTCTGCAACGGTGTGAGTTCCTTTTCTGCCAAAGTCAGGGCTTCTGCGATCTTGCCCATCTCGGTGTCCATACCGCAGGCCGTGACGATCGCCTTGCCTCTTCCGTATACGACGGTAGAGCCGTTGTAAAGCATGTTTTTACGGTCACCGAGCGTGATATCTTCTTTTCCGTCTTCACACATCAGGACATCGATGATCTTGCTGACA
>CADCRE010000054.1 GCA_902803785.1 uncultured Erysipelotrichaceae bacterium
AAGATTGACATTCCATTTACGGCGTGTAGCACGAAGTGAATGTGAACGGTTGTTACCAGACATCTGTTTTTTACCAGTGATAGCACACACTCTTGACATACAGCTTGCCCCCTTTCTTATCAAATGCTTACTTACTTTACCATAAATGTTCGGTAAATGCAAATCAAAATACATTCTTATTTCATTTGAATCCAAATATGCTAAAATTACAATGTATGAGCAAAGAAATCAAACAGATCTATGTATCCATGGAACTGGCAGAAAACGAGATAAAAATACTCGCCGGTGAGTACTACAACACCCGTTTCAACATCATCCGTTCAGAGAAGTTCTTCACGAATGCGATCAACGATTTTCGTATTACGGACCGTCCGCAGCTGATCGAGGATATCCGCAAGGCCGTCTCTGTCGCATCCGATAAGATCGGATCGCGGATCGAACAGGTGATCCTGGTGATCCCGGCCTATAATTTCAAGCGTTTTCCGCTGCGCAGCAAGGTCATTACGGAGAACGGCTCCGTACGTAAACCGGATATCGCCAGAGCGGTATCGAATTCCCTCAAGGCTCAGGTCGATGAGGATGTCATGATCGTCGATCCGAGGATCGTGAAGTATATCGTGAACGGCATCTCTACGAGACGCATGCCGGAAAACGAGATCTGCAACGAACTGTATGTCGACATCGATCTGCTTTGTGCAGACATGAAGATGTGCTATGAATACGTATCCGCCGTCGAAGCTTCCGGGCTCAAGGTCCTCGATATCACGCTGAATACCTATGCGCAGGCAAAGGAAGCAGCACTGTTCGAGGAAAGTCTCAACCGGAGCATCGTCGTCATGGATATCAGCAGGACCTGTACCTATCTGTCCTTGCTTTCCAAGGGCAAACTGGTATCGACGGAGATCGTCTTTGACGGACTCAACTCGCTGATCAACCGTGTCTACCGTTCCTTCAGCATTCCGTACAACGATATCGGAAAGCTGGTAAAATACAATGTGAACTATCATTGCGAACATCCGGACGATGTGGTCTATGCCTGGGCCGACCAGGGTGCGACAAAGACCGTGACGACCGCAATGCTGAACGAAGCGGTGGAGAAACCGCTCGATGTGCTGACAGACAAGCTCGTCGCCATGTGCAAGCCGATCCTGGAATCCGGCGCAAGTATCGTCCTGATGGGCGAAGGCCAGCAGATGTCCGCTCTCTCTGAGAAACTGAAGGAAAAGAGCGGTGTGGAACTGCGAAACTACTGTCCGGATACGATCGGTGTCAGAGATCCTTCGATGACTGCCGCCTACGGCGCTTTCATCGCCTACAGAGAAAAGGCTCTGATGAACGATCTCAATGTCAGCTGTATCGATCTGCTGAAATACGATGAACTGATCGACGAGAAGGAACTCGATTCCGAAGGCGAAACGATCACGACAAAGATAAAGAATCTGTTTAAACAGTACATGGAAAGAGGGGACAATTAAATGACGATCAGACCAGAATACAATCAAGTAGCCAGAATCAAGGTATTCGGTATCGGCGGTGCCGGATGCAACGCCGTGAACCGGATGGTGAATGACGGAGTCAAGGGTGTCGACTTTTATGTATGCAACACCGATATCCAGTCACTGAACCTTTCAAAATGTCAGAACAAGATCATCCTCGGCGGAGACCTGACGAAGGGCCTGGGTGCCGGCGGCAATCCGGAAGTCGGACAGAAGGCTGCTCTGGAATCCCAGGAAGATATCAAGAAGGCCCTCGCGGGTGCAGATATGGTATTCATCACCTGCGGTATGGGCGGCGGCACCGGTACGGGAGCTGCTCCGGTCTTCGCAAAGCTTGCGAAGGATATGGGCGCGCTGATCGTCGGTATCGTGACCAAACCGTTCGATTTTGAAGGTAGAAAGCGCATGGATCAGGCCAATGTCGGTATCGAACAGATCAAACAGTACGTCGATTCTCTGATCATCGTCTCCAATAACCAGCTGCTTTCCGTCATCGGCAAGATCCCGATGCAGGATGCCTTCAAGGAAGCAGACAACGTCCTGAGACAGGGCGTTCAGACGATCACCGACCTGATCGCCGTTCCTGCCTTCATCAACCTCGACTTTGCGGATATCCGTACCGTCATGGCCGGAAAGGGCACAGCTCTCATCGGTATCGGTATGGCCCAGGGTGAAAACAAGGCAAAGGAAGCCGCAGCCAGAGCGATCCGTTCTCCGCTGCTCGAAGCGAACATCAAGGGTGCCAAATCTGCCATCATCAACATCACCGGCGGTCCTAGCATCTCTCTGCAGGATTCTTCCATCGCTGTCGATTACATCAAGGAAGCCGCAGGCAACGATATCGATATCATCTACGGTGTCGCCATCAACGATTCTCTGGGTGAAGCGATCATCGTTACCGTCATCGCGACCGGTTTCGATCTGCCGAGCACGAAGCACGCTTCAGCCGCTCCGCAGACCAATCTGATCTTCGACCGTCCGACGGCCAATACGGTCACGGTCGAAACAAGTACAAGACCGGCAAGAGACGAAGTCATCAGCAATCCTGATGATGACGACGTTCCTTCCTTCTTCAAGACAAGATCCTAAAAACACCTGAACAAGGTGTTTTTCTTATGATTTGTATTATGAAAAGGTTTCTGCTATAATTTTCATTGTTATGCAGAAAATAGAAGACGAAGTTCCTTTATCGAATCCTGTTCTCACTTCAGAAATGAGGTGCTTTTATGAATAATAATACGATCCTGACCGTTCTGGTCATCCTGGTGCTGTGCTACAGCTTTTTCAGTGCTTCGGAGACCGCTTTTTCTTCCTTAAACAGGATCAAGCTCAAGGCTCTGGCAAACAACGGAAACAAGCGGGCGGAAAGCACCTATGCGTTGACGGAACGCTTTTCCCAGCTTCTGACGACGATCCTGATCGGCAATACGATCGTAAACGTCGTATCCGCATCTCTGGCGACCGTATTATTCACGAATCTCTTCGGAGGCAACGGCGTTGCGATCTCTTCTGTCATCATGACCCTTGTGATCATGATCATCGGTGAGATCCTTCCGAAAAACATCGCCAAGCACGTCCCTGAGAAGTTTGCGATGTCCGTGACCTGGATCCTGGATATCCTGGTATGGATTTTCACACCGCTGACCTTCATCTTCGAATGGATGGAGAAGAAGATCGCCAAGCTGTTCACATCGGATTCCGATTCCTATTCGACCGATGAATTCATCACGATGGTCGAAGAGGCCAACGAAGAAGGAGATATCGAAGATCACGAAGCGGATCTCATCACCAACGCATTGGAATTCAACGATCTGGATGTCGGTGAGATCCTGACACCGAGGATCGATGTCATTGCCATCGATATCGACGAAGACAGTATCGAAGATATCGAAGTCAAATACCGCGATTCCGGTTTCTCGAGACTTCCGGTCTATCAAGACAATATCGACAATGTCATCGGCGTCCTGATCGAAAAAGATTTCTACTATCATCTCCTCTATGAGAAATCGACGGATATCCGTTCGATCCTCAAGAATGTCGTATATACCTCGGAACAGGTGAAGATCTCATCTTTACTGAAACAGTTCCAGACGTCCAAGAGTCATATGGCGATCGTCGTCGATGAATACGGCGGCACCCAGGGCATCATCACGATGGAAGATATCCTGGAAGAACTGGTCGGTGAGATCTACGACGAACACGATGAAGTCATCGAATACTACAAGAAACTCGATGACAATACCTATCTGGTGAAGGCGGACGTCGATTACGACGACATGTTCGAACACTTCGGGATCGAGATCGACGAAGAATACGAATTCAATACGACTTCCGCATGGGTCATCGATGTCCTGGACAAGATCCCGTCGGTCGGTGACAGCTTCGACTACAAGAACATGCACATCGAAGTCACGGATGCGGACTCCAAGAAGGTCAATGAGATCAAGATCACCTTCCGTCCGGAGGAAAAGGAGTAGGGGCAGAGAGATCTGCCTTTTTTCGTTATATAATATCTTTATGCAGCAGTATTTCAGCGAAAGGATCCTGAAGGAAGGCGATATCCTGGAACTCGATGAGGAGATCCTCCATCATCTGATCAGGGTATTGAGGAAGGATGAAAGCTACATCTTCCGTATCTGTGATAAAGATCACAGGATCTTTACCGCGCATCTGATCGACAGTAAACGATGTGAGATCCTCGAAGATACGCATGAGGATAACGAACTCGACTGTCAGATCACCTGTATCCTTTCTCTGATCAAGAACGATCCCTTCGAATACTGCATCCAGAAGCTCACGGAACTCGGCGTGAGCCGCATCGTTCCGTATCAGGCGGAACGGAGCGTCACCCATATCAGGGATGAAAAGAAGATGAAACGCCTGCGCAAGATCGCTCAGGAAGCGGCGGAACAGTCTCACCGGAACACCGTTCCCGAGATCTGCGAACCTGTCAGACTGAAAGATCTCAAGAGATATCTCAGCGATCAGAACTATATCTGTTATGAAGCGGAGACGAAGATCGATCAGATCGATATCAGCGGTTCGATCACCTATATCATCGGACCGGAAGGCGGTTTTACCCCAAAGGAATATGAACAGATCACGGCAATGGGATATCGTTCGATCTCCCTGGGAAAGCGCATCCTGCGTGCGGAAACGGCAGCTCTGTATATGAGCAGTGTGATCGTAAGTAAATGTCAATGAAAAAATATGCGATGATGATCCTCGGCTGCAAAGTCAATGACTATGAAGCCACCTATGTCAGAGAACGGATGAACGAACACTTCGAAGAAGTGTCCTTTAAGGAGGAAGCGGACATCTATCTCATCTTTACCTGCTGTGTCACGAACACCGCGGAATCCAAGACGCGGAAGTTCATCCACGATGCCCGCAGAAGGAACCCGAACGCCTATATCGCCGCGATCGGCTGTCTGAGCCAGATCAAGCCGGAACACGAGGTGTTTCGGGATGTCGACCTTCTGATCGGATCGGAGAATAAAGACAGGATCGTCGATCTGATCCTTGAAGACGAAAGAGTCAGTCTCGTAAACAGGGAGATCCATCCGAAGTTCGAAGATCTCTTCATCCATTCCTATCCGACCAAGTCGCGCGCCTTCCTGAAGGTCCAGGATGGCTGCAACCAGTTCTGTTCCTACTGTGTCATCCCGTATGCCAGAGGAAGGGAGAGGAGCGGCGATCACCAAAGGCTGATCGAAGAAGCGAGAGAGCTCGCCTTGAACCACAAGGAGATCGTATTGACCGGGATCCATACCGGCCGATACAATGACGGGACCTACGATCTGTATCATCTTCTGAAGGACCTCGTAACGATCGAAGGACTTGAGACGATCCGTCTGAGTTCCATCGAGATCACCGAGATCAGCGATGAAATCATCGAACTGATGAAGAAGAATAAAAAGCTCGCACATCACCTGCATATCCCGGTCCAGTCGATGGATGACACGATCCTGAAGGCGATGCACAGACCGTATACCGTCAAAGAATACCTCGATCGGATCGCCTATATCCGTTGCCAGATCCCGGATATCTCGATCTCGACGGATCTGATCGTCGGTTTTCCGGGAGAAGACGATGAAATGTTTAGAAACACGATGGAGAACCTTTCTAGAGCAGAATTCTCCTTTATCCATATCTTCCCGTATTCCCGCAAATCCGGAACGGCTGCGGACGCGATGAAGGGACATATCGATCCCAAGATCAAGAAGGAAAGAGTCAGTCAGGTCACGGAACTCGACAGACAATTGCGAAAGAAATATCGGGACCGTTTCCTGAACAAAGACGTCGAAGTGCTGATCGAACGGGTCGACGAGAACGATTCCTTCGGTTATTCCAGGGAATACATCTATGTGAGGGTCAAGGGAGAATGGCCGATCGGTTCCTTGCAGAAAGTCAGGATCGATCGATGTGAAACGGAGGTGATCGGACATGTTGCTGAGCAGACTGTTTAAGAACGCACCGGATATCGAGATCGAACAGCTTTCGGTCGACAGCAGAGTGCCGATGAAGAATGCGATCTTCTTCTGCCTGGACGGGATCAAATACGACGGACACGACTATATCCCGGAAGCCGTCGAAAACGGTGCGACAGTCATCGTTCACAGCAAGCCGGTCTCATTCAAGCCGAAGGCTCTGATGATCAAGGTGGACGATGTCCACGAAGCGATGCGCCGCGTCGCCAACATCTTCTATGAAGATCCGAACGATGGGATCGACAAGTACGTCATCGCCGGAAACTACGGAAGATGTTCGGTCGCGACCTTTCTCAACTATTATCTGAACCTGTTTTCCAAGTGCGGATATATCGGGATCCTGGGGATCCGTTACGATCAGTTCAAACTGAAATCGTCCTTTCCGACTTTGAACGGTCTGGACAATCTCAAGATCCTCAATGGGATGAAGGACTACGGGATCAAGTCCGTGACGCTGGAAGCCAGCGCATCGTCGCTGAACCTGCGGAAGCTCGATACCGTCGTTCCGAATACCTTCATCTATACCTGTACCGATCCGGAATCCAGTGAATTCCAGAGTACGGACTACTATACGAACCTGCGAAAGTACCTCTACACCCTGGAAGACGACACCAAGGTGATCCTGAACCTCGACGATGTCTCCTTCGCTCAGATCAACGACTGCGTCGGTGCCTATGTCAGCTACGGGATGTCCCAGCTGGCGGACTATCGCATCCACGACGTCCGTATGAACCGGAACGGGATCTATTACACCATTGCCTATAAAGGTGTCGATCATGCGGTCAATTCACCGTTGCAGGGACTCAGCAGCGTCTACAATCTGACTGCCGCCATCGTCGCACTGTGCGAAAAAGGCTTTGAGATCGATCAGGTCTGCAAGGTCTTCGAGGACGTACCGTGTGTGGAAGGCGTCATGGAACGCGTCGACAGCGAGTACGACATCATCGTAGACTGTGCCTACGACCTGCAGTCGATCGAAGAACTGTGCCGTTATGCGCATTTCGTCGCCAACAAGGCCAAGGCGATCGGTGTCATCGGGATCGATTATACCGACGGAGACAAACGGATCGAAAGGATCGTGAAGATCGCCGAAAAGTACCTTGATGTGATCATCTTCACAGAGAACGAATCTCTGGAAGGAGAGGTCATGGAGATTCTGGAGAGGACGGACCGTTATGCGGAAAGCGGAAGGGTCGTCCACTGTCCGAGCCGTTCTCTGGCGATCGAGAATGCGATCGAGATCATGAACCGCAAGGATGTGACGGTCATCATC
Source organism: uncultured Erysipelotrichaceae bacterium (assembly GCA_902803785.1). Classification (GTDB taxonomy): domain Bacteria; phylum Bacillota_I; class Bacilli_A; order Erysipelotrichales; family Erysipelotrichaceae; genus Colivicinus. Next base: position 7,260 of record CADCRE010000054.1, read on the forward strand.
GGGAAGGGGAACGAGAATTTCCTTTCCATGGCTCTGGGAAAACAGTACTATAAAGGTGATAAGTATTACGCAGAAAAATATATCTATAAGAGGAGGAAAGAGGAAAATGCGCTTATCTAAATATATCGATCATACACTGCTGAAAGCCGATGCATCCCTGGATGCGATCGCGAAGCTCTGTGACGAAGCAAGAGAATATGACTTCAAATCCGTCTGCGTCAATACCTGCAACATCGAGTTCTGCAAGAAGAGACTGGAAGGAACGGATGTGCTGGTATGCTGCGTCATCGGATTCCCTTTGGGTGCAATGTCGACGGAAGCCAAGGTATTCGAGGCAAAAGATGCGATCTCCAAGGGTGCCGATGAAGTCGATATGGTCATCAATATCGGCAGACTGAAAGACAGGGATTACGACTATGTCTGCGATGAGATCAGCAGGATCAAGGAAGTCTGCGGAGACAAGACGCTGAAAGTCATCATCGAGACCTGCCTGCTGACAGACGAAGAAAAGGTCGAAGCCTGCAAGTGTGTCATGAGATCGGGTGCCGATTTCGTCAAGACTTCTACGGGATTCTCGACAGGCGGTGCGACGTTCGAAGATGTCGCTCTGATGAAGAAGACAGTCGGCGACAAATGTCTGATCAAGGCTGCCGGCGGTGTCCGGAGCCGTGAGGATTTCGATAAGATGATCGCCCTTGGTGCCAACCGTATCGGTACTTCCTCCGGAACGAAACTTATTGAAAAAGGGGAATAGTTCCGTTATAATAAATGAGCACGACGAAAAGGGGGTGAAATTGTGGCAAAAGTGATCGTTAAGGAAAACGAACAGCTGGATGATGCGTTACGTCGTTTCAAGAGACAGGTCTCACGCAATGGCACTCTTCTGGAAGTCAGAAAAAGAGAATACTATGTAAAGCCGGGCGTTAAGAAAAGGCTCAAGAGAGAAAACGCCAGAAAGCTCAGAAGATCCAAATAAGCCAACTGAAAAGTTGGTTTTCTTTTATAATGAAAGTATGAGTGAGATCAATATCATCGGTGCTGCCTGCATGGATATCCTGATATCTTCGGTCGATCGGGATACCTTCTTTTCCGGTAAACAGAAGGTCGATACGATCAGAATGTATCCGGGAGGGGATGCGTTGAATGAAGCGCTGATCCTGAGCCATTTCAAGGCCGATACGAAGCTGATCTCCGTATTGGGAGACGATCAGACCGGAAGGTTCCTTCTCGAGCATATGAAGGCGGAAAACCTCGCATATAACGAAGATATCCTGAAGAAGAAGATGGAGACCTATCTGTCTCTGGTGATGGTCGATCAAAACGGAGAGAGGACCTTCGTCGGAAACCGCAACGGCAGTCTGAGAAAACTGGATCTGTCTCATATCCGTATCGATGAAGACGCCAAGATCGTCTGTCTGGCCTCCGTATTCATCTCCGAAAAGTTAAGAAACGAAGAACTGTGTGATCTGTTCACATCCATCAAGAAGAAAGGGAAGATCCTCTGTGCGGACTGTTCGACCCCGAAACACGGAGAGACTCTCAAGGAGATGGACTGTCTGAGATATGTGGATCACTTCTTCTGTAATGAGACGGAAGCGGCTGCATTATGTGAAACGAAGGATGTATCTGAGATGGATCTTCTCTTCAAGGAACATGGAGTCAACGCCTATATCAAATGCGGAGAGAAGGGCTGTTACCATGACGGAAGGTATTTTCACGGGACACCTTTGAAACATGTCGTCGATACGACCGGAGCGGGGGACAGCTTTGCGGCTGGATTCCTTCTTTCTTTATCAAAGGGAGGATCGATCGAAGGATGTATCCGGCAGGGAAACGAATTCGGAAGGAAGGCATGCGAATATCTCGGTGCGACGGAATGGATTAAACACGAGGAATGTGCTTAAATTGAATTAATGGAATACAGATTTACGGACCTCGATCACGAGGATATCAAGAACATCATCGGTGTCAATGACACCAACATCAACCTCCTGGAAGACCTCTACGGCTGCGGGATCGTCTACCGGGACAACTGTTTCAAGCTCCTGAGCGACGATACGAAGCTCTTCCGGCAATTCTCCCGTCATATGGATTACCTGGTCAGCCATTGCAAGGAAGAACTGATCGACTACGATCTGATCAAGCAGTCCTTCATCCTGATCAATGAATCCAGACAGGAAGATTTCTCCGATCATATCATTGCCTATTCCAACAGCGGAAAACCGTTCCGCTGCAAGACGGCGAACCAGTCGGAATTCGTCAAGAAGGTCAAGAGCGACGATCTGGTCTTCTGTGTCGGACCTGCGGGTACCGGAAAGACCTTCCTGGCGGTCATGCTGGCGGTGGACTATCTGAAAAGAGGCGAAGTCAACAAGATCGTCATCACGAGACCTGCCGTCGAAGCAGGGGAATCGTTGGGTTTCCTGCCCGGTGATCTGAAAGAGAAGATCGATCCCTATCTGATGCCGATCTACGACGCTCTCGATTCACTTTTGGGAAGCGAACAGAAAGACAAGCTGATCGAAAAAGGAATCATCGAAGTCATGCCTCTGGCTTACATGAGAGGAAGGACGCTGAGTGAATCCTTCATCATCCTGGATGAAGCGCAGAATACGACCGACAAACAGATGCTGATGCTCCTGACGAGACTGGGCTTTCATTCCAAGATGGTCGTCAACGGCGATATCACGCAGATCGATCTCAATATCGCAAACAAGAAAAGCGGTCTGGTCATCGCCAGGGAGAAACTCAAGGATGTGAAAAAGATCGGATTCGTGGAGTTCACGAATTCCGATGTCGTACGAAATCCTCTGGTCCAGACCATCATCGAAAAATTTACTCTCTAGCGCATGGAAACATGCGCTTTTTGTACCCATCGAATTGTTTTATATTATAATTTTTCTATGAGTAAACTTTTTATCGCGTCCAATAACGCTCATAAGATCGATGAGATCAGGGATATCCTGAAACGCAACGGAGTGGAGATCGAAGTCCTCTGTCCGAAGGATATGGGATATACGGAAGAACCGGAAGAAGACGGCAAGACTTTTGCGGACAACGCCTATATCAAGGCCAGGTACTATCACGATCTTTCCGGAATGCCGACGATCGCCGATGATTCGGGGATCTGTATCGACTATCTCTGCGGTCTTCCGGGGATCCATTCCGCAAGGTTCCTTCCGAATCTCAACTATGATGAAAAATGCGATTTTCTGATCGAACTGATGAAGGATATCGAAAACAGGAACGCCCGTTTCATCGACTGCATGTGCTATATCGATTCCAAAGATGATGTCCACTTCTATACCGGAGTCAATGAAGGACAGATCGCCGATCATAAGGCAGGAAGTGAAGGATTCGGCTACGATCCGATCTTTCTGATCCCGGAATTTAACAAAACGGAAGCGGAACTGGGGAATGCGTTTAAAGATGAGAATTCACACCGTGCCAAGGCACTGAAGAAATGGATCGCAGATGCAAAAGAAAGCCTTTAGAAACATATTTTACTTTCTGACGGATCTCTCGTTCGTCCTTTTCATACTGCTCGCTACGGTCCATTTCTGGGCTTTTAATGAGAGCTTTTACCGCAGCGAACACCGGAAACTGAAACTGTATGGAACTCCTTTGGCGGAATACATCGGGATCAGTGATGAGAAGCTCGATGAACTGACCTCCTTCACGCTTGAATATCTCAACGACAGGGATGCTTCTTTGGATCTTCAGATGGAGATCAAAGGACAGATGAGAGAAGTCTATTCCGATGATGAGAAACTGCATATGGTCGATGTCAGGACTTTGAACCTCACTTCCGTGACTGTCATGTATATCGCTTTCGCTGTCGTCCTGCTGTCTTCGATCTATCTGCAGCGGCATAAGGAACTGAGAGCGGAGAAGTATCATTTTGAGCGGAAGTTTTTCCGTTATCTCTTTCTCTTCTTTCTGGTCCTGGGTGTTTGGATCGCCATCGATTTCGATTCTTTCTGGAATTTCTTCCATCACATATTCTTTGCGGGAAACGAGCTGTGGATCCTGGATCTGCGCAAGGACATCCTGATCATGATCGTACCGCCGGAATTCTTCTTCCATCTGGTCACGGTCATTTTAGTCACGTTCATCGCGATCCTGGCGATATATCTTGTGATCTCATATTTTTTCTACAGAAAGGGTCTGAAGGATGATCAACATCGTATTATATGAGCCTGAGATCCCTCAGAATACAGGAAACATCATGCGTACCTGTTCGGTATTCAAGATGAAACTGCACCTGATCGAACCGCTGGGATTCTCTCTGGATGAGAAACATCTGAGACGCAGCGGTATGGACTATATCGCCGATCTGGACTACACCGTCTATCCCGACTGGAAACACTTCAAGGAAGGAAGAGAAGGCCAGTTCGTCTATTTTACCCGTTACGGCATGAAGCCGTTTACGGACTGTATCTTTCAAAAGGAAGGGGATATCTATCTCGTATTCGGAAAGGAATCGACCGGGATCGACAAGAAGATCCTGAAGGATGATCTCGATTC
>CADCRE010000055.1 GCA_902803785.1 uncultured Erysipelotrichaceae bacterium
CGCTCGCTATTGGTGCAATCGTTACGATCGCCGGGATCGTATTGGCTGTCCTGTTGAAAAGATGGAAAGCAGATCCTGAAACAAGGGGATGATTTCCATCACATATAAGTAAACTTATGTTTATTTATCATTCAAAACTAAGGAGATCTAAGAAAGATCTCCCGTTTTTATTATTTCTGAGAGAAGAAACGGTCCGCATATTCCGGATATCTCGTGAGATCGAAGATCTCTTTCGAGTGTTCCTTTACGGCTTCATCCGCAAGATGCCCGTGCAGCCATACCGCATCGACAGTTGCCTGATAAGGATCGCTGTACAGACTGCAGAGTCCTGCAATCATTCCGGTCAATACATCTCCGCTTCCGGCTCTGGCGAGGGCTTCGTTCCCGGAATCGTTCAGGACATAAGAACCGTCGCTGTTCACGATCAGAGAATGAGGTCCTTTCAGTACGAGAATCACATGATGTTTCTTTGCGAATTCGGAAGCTGTATTGATCCTGTCTTTCTCGATCTCTTCAACTGTAAGACCGGTCATATCGGAGAATTCTCCCAGATGCGGCGTCAGGATCATGCCTGAATTCAAATGATAGAATTCCGGATGTCTCGCCAGGATGTGAAGGCCTTCCGCATCGATGATGATGGGGACCTTGACCGTTTTTAAGACCGATTCCAGATATGATTCCTTCTTTGGATGCTTCGTCATTCCGGATCCGAAGGCGACAGCTCCTGCCTTATACATCGCAGGGAGATCGATCTCATCCTTTGAGAGGTCATCCGGATGATAGACAGCCGTGATCTCATTTGTTGCGACGATCGGGTAGATGTCCTTGGAAAGAGATACTTCAATATAGGATGTCCCGACACTACGGGCTCCGATGATGTTCAGGATACAGGCACCGGCCATCCCGTAGGATCCCGCGATCAGAAAGACTCTGCCGTTGTCGAATTTATTGGAATCGGATCTGCGTTTCGGGTAATGTGAAAAGAATGTTTTCTTATCCATAGATCCATTATAAGTCACGGGACGGTGATCGTAAAAGGATCGCAATGAAACAGGAAATAGAATATAATTCTGAGTAAGAGGAAATCAGTATGAACAATTTTGATGAGAGATACTGCGTTGAGACATTCAGACGCCTGCTGGACGTAGACAGCACGACCGGACAGTATGTACAGATACAGAAAACAGTCAGCGAGATCGTGGAAGAACTTGGATATCCCTACGAACTGACCCATAAAGGAGGTGTCATCGCCGATCTGGGCGGAGAAGGAGATCCTCTGGTGATCACGGCACATCTGGATGATATCGGTCTGATGGTAAGACATATCAATGCGGATGGGACACTGAACGTCTGTCCGGTAGGAGGGCTCTATCCGTTCTATTGTGTCACAGAAAATGTCCGCGTCTATACCAGAGACGGCCAGGTCTATACGGGTACGGTCAACCGTATCCCGAATTCCATCCACGTGACGGAAGAAGAACTTCGCAATGAACTGGGCGATTTCCGCAAGAACGTCTGTGTCACACTGGACAATGACGTGAAATGCGCAAAAGATACGGAAGCCTTAGGCATCGAGACAGGCGATTTCATCGCTTTAGAGCCGCGTTTTACGGAAGTGAACGGATATCTCAAATCCCGCTTTATCGACGATAAGGCGTGTGCTGCGGTGCTTTTAAGCGTAATGCGTGCACTGAAACAGAACGGACTTAAACTGAAACGAAAGGTCTACGCCTATTTTGCGATGTATGAAGAGATCGGACACGGTACGACCTATCTTCCGGAAGGGGTCAAAGACATCCTGGCGATCGATATCGCTCCGATCGGTCCGGATCAGAATTCGGATGAAAGGAAGGTCTCGATCTTTGCGAAAGATTCCCGTTTCCCGTATCACGATGTGATGACAAGTGAACTGAGAAGCTGCGCAAAGGATCATAAGATCGACTATGTGATGGATATCTTTACCCCGCATTACGGAACGGATGCGGACGGAGCGGTCCTGGCGGGATACGATGTCCGCCATGCGGCGATCGGACCGGGTACCGCAAACTCTCACGGCTATGAACGGACACATATCAAAGGACTGAAGAATACCTATCTTCTGACATTGAACTATATCACGGAGTAAACGATGGAAAACAAGAAGCCTTTGGAAGAGATGAACGACCATGAGCTCCTCATGGAACTGATCAGAGAAAAGAGAAGGAATCAGACGATCCGCTATATCAAGTACGGCATCCTGGCGGTCGCAGTGATCGTCATCGCAGTCATCGTATCCTCCTGGATCCCCAAGATCAAAGAAGCGATCGATACTTACAACACCGTCATGAAACAGGTCGATACTGCTACAGGCAAGATCAACGAATTCATGGGAAAGATCGA
>CADCRE010000056.1 GCA_902803785.1 uncultured Erysipelotrichaceae bacterium
GCTCAGTCCTTTTTCGATGAATTCACAGATCGTATCCGTCTGATCTCCGTTGGTGACGACGATCATCCCATCGATGTGACGGATGGCATTGTAGATGATCAGGGAAGGATCTTTCACCTTTGTCTCATCATAGGCTTTTGTATAGACGGTTTCCCGATCCTTGCAGAAGATGCGGTTGCGGCTGTTTTCGCTGCGTCCCATGATGAAATAGGCGATCACGGGCTCTCCGTCGTATCTTCCGATGATCAGTCCCCTTCCGGGGTAGCTGTTGTTTCGCAGGTATTCAAAGATGTCCGTCATTCGATCACCTCATATCCTTCTTCCGTCTTTCTGAACAGCGGCAGTTTTTCCAGATAGATCAGGTCGTCCCTGTCCGCTGCCTCTCCCTCTGCCAGAAGGCAGGCCTTTTTCGTGACGATCGCACCGGCCTGTTCGGTCAGTACCTGTAAAGCCGCCAGGGAATCTCCGGTCGATACCACATCGTCCAGAAGACAGATCTTCTTTCCCTTCAGTTTCTCTTTGTCCGTTCCGTCCAGATAGAGATGCTGGGGGACCGCTGTCGTGATGGATTTTACGGAAACTTCCAGTGTATCTTTCATGTAACTCTTCTCGGATTTCCTGGCAACGATGAATTCCTTCTGACCGAGGCATCTGCTGACTTCATAAGCCAGCGCGATCCCTTTGGCCTCTGCCGTCACGATCATATCGCATTCCCCGATCCGCTTCGCCAGCAGCGGCGCAGCCGCACTGACCAGTTCGGTATCGGAGATCACCACGAAGCTCGCAAAAGCCAGTTCATCATTGATATCCACATAGGGAAGCTGTCGCTTTAATCCGGCGATGTTCAGAGTATAAGCGTTCATATCGTCACCTCACGCTATCAGTATACACCAGACATAAAAAGAGAGATCCTTTTCATGATCTCTCCTGTTCCGCTTAATTTGTCCTGCGGGATCCGGATCTTTCTTCCAGTTCCCGCTGATGGCGTTCCGCCAGTCGGGCATATTTCTTCGCCTCGGAATGAACCCCCTTGTTTTCATACATCCGGGAGATGTTTCTCTCCAGTGCCGGGAGTTCCTGCGGTTTTGCCTTCTTCGCTCTTTCCAGAGTTTCGTTCAGGTATTTATGACCGCCGTTGATGAAGGTATCGTAAGTCACTTCCACGTCTTTCTTGTTTTTATAGACGTTCAGCGATTCCAGTTCCTGATAGTACTTCTTCGCCTCAGCCTTTTTGTTGCGATCGACGTAGTAGTAGAAGATCCTCTGATAGATCTTTTTCTTCTGCGAATCCTTCAGAGTCATCTGTTCGAAATTCCGGATCGAAGCTTCGATGCTGTTTTGTTCCTTGCGGGCTTCCGCAACATTGAAACGGATCAGTTCCTTATCGAAAGCGCTGAGTGTCTTGCCGCCGAGGGATCCCGCGATCGCCTCGAATCTCGCATCATCGCCCTGAAAGGCCGCCTGAAACAGCTTGTTGGAAGTGTTCCTGCGCAGGATGAAATACAGCAGTTCGAACAGCAGGAGCGCATCCGCTACGATCACACCGATCAGTACCAGTACATCTTTGTTCATACGGGCTGCCTCAATGTCAGGACCAGAAAGACCACGGAGATCGCAATGATGATAGCTCCGAGGATCCTGACCATCTTCGTCAGTTTTTTGATCGGATATCTCGTAAATGTGATGAAACTGGAAAAGATGTAGGGATAGATCAGCAGTGCCGCACCGGCAATGATCATTCCGATATACATCGGTACCAGTTTATACTTACCGGAAAAGATGAATGTGGAAAGGATGAAGCCGATGCTTCCGCAGAAGATCATGATATAGGAACGGTTCTTGTATTCCTTGTCCCTGTTCAGATAATCTACGGTCAGTTTCCTGCATTCATTCGAACAGACATCGAAAGTACCGTTGGATACGTTGATCTTCAGGCCCCCTTCCGAATACTCTTTTCCGCAATAGACGCACTTCATTGTTTACTTCTTTCTGTAATCTCCGAATCCGCTTCTGACGACATCCATCTGTTCATCTGTCAGAAGGATCGGCTCCTTGCCGGTGAGACGGCAATTGTAATACAGCTGGCAGCAGAATTCGATCTGTTCCGCGACATCCATCGCATACGGAAGAGACTTCCCGGTCGACAACAGACCGTGGTTACCTAAAATGCAGGCACGGTTATCACCCATGGCGTTATAGGCGGTTTCGGCCAGTTCATATGTTCCGAACTGAACATAAGGGATATAAGGCACTTCGCTTCCGGAATAGGCGACCAGATAGTGCAGCTGCGGAACGCTCCAGCCCAGGCACGCCAGAGTCGTCGCATAGACGGAGTGCGTATGGACGACGGCATTGATGTTGTTCTTTCTCTGATAGAAGATCCTGTGCATATCCACTTCGCTGGAAGGTTTCCTGTCTCCTTCCACGATGGTTCCGTCCGGTCTCAAAACGACACAGTCTTCCGGTGAAGTCTTATAGTAGTCGAAACCGGAAGGCGTGATCGCAAACAGGTCCAGTTCCCTGTTGTATACAGAGATATTGCCGAACGTTCCTACCGTCAGATGGCGGTCCACCATGATCTTGCCGTACTTTACGATCTCTTCTCTTTCTTCTTTCAGTAACATTTCTTTTTCCCCTTTTCTATAATGTGATCTTTCTGTAGTTGACGATCCTGTCCGGAATGTCTTTTTCGATGATCTCGTCGACATCTCTGGTCACGATATACGGTGACAAGGCGATCGAATCCAAAGTCGTGCCGGCCAGATGGGATGCCACAAGAACGTTCTCCATCTGTAAGAGCGGATCATCTTCCGCGATCGGTTCCCTGTCAAAGACATCGAGCGCAGCACCGGCGATCAGTCCTTCCTTCAAAGCCTGACGCAGATCGTCGTAGTTCAGTATCCCGCCTCTGGCAGAATTGATGAAGTAGGCATCCTTTTTCATTTTACGGAATTGTTCGATGGTAAACCACTTCTCCGTAGCCGGAACAAGTCTCAGATGCAACGAGACGATGTCTGACGTAGAGAGCAGATAATCCAGATCATCCGTATATTCCAGGGCGTTCAGACCTTTCTTTTCGAGAGATTCTTTTGTAACGAAAGAATCATATACGATCGTATGGACTCCGAGTCCCAGCAGTTTTTTCGCCAGGACACAACCGATGTTGCCCATGCCGATGAGACCGACATGGGAGTTGCATAAGGTCTTCTGGAAGGAGGAATTGTAATAGGTCCTCTTCCACTGGCCCTGATGCAGGAAATTGTGAGACAGTGTGATGTCTCTGGTCAGATCTATCATCATTCCGATCACAAATTCTCCGACCGCATCCGCATTGCGGACACAGTTGACGACCGGAATGTTTCTTGAAGTAGCGGCTTCGACATTGATATGTTCGACACCGCCGCGATTTGTCATAATCAGTTTGAGATCTTTTGCGGCTTCGATCAGTCTGGAAGATACCGGACAGAAATGGACCATCAGTACATTGGCGTCGCTGATCAGCTCATAGGCTTCTTCCGGGATCTCGATCCCCTCCGGACCGTGGCGTTCGATATTCAGCTGCAGTTCCGGGAAATCCTCCTTGTTTTCCGGTCCGAAAAACAGTGTACGGATCTCCCCGCAGTTAATTTTACTCTTCTTTACGGCATCGATCATGACTTCGATGTCGACATTCGCATCGGTGATCAGCAGGATCTTCTGCGGATCTCTTGACAATTCATTGAGCATAGGAACGACCTTTCCTTTTTTAAAGGGCTATTGCTATTTTCATAGCAATAGCCCTATATCACTCTTGTGTTTACCCTTAACTAAATGCTATGCCTTGTAAGCAGCAGCGTTGTTCTCCAGGTAATCGTAAACCTTCTGCTTGTTCTTTCTGAACCAGACATACAGAACAGCATATACAACTACCAGAGCAGCGATGGCGACGATGCCGCCTTTGTAGAACGCATAGAATAATGCGATCATTAACGGGTGACATACGATACCGAATGAGCAAACGTTCAAAGCGCCTTCAGGAACGGTGAACTGGCCGGTGCCGACAGCGACTTCCGTGAATGTAGGAGCCAGCTGAGAGAACAGGATCAGACCGAGACCGAACCAGATAGCACCCATGACGATGGACTTCGCGATGTTACCATTGGATACACAGACGAATACTTCGACCATGTAAGGTAATGCACAGAGGTCAGCCATCGGCAGGACGTTGTTGCCCGGAAGGATGAAGGACAGGAACAGCATGATTGGGATCAGCAGGACGCCTGTGACCAGGGTATTTGTTTCACCGTAACCGCAAGCGTCGTTGACAGACAGGAACCATCTGCGGTTCTTAGCGGAAGCGGCTGCTTTTGACTTGTAAGCATCTGACATTGAAGTGAATGCAGAAGCGAAGATAGCAGCAACTTTCGGGAAGACAGCCATGATGGCAGCCGTGTTGATTGCAACACCTAATGCAGTACCCCAGGCATTCATTGCGTTAGCACCGAACAGGAATGGCCATTCGCCGAGTAAACCGATCAGAAGACCGACAAACAGACCGATCATCATTGGTTCACCGAGCAGACCTAACTTCTTCTGCAGGTCAGCAGCGTTGATCTTGATCTTGTTGAAGCCGAGCTTCGTCAGGATCCAGTCCATCAGAACGGCGAACGGGAAGGACTCGAGGTGGTGAGGAGCTGTCATACAGCATCCATCATACTCGTAGTATGTGCCCCATCTTAATGCGCACATTTCAGAGAACAGCAGGATGTAGAACAGCTGGCATACCATCAGAGCCATAGCCAATAACATATTCTTTGTTAAAGCATACAGCATGGAGCCCCAGACCATGAAGGAATAGTTGTTCCAAAGGTCGGATGCCATGAAGACATCAGTGTAACCTACGAAGAACAGGATGAGCTGCAGAGCGATCGCAACACCGATGAACAGGATACCTACTGTAGTAGAGTAAGCGATGATCGAAGTTGACTGCCAGCCGGTATCAATCGTAGAAAGATGAACGCCGGTATTGTCGACCATGGACTGAACAACAGGAGCGATAACGCCTGAGTAAGAGTTGATGACGAGGTTGAAGCCTGTCAGACCAACACCACACAGCAGCGCGGAATTGAATGCTTTCTTGGTGTCAACACCCATCACCTTAGAAAGAATGAAAAGGATGATTGGGATGATGATGCCGGAACCGAAAGCTCCAAAAATACCAGATAACGTGTTTAAAAACGCTTCCAAAATAGATTTCCCCCTCTTTTTTAAAGTTAAGAAATAAAAACTGAATTAATACAAATTTTTGCGGTAAACAACAAGAACAATAACAAATTTATTTGTATTTTTCTTCGAGAACAGCGATTATCTCATTGATAACCTTTTCTTCGCCCATACCGGTGACCATGCCCATTCCCTTTACTTTAGGAATGCCGACATCTTCGGTGACCGGAGAAGCGCAGACGATGACATCGATGTCTTTTCCTGTAATGACGGAATTCAGACTGACAGGGCTTGCCTCATACATCGTGGCATCCCAGCCTTTGTCTTTGAGCTGATCTTTGATCTTCAGTGCGATCATTGAAGATGTGACAACTCCGGATCCGCATACAGTAACTACCGTGCATGTTTTCATAGAATTTTCCTCCTTATGCTTTATTAACACCCTGTTTCCAAGGTACTAACCAATGTACTTTACGGCAGCTTCATAGACTTCTTCCTCGGAAGCAGCTGCCTTGAATGCTTCCAAAGCTTCCTTGTTCTGGAATACGCCCAGAACTCTGGTGATCGTTCCGATCTGATCTTCCGGATTGGTGATAGCCATCATGAACAGCATCTCGGCCTGGACCTTGCGTCCCGGTTCACCCATATGTTCGAATTCGACCGGATGAGCCAGTTTCGCGACAGTCACGCCCGGCTTGTTGACATGGATGATGTCGGTATGCGGCATGGCGATGGAGATCCCATCCAGTTCCAAACCGGTCGCGAAGACCTTTTCTCTGGCAACGACTGCATCGATATAGGTATCCTTGACATACCCTTCCTTCAAAAACAGCTGTCCGACCTGACGGATCGCATCTTCGCTGTCTTTGGCATCGACGCCGTACATGATCAGTTCTCTGTGAATCGCCTGTTCCATGAGATCCTCCTACTCCTCGAAGCTCTCCAGAAGATCCATGATCTTCTTCAGAGATTCCTCTTCATGTTCTCCTTCGACCTGGACCGTGATATGCATGCCCTTGACCATGGCACCCATCAGCACGGAAAGGATGGACTTCGGATTTATGGAGAGACCCTTCTCAGTGATGATCGTGATGTTGTCCTCCAGACCTGAACACAGCTGCGTGAGCATCGATGCCGGTCTGGCATGGATCCCCGTCGGGTTCTTTACAATGAATTCCTGGCTAACCATAATGCTATCTCCTTTTCAATCATATATAATTTAAGTATGAGCAAGAACGATAATCTATTGGCCTATGTTGCTGAACTGTACTACGAACGCGGCCTTTCTCAGCAGGAGATCGGTTCGATCATCGGGTCTTCCCGTCCGACCGTTTCCCGTCTCATCGAGGATGCCAAGCGTCAGGGGATCGTCAAGATCATCATCGAGACGCCTGTCAGCAAGAACAACAAACTTTCCAACAAACTCCGCAAGGCTTTCAAACTTCGCGATGCGATCGTCGTGAATGCCGCATTCGATTTCGATAAATCCATCGATGTCTGCGGCAAGGCCGTTGCAGCGATCCTCTCTACCTATCTGCAGCCGGGCATGACTCTGGGAGTCACCTGGGGCAGATCTGTCAATGCGGTCGTCGATGCGATCGATGACTCTACGTTCTACGATATCAACGTCGCTCAGATGGTCGGCTGCATCAGTATGGGGAATCCCGCGATCGACGGTTTCTCCACGGCACAGCGCCTGGCCCGCAAGATGCATGGAACTTACTCTTCCATCAATACTCCTCTCTTCGTCGAAGGGAAGGAAGTATACCGTTATCTGATCAATGAACCGATGATCCACGACGCCCTAACCAAGGCCGCTTCCGTCGATGTCTGTATCAACGGTGTCGGTGTATTTGACGACCGGAAGAATTCCATCCATCAGTCCGGCTACTTCGAGAGCTACAATCTGGACCGTTATCGGGAGAAAGGAGCTGTCGCTTCGCTTGCCGGAAGGTTCATTGACATCAACGGCAGACAGGTCGATGTCGAGAATATCTATACCATTTCCGCCCCTCTCGATGTCGTACGCAATGCGCCGATCTCGATCGTCATCAATGCGACAGCGGAGAAGGCAACGGCTACTCTGGCAGCACTCAACGGCGGGTATGTCGATATCCTGGTCGTCGATGAGCCGCTGGCTCAGGAACTTCTTGAACTCAGAGAGAGATAGATCTCTCTTTTTTTATTCCAATGTATCGTCGAGGACGATGATGCCTTTGGTGACTTCGCCCTTGATCATCTTCTCGAAACCTTCACGCCAGTTTTCCAACGGCGTGAGATAAGTGGCGATCTTTTCCGGGACGACGACGCCGTCTCTCATCAGTTCCAGGGCTTTGACCCAGGAAGAAGGTTTCTGGGAACGGGAACCGACGTATACGATCTCCCTGTGGAGGATCAGATCGGTCCAGATCGTCTCGTGTGTATTGGAGAAGACGCCCATCTGTACGACTGTACCCTTGCGTCTTACGATCTCCAGGGCCTTGTTCAATGCAGGAACAGCTCCGGAACATTCGAAGCACTTGTCTGCACCGACATTGTTGGTCATCTCCATGACGATCGCCTTGAGGTCTTCCTTCTGCTGGTCGACACAGCGGTCTGCACCGGCAGCAAGCGCAAGTTCGAAACGGTGTTCATCCTGCGTCAATCCTGCAATGATGACGGTCGCACCCTGTGATTTCGCGACCTGAGATACCATCTGGCCGATTGCACCGGCACCGAAGACGACAACGATGTCACCCGGCTGAACATTGCCCTTTTCGATCACGGAATGGACACCGCAGGCAAGCGGCTCCGTCAGACTCGCACTGAGCAGGCTGACGTTATCCGGAAGCACATGGACGGATTCTTCTCTGGAGACCAGATATTCCGCCATGGAACCGTTGATCTGTGTACCGATACCCTGACGGTTTCCGCAGAGGTTGTAGTCTTTGCTTAAGCACATCGGGCAGACACCGCATGTCTTGAACGTCGTTTCGGATGTGACACGGTCACCGACCTTGATCTTCTTGACATCCGGTCCGACTTCTACGACGACGCCGGAGAATTCGTGTCCCAGGATGACCGGCGGCTTCGTGCTGGCATACGTTCCGTTGAACGCATGCAGATCGGTACCGCAAATACCAGAATAAGCGATCTTGATCTTTACCAGATCCCCTGTCGCTTCCGGTTCCGGAACATCCATATATTCCATATGGTCATAGCCAACTTCGGTTTTTACAACAGCTTTCATATTACCTGCCTTTTCTAAGATTATCTAACGTCAATATCTACGTTCTTACAATCATTATAAAACCTCCATATTTCAGCGTCAACAAAAAATGTAAGCCTTTACTTTTTACTTTTGTAATGTGCATGTTGACATTTGTTCACAAAAAAAGAATAATGAAATTAAGCTTTAAGTATTACTAAAATCTATAAAGAAGGAGGTAACAATGGACAAAAAAATCTACTCTACCGAAGAGATCCAGGCCATTGCCAACAGCATCCGTAAGCAGATCCTTGGGATCGCTTTAAAGACAGGCGGCTGTTACTTGGCCCAGGCATGCTCTTCCGCCGAGATCGTGGCTTCTCTGTACACGAACGTAATGAATCTCGGTCCGTCTGAAGGTTTATGGGAGCCGATCCCGTTCCCGGGAGTACCGGGTCCGGACAACATGGACTACCCGAAAGGTGCCATGTACAACGGCGCACCTGCACCAGACAAGGACCGTTTCTTCGTTTCCTGCTGCCACTACGCATCTGTCATCTACTCCGCATTGGCTGCCGTAGGAAGACTCACTCCTGAATGGGTCGACAAGTTCAATGTCGATGGCTGGAACATGGAAATGATCGGTGCCGAACATTCTCCTGGTTTCGAGAACACTGCCGGCTCACTCGGTCAGACCATCTCCATCGCCGGAGGTACCTGCCATGCCAGAAAGAGAAGAGGCGACACCGGAAGATGCTTCGTCATGCTCGGAGACGGTGAACTGCAGGAAGGTCAGACCTGGGAATGCATCCAGGCTGCCAGCTACTACAAACTTGACAACATGATCGTCGTCATCGATGCCAACGACCAGCAGGTCGAAGGACAGATCGAAAATCAGATGACGGAAGAACCGCTGGTCGAACGTTTCAAATCATTCGGTGCGGAATGTGTCGAAGTCAACGGTCACGATATCGAAGCTTTCTGCAAGGCATTCGAAACACCTCACGAAGGAAAGCCGCTGGTCGTCATCGGAAGGACACGCGGTACTACCGGGATTCCGCCTCTTGAGAAGCGCTGGCCGTTCTTGCACTTTGTAAGGATCTCAGCTGCCGAGAAGGAAGAATTCCAGAAGATCTACGATGCAATGTAAGAAGGAGAAAAAGAATGAAAATCGAAGTTAATACACATGAAAAGAATATTCTCCGTCTTGCGGAGGAACATCCAGAACTCGTCGTCCTGTCTGCTGACCTGGGTACATCCTGTGAAGTAAAGAAGTTCAGGGCTATGTATCCTGACCGCTACTTCACCATGGGTATCGCCGAACAGAACATGGTCTCATGGGCTGCCGGTCTGGCCAGAGAAGGATACAGACCTTTCATCCACACCTTCGCCGTATTCGAATACAGAAGAGTGCTGGACCAGGTCGAAATGTCCGTTGCCTACCCTAACCTTCCGGTCGTCTTCGTCGGCTTCGTGCCGGGCATCACGACACCGGGCGGTGTCTCCCATCAGTCCATCAACGACGTCGCTGTCATGCGGTCCGTTCCGAATATGGCGGTCTTCGATGTCGGCGATGCGACAGATATCGACTATGTCCTTGACCTCGCTTACAACTACAACGGTCCTGTCTACATCAGACAGCTGCGCAAGGAAGTTCCGCGTCTGTTCCCGGCGGATGAACCGGTCGTCTTCAACAGAGCGAGAGTCCTTTCCGAAGGTGACGATGTCGTCCTGTTGTCTTCTTCCATCTGCACGGAAGAAGCGATGCGTGCAACCGCTGTGCTGAAGGAAAGAGGCGTCTCTGTCCAACATATGCATGTCACGACCCTGAAGCCGTTTACCGATCCGACGATCGTAGATGCGATCGCCAAGGCAAAATACGGTGTCGTCACGATCGAGAACCATCTGAACATCGGCGGTCTCGGTTCTGCGACAGCTGACCTGATGGCTGAACACGGTCTCGGCAAGAGACTGATCAAGATCGGTCTGGAAGGCTACGCTCACGGCGCATCCAAGATGTATCTGATGGAAAAATACGGCATCAACGCCATGAACCTGGTCAAGGCTGTCGAAAGCCTGACCGGCAAAGAACTCAACATCAAGAAAGAAGACCTGGAAGAAGTTCGTTTCGTCGACTTCCTGGAAGTCTAATGCGATACGAGATGTGCGTCTGGGACCTGGACGGTACCCTCCTGCACACCCTTCCCGGACTGAGATACTTCGATAATCTGACTCTGGAACACTTCGGATTTCGGCAGATCACCCCGGAAGACAGTTTCGAACTGATCAAGTATCCGCTCGGTCAGTACTATGAAAACATGCTTCTGAAGGGCGGCTGTCCGGAAGAGAAGGTCGATGAACTTGCGGCGGAAGTGACCGCATATGATTTCTCTTTGTACAGTGCAGACTGTACCAGACTGGTGGAAAAATTCGCCGGTGTCAAGGAGACAGTCAGAAAGCTGAACGGTCTGAAGATCGTCAATGCGGTCCATTCCAACAAGTTCGACAGCATCTCGAAGAAGATCGTAAAGACGTTCTTCACGGATGAGATCGCCTATATCTGCGGTCAGTCGGACGATCATCCTTCCAAACCGAAGCCCGGAAGCCTGGACAAGCTTCTGAAAGAAGCGAATATCCCTTCCGACAGAGTCCTCTATATCGGAGATACCGAAGTCGACATCCTCACGGCCCGCAACAATCACGTCGACTGTGCCGCCGTGACCTGGGGCTACCAGTTAAGAGAAGTCCTGGAATCCTATCATCCGGACTATCTCATCGACAGTCCCGAAGAAATACTGAGAATCATTAAGGAGAAATAAGATGTTTTCTGAACAGAAACGGCAAATCATTGAATACGGCATGCTGCTGGACAGATATGAGCTCGTCTCTCTGACCTGCGGCAATCTGGCGATCCGCATGCCGACAGGAGAGATCCTGATCACTCCTTCCGGAATGATGTATGAAAAGATGGTCGAAGATGATGTCATCGTCTGCGACATCGACGGAAATATCATCGAAGGCGACAAGAAACCTTCTTCCGATACTCCGGCTATCCTTTACATCTTCAAACACAGACCGGACGTCAACGGCGTCATCCATACGCATCAGCCGTATGCGACTGCCCTGTCCCTGATCCCGGGCATGAATGAATTCAGAGTCTGCTTCACCGGTATGGCGAATGCCTGCTGCGGCAATGTCCCGATCACTCCGTATTCCAATGCGGGTTCCGTAGATATGGGCATCGATGTCGTAAACAACGCCGGAAGTTCCCGTGCAGTCATCCTGTCCAACCACGGTGTCATGACCATCGGACCTTCCCTGAAGGATGCGATGTATGCGGCAGTCTATCTCGAAGAGACCGCAAAGGCATATCTGGCTGCAAGAGCCTGCTGCCCGGACGGAAAGATCAACGGAATGACCGATGAACAGATCCAGACGATGGTCGATGTCTTCAAGTTCTACGGTCAGGGTACCGCAACGATCCCTGCTGATCTGGTAAACAAAAAACAGTAGGACTCAGATCCCTGTATCCGTTCACATTATGAACAAAGCAGAACTGTAAAGTTCTGCTTTTCTTTATTCTTCTTCCAGGATCTTGTACAGGATGGAATACAGATACATGGCTTCTTCCGGTTCCAGATGGATCGTCTCTGCGATCGATGCGGGAACATCCACCGCCCTGTCTTTCAAGGCGTTCCCTTTTTCCGTCAGGGAGATCACCAGATTCCGCTCATCCGAACGGTTCCGGATCATCCGCACATATCCCTTCTCCTCCAGTTTCTTCAGTAACGGAGTCAGAGTGTTCGGTTTCAGGAACAGTCTCTCTCCCAGTTTCTTCTCATTGATGTCTTCTTCTTCCCAAAGGACCATCATGACGATGTACTGTGTATAGGTCAGATCCAGTTTATCCAACAGCGGCTTATAGTTGCGGATGATCTTGTTGGAGACCGCATACAACGGAAAGCACAGCTGATTGCGTAAACGGATCGGTTCGTATCTGTCTTTGATCTCGCTCATAGTTTCATTATATCGTACACGAATTATTCAGGCAAACTCTCACCCGCCAATGTCTCCAAATAATGATCCATCCGTTCCTTAAACATCCCGATGTGGACCCCGTCTATGAAACGGTGGTTCACTTCCAGTGAGATCGAAAGATAGATCCTGTCGTTCTCTCTGGTATATTTGCCCCAGGCGATATGCGGGATATTGTCGTCCTTCATCTTCGGATCGTTCCTGTCCCGTTCATTGGTCAGAGCGGTCAGCTCGATCCAGGGCAGACAGGAGAAATAGATCAGATCGTCCGTTTCCTTATTCAGTTCGATGAAACAGTCCTGATCCATAGACTGCTTTGCGGCCATCCGGCAGTATTCATCGATGGGATCGATCATATCGGTCGTGACGATATAGAACTGTTCTTCCCCTTTTCTCAGATCGGTAAAGCTCGGTCTCCTGTAAGGATATATGACGAGTTCCTCATCTTTGATGCCGATCCGGAACGCTTCGATGTCGTTCAAAGCCTTCGTACACAGCCAGATCATCCCGTAGTAAAAGGAAAGAGAATGTTTCTTCGTATATTCATACAGTTCCGTCACATCCTGTCGGAACGTAACCATATAGAAAGGATCGGATATGTTTGAAAAGAACTCATAGGCTTCTCTTCTCTTCCAGTGTTCAGGATCCAGTTTCTTCATCTGTTTCTTCCCTCCTTTTGTTCAGTTTGATCTCTACCTTGTTCAACGTATCGAAGAACCTTTCCGTTGCGACCGCCGGTCCGACCAGGACCAGGATCCCGAATACGTTCCAGTTGAACATATGCCGATAAGACGTATATGGCCCTTCGATCCCGAGACTGATCGCCTTTTCTTTCAGTTCTTCCGCGATCTTCGCCATCCATACGAGCGTATAAAGAAACAGGTTTGGGATCCCCAGAAGATAGGCTTTCCAGTATTTCTGGGTCTTTCTTTCCAGGACTTCGTCGATCTCATCCTGAAGCCCGTGTTCCATGTAATACAGGAAAAACAGACCTGCCGTACAGAAGTCGATCGCTCCCAACAGAAAACCTTTTCTGTCTGTATGTTCGAATCTCATCTTTTTCTGTTCACGATCGGCCTGTTTCATCTTCTTCTTTATTATAAAAGAAAACCGTATCAGTCAGATACGGGTCATTTACGATTGGTCCGGGCTAAGGGACTCGAACCCCCACGGTCGCCCACCAGATTCTAAGTCTGGCGCGTCTACCAGTTCCGCCAAGCCCGGGCGTGTCTATATATTATAATATGCGACTGGAAAAAGCAAATTCAAACCGCTATAATAGTAAGGTATGTTATTGACAGTAGATCTGGGAAACACCAGCACAAAATTAGGCTTATTCGACAAAGATGTACAGAAAGGTTTCATCTGTGTCGACGGAGCTATCGACAATTACCGCAGCCTGATCCTTTCGTTTATCTACAAATCCAATCAGAGAGAAGACGCCATTGACAAGGCGATCCTTTCCTGTGTCGTTCCTCACGCCTACAACAGCATCTTTGATGCTCTGGCAGGGATCGTCGGAGAAGAGAACATCGTTGACATCAATCCTTATAAGGATTACGGCATCAAACTGGTGATGCCGAGCCCGCAGGACACCGGCGACGATCTGATCGTCATGTGTTCCTATGCCTACAATCTCTATCACAGAGAACTTCTGATCGTATCCATGGGAACGGCGAGCGTCATCTGCCATGTCAACAAGAACGGCGAATTCCAGCACTGTATCATCGCTCCGGGCTTCTCCAAGATCGCTGAGACCTTATGGAAGAACGCGGCACAGCTGCCTGAATTCGAACTGAAGCACACCGATACCTATCTGGCAGACAATACGGTCGATGCGATGAACGTCGGTATCTATAACGGTTATATCGGAATGCTGAGATCGCTGGTCGAAGGCATCAGGAATGAGATCGGCGAAGATCTCTATATCATCGGATGCGGCGGATTGGGAAAGATGATCGCTCCGTATCTGGATATCTTCGATGAATACGATCCGGATTTCGTCACCAAGGGACTCAATTATATCTGTCAGAGGTACGGAAATGACTAGAGTGATCCTCGCCAGCAAATCTCCCCGTCGCAGGGAACTGATGGAACTGCTGCAGATCCCCTTCGAAGTGATCGTTTCCGATGTCGATGAACAGATCGATCATGACAATGACCTGGTCAAGGAGATCGAGAAGCTCTCCTATCAGAAGGCGGAAGCGGTATATCAGACTCATTCCGATGCACTGGTCATCGGATCCGATACGATCGTCAAGATCGGAAACAAGGCATTAGGCAAGCCTCATTCCCTTGAGGAAGCGAGAAAGATGCTGGAACTTCTTTCCGACAACACGCATGAAGTCGTCACTGCCGTCTCGATCCTGGATCAGGGACGCAGAGAGACCTTCTCCAGTATCGCCGAAGTCACCTTCTATCCCCTCACTGACGAAGAGATCGAAGAATATATCCATACCAATGAACCGATGGATAAGGCCGGTTCCTATGCGATCCAGGGAGACGGAGCGAAATTCGTGAAATCGATCAAAGGAGATTTCTATACCATCGTCGGTCTTCCCGTTGCGGAGCTCTATCACCGTCTGAAAAAATATCTTTGACAGACAGATTTAATATAGTAGAATTGAGATAGAGGCCTTCATAGTATAGTGGCAATACGCATCCATGGTAAGGATGAATCCCGTGTCCGATTCACGGTGAAGGCACCATTCCGAAACAAAAAAAGCCCAATGGGCTTTTTTTAGTGTCTGCTTCCGAAACGTTCCAGAAGTCTCTTCATCGCTTCCTCTTCCGAGATCTCCTTCACTTCTTCTTTTTCTTTTTCCTTATGATAAGGACGGTTCTGTGCCTTCTTGCGGGAACGGAACTGTTTGCGGTCCGCATCCCTCTTTGCGAGCTCATCCAGAGGCAACAGAGAGAGCTGTACACGCTGTTTCGCCTCATCAACTTCATAGACGTAGACCTTGACGATATCCGCAACGGAGACGACTTCACTCGGATGAGAGATCCTCTTCTTCGACATCCTGGAGATATGGACCAGTCCGTCATCGTGCAGACCGATATCGACGAACGCACCGAAGTCGACGACGTTCCGTACCGTTCCGGAGAGTTCATCCCCGACCTTGAGATCCTTCAGTTCCAGGACATCCGATTTCAGGATAGCGCCGTCGAACTGTTCACGGTAGTCACGCAAAGGCGCCTTGATACATTCCTTGATATCCTCGAGAGTATATGGATCGATGCCAAGCTCTTTGATCCTGTCGTCCGCAAAGACGATATCCGGATCTCCCAGTTTGCTGATGCCGGAGACCTCCATGATCTTCTTTGCGATGTCGTAGGATTCCGGATGGATATTGGTCGCGTCCAAAGGTTCATCCCCGTCGATGATGCGGATGAAGCCTGCACACTGTTCGAAGGCTTTGGCTCCGAGTTTCTTTACTTTCAGGAGCTGTTTCCGGTTCGTGAATCGGCCGTTTTCATTCCGATAGGCGACGATCTCGGCAGCGATCCCCTTATTCAGACCGGAGATATGTTCCAGCAGCTGAGCGGAAGCGGTATTGGCGTCGGCACCGACACGGTTGACGACCTTCATGATCGCTTCGTCCAGACGTTCGTTCAATGCCTTTTCCGGAAGGTCATGCTGATATTGTCCGACACCGATGGATTTCGGATCGATCTTGATCAGTTCTGCCAGAGGATCCAGAAGTCTTCTGCCGATGGAAACAGCCGATCTTTCTTCGACAGCCAGATCAGGGAATTCCTTTCTGGCTTCTTCCTGTGCCGACCAGACGGAAGCTCCTGCCTCCGATACGATCGCATAGGAAACATCCAATCCGTTTTCCCGGATCAGTTCTGCGACCAGTTTCTCCGATTCTCTCGATGCTGTACCGTTACCGATCGCAACGATCTTCACATCGTATTTGCGGATCAGAGAAAGCAGTTTCTGCTTGCTGCGAGGAATATCGCCGTCCTTGCGGAACGGGAACACCTTGTCCACCGCCAGCATCTTTCCGGTCGCATCCAGTACAGCCAGTTTGCAGCCGTTGTAGTATCCCGGGTCGAATCCCAGAACGACTCTTCCCTTTAACGGAGCCTGTGAAAGGAGCTTTTCCAGGTTGAGAGAGAATACTTCGATCGAAGTATCGTGTGCCTTCTGGGACAGATCACTGCGGATCTCATTCTCGATCGAAGGCATCAGAAGACGGTCGATACCGTCATCGATCGCTTCCTTTACGATCTCTTCGACATCGGAGATCCGGTCTTTGAGATAGGTCTCGTGAGCGATCTCTTTGATATGATCGAGGTCATAGGAGAAAGCGACCGTGATCACTTTCTCTTTTTCAGCGCGGTCTAAGGCCATTACCCGATGATCGGCGATCGCAGAGATCTTCTCCGAGAAATCGTAGTACATCTCATAGACTTTCTTCTCATCGACCGCATCCTTCTTCAGTTTGGAAGTGATCGAACCTGCCTTGACGATCAGATCCTTGAACCTCCATCTGAGTTTCGCATTATCCGATACGTTCTCAGCGATGATATCTTTCGCACCCTGGATCGCATCCTTGACGGTCTTGACTTCATCGTTCAGATATTTCGCAGCTTCCGTCTCGATCTCGGCCTTCTCCGGCAGAGAAAGCAGATACTGGCTCAAAGGTTCCAGACCGTTCTTGATCGCGATGGCCGCTCTCGTCTTTTTCTTCTGTTTGTACGGCTTATACAGATCTTCGACCTGTGACAGTTTCGTACAGGATTCGATCTGTTTCTTTAGTTCATCCGTCAGTTTTCCCTGCGTCTCGATCAGATTCAGGACGCTTTCTTTCCTCTCGGCCAGATTCAGCTGATATTTATACTGTTTGTCGATATAAAGGATCTTTTCTTCATCCAATGCGCCTGTCGCTTCCTTGCGGTAACGGGCGATAAACGGGACAGTATCTCCTTCTGAAAGCATCTTCAGAACGGTATCGACCTGTTTCGTACCGATCTGAAGTTCTTCCGCTATCGTTTTGATGATTTTTTCTTCCATATGCTTTTTGAACCTCACAACTCTTACAATTTTACCACCTTTTGACTCCGCTTTACAGAGCTATTGAAAAATCTTTCAAGAAAAAGACTGACTCATGTCAGTCTTTGCTTTCATTCAGTTCTCTCTCCAGCTGATCGACGACCGTCAGAATCTTCTTCCAGGTGATCTTTGGCTTTTCTTCCGCCATCTGCTGACGGTAGATTGGATCGTCATCGATCCGTGCCATCATATAGGCGTGATAGAAACGTCCGAAGGCCTCATACTGGCTCACATCCACGGCCGGTTCCTCATCCGCGATACTGTTTTTGACCGTATCGGTATAGATCGCATAGTATTCGCCGTTCTCGAAATGGTCATCCATGGAACTTAAGCCATATGCCCGATTTCCATAAGTGAGATCTCTCTTGATCTCCATGAAGGCAGCCAGGGCATTCATGAACAGTATGAGGGAAAAGATCACGATCAGTACTTTTCCGAAACGGATCCAGTTATTCTTCATCGTTCATCCTCCTGTTCACCAGCAGCAGGACCTCGGAATTACTCAAAGATCCCAGAGATTCGATATCCTCATCCGTCAGTTTCAGGAACGTCTTCAGACAGGCATCATATTCCTGATAGATCTGATCGAGGTGTTTCATCGTGAAGTCGCTGTAATCATGTCTCCGGTAGCGTTCATAGTCCTCTTTGAATTCCTTGATATACTGGCATCCCCGGACCAGAGGATCGGAATACAGATTCTTACCGTAGAGATAGTCGCTCAGGTTTTCCTTGATATTCACGAGAGTGCTCGCCAGATAGTAGATCGGACTGTATTCTTCATACTCTCGATAGTCGACTGAATATTTGTCATAGGTCACCACGAAGGCGTCGTAGTTCTTTTCTTCCAGCCAGGAGTCCATCTCAGCCTTGATCTGTTCGGTGTCCTTTCGGGAAGCGATGATCCGATCGGCGATCTCGTAGGATGCTCCATGGATCGGGATCAGTGCCAGATTCGCCAGCAGGATGACGACCAGGAAGGTCAGAACGTTATATCCCTTCTTCGTCTTCTTTACTTCGTTTACGACTTCGAAGCGGGTATTCTGATACTGTTTATCCAGCTGAGCCAGTTTTTTCAGGTGTTCCTGAGCTTCCGGATTCGGTGTGCCGCAGTTGGGACAGACCGGGGAATCCAGGGTCAAAGGAGCTCCACAATTCTTACAGTTAACCATTGTTTTCTCCTTTCACGTATTTTTTCAGATCGGAAGCACTCAGATAGCCGTAGGAATCGGCACAGCGGTCGTAGATATTGCGCAGTTCGCTCTCGCTGTATCCCAACGCGATCAGATCGCTCAGGATCACCTTTCTGTCTTCTTCATAGACCGCATAGTCTTCTTCGCTCATCTTCGTCGTATTTCCGTAGTACTCCGGATAGTAGAGGAAATAGAGACAATCCCGCAGATAATACTCATCCTTGAAGACGTGGTCTCCGATCCTCACATAGGCCTCCAGCAGACAGTATGCATCGTAGTGCTCCCACTGGTAGAAGGCACTGGAATTGTCGTACTGTAAACTGCTGATCGTATCGAGATCGCCTTTTGCGAAGGCATCGTTCAGTTTATCGATATTCTCTTCGGTCCACAGGATCTTCTCAAGACGTTCCTCATCATATTCTCTGTCATTATAGTAGTTCGTATTCATCATCCGTGAGAAAACGAAAGCGAGCCCGACGATCACAGCGACGGTCAAAAGCGCCTTCAACAGAGAAAACAGGATATTGCGGCTGACGGAATGTTCCGCCTCTTCTTTCAGGCCGAGGAAACTGTCGATCATGTCGGCGATCTTCTTGCGGAAACTGCGATAGGCTCCCGCCTTGTGCATCGTTCCGCAATACGGACATTTCGTCAGACTGTCGTCAAATCTTCCTCCGCAATTCTTGCATACGATCATAGATCTGCCTTTCTAATGTGCCTGGTAAAACAGTTCTCCGGATCGGGACATACAGATCTCCGTCTTCAGCATCATCGTTCCCGGAGCGGTATATTCAAATTCGATGGTCTTGACATCGCCGCCCTTGAATCCCTGGATCTGGGACGCGTCATCGACATGACAGATGAATCCGTTGTCTGTCGCTTCATATGTGCCCTTGAGTTCACCCAGACCGGAATACAGGTTCTCGGTGAAGACGAAGGTCCCGTCGGTATAGAACTTCACGGACGGCAGGTATTCATCCGGGATCTCTTCCATCGGTTCATGGACCCAGAGATCCATAAAGTTCTTTTCATCGATCTGTTTTTCATTGAAATCTTCCGGCATCTTTCCGTCGGTCGTGAAGACATCGTCCCGTGAGGATGCGAAGAGATCTTCCATCAGGATGACTGTATCCTCATCGAAGATAAAGAATTCAAAGTTGTATACCTTCTCACCGTTCCAGTCGTTGAATTCCTCGAAGTTACTGAACATATAGACGTTTCCTGCCAGTCCGTACACACCGTTGACATAGATCTCGTTTCCGCCGTTGTTTTCCGTCAGCACGAAAGTCTTGTCGTCATTCAGTGTCAGCTTGCAGTCGTTATTATTCACGTTGTAGTAAGTTTTTGAAGTATCATCCTGGATCGGTTTGCGTTCCGGTCTCGTCGTGGAATACACATCGTCCGATCGGGAATCATGTACGGAAGTCTTCAAAGTCAGGGTATTATCATCCCTGATCTCAAAGAGGATCTTTCCGGAAAAGCCGAGATGGCTGTTTTCTGCATTCAGAGTACAGACGTTCTCGTTGATCTCCCAGGTCCCTGTGATCTCATCCGCTCCGTCTGCGGAACTGTCCGTCAGAACAAAGCTGTGATCTTTTCCGAACCAGATCTTCGCATCGTCAGAATCCAGAAAACGATCTGCGGTATTATAGAATACCTTCTCTGAAAGATCGTAAGTTTCCGTTTCTACTGTCGTTACGACCGTGCAGGAACAGGACAGAAACAGAACAAGAAGCATCGTCAGATATCTTGCGGCTTTTTTCATCGTGAACCCTCCTCTTTTTATTATAAGAGAAATAGGATGTCTCCATCCTATTTTTTCTTCATATAGACGATGACCGGGATCTGCATCTCATCATCGCACATTCCGGCGTGTTCTCCCTTGAATTCCACCAGATCGTATTCCGAATAACGGAAGGACAGATCGGATTTGGCGATCGCCAGATAGTCTCCGACGAACTCCTTCATCCGCGGATGGTCTTCGTTCGTACCGAAGATCTTCAGCTGTTCGACCTGTTCATAATTTAACAGCAGGTAGTCGTTTTCGAATTCCTTCTTGAATTCTCTCTCGAACTCTTCCCGAAGGTCTTCCCTGATACAGAAAGACATGGCCCGCGGTTCGACGGAAGGTCTTCTCGTAAAGTACTTCTGGAAGCGGGATCCGTACAGATCGTAGGATCTGCGGGTATCGATCTGACCGTGATCGGCCGTGATCACCAGCATCGTACCTTCCGCGACCTCTTCCGAGAGTTCTTCCAGGAGGTGGTTGATATCGGAGAGATAGAGATCACAGACCTTGGAACTCGGTCCGTACTTGTGCATCATACTGTCATATTTGTCCCAGTAGGCGTAGATATATCGGTAATCCGCTTCATAGGAATACTTCTTCAGCCGTTCGCACATCTCGTCGAGGCTCTCGCAGCCATCCGGATCGAAGGACGGATTGAGAGTTCTGGCAGGAATGCCCATCTTCTGAAGTTCTTCATCCGTAGCCGTGACCGGAACGTATTTCTGGAAGATATCGCCTTCGTATTCCTTGTCGCTGTAATAGCTGCGGGACAGGAACGGGATCACGATATCGTCCACTTCACGAAGATACTGAGACCAGCCGATCCAGCCGTTCTCGTTCGGCGCTTTTCCGTTGCGGATCGCCGTCGTTGCGGCTGTCGTCGTCGGCGGAAAGACCGTCGAAGTATCGGTCATCATGTTCCGGTTCAGGAAGGCTTCGGATGAGAGCTTGCGTTTTATCAGGTTGGCTCCCATCGCATCGATCAGGATCAGATAGATCCGTTTCGGCTTTTCTTCTCTGATCCTTTTCGACAGTTCTCTGTTCGGCGCGAAACTGGAACTTAATCCGAAGTATTCCCGGATCGAAGCGACGTAACTGAGGATCGATTCATCATACTGAACGATCATCTTTATGCGTCCTTCAGGAATGCCTTATAGGCACGGTAAGCTTCGTAGATATCGCCCTTGGAGGCCGTCTCATACGGAGCGTGCATATTCTGTACAGGGATACCTGCATCCAGGACATCCATATTCTTGTTTGCCAGGATATAGGCGATCGTTCCGCCTCCACCCTGATCGACACGTCCAAGTTCGGAGAACTGGAACATGACTTCGTTCCTGTCCATGATCTCGCGGATCTTGGCGATATATTCCGCCGGAGCGTCGCTGGAACCGGACTTGCCTCCGGAACCGGTGAATTTATTGAAGGAGATGCCTTTTCCGAAATAAGCGGCATTCTTGGCTTCGTTGACGCCCGGATAGTTCGGATCGAAAGCGGCAGAGACATCGCTTGACAGCATGTACGAATTCTCCAGTGCATGTCTCAGCTGTAATTCGTTATAGTTTCCTTCCTGAGCGTTGAGCAGTTCGGCGACGCTGTTTTCGAAGAATGCGGACTGTGCTCCGGTCGAACCCATGGAACCGATCTCTTCCTTATCCGTCAGGATACATGCGGAAGTGCGTTCCGGCTTCTCTGATTCCAGAATCGCTTTCAATGATGTGTAGGCACAGATCCTGTCATCATGTCCGTAGCCCATGACCATACTGCGGTCCAGACCCAGATCTCTGGCTTTTCCGGCCGGAACGAGTTCCAGCTCTGCGGAAATGAAGTCATCTTCCTCGATATCGTATTCCTTCTTCAGGATCGCAAGGAGGTTCTTCTTGACCAGATCGCTCTCGTCTTTCTTTCCCTTGGCCGGAATGGAACCTGCCAGCGCGTTCAGGTCTTCCCCTTCGACGACCTTGGCACCTGTCTTGGCGAGCTGGTCTCTGGAAAGATGGATCAGAAGATCGGAGATCTCCAGGATCGGTTCCTCTTCCTTCTCACCGATCGCGACGGTCACTTTCGTTCCGTCTTTCTTGCAGACGACTCCGTGCAAGGCCAGAGGGATCGCGACCCACTGGTACTTCTTGATGCCGCCGTAATAGTGCGTATCCATAAGGACCAGGCCGTTGTCTTCATATAAAGGATTCTGTTTGAGGTCGATCCTCGGGGAATCGATATGTGCACCGAGGATATTCATCCCCTTCTCCAGTTTTTCCTTTCCGATCACAAACAGAGCCAGAGATTTCCCGCGGTTGTTGAAATAGATGCGGTCTCCCGCTTTCAGCTTGCCTTTTCCCTTGAATTCCTTGAATCCGGCTTTTTCTGCCAGAGCGATGGCTTCGGTAACCGCTTCCCGTTCCGTCTTTGCGTGATCGAGATATTTCTTATAGTCTTCCGAGAAGCCCATGACCTTCTTCAGGTCATCCTTCTGATATTTGTCCCATACTGTTTTCATATTCTTCCTCCGTTATATAGTACGATATGTTTCCTTCAGGATCGCTGTGAACGCTTCTCTGTCCACTTCCAGGAACGCCGTACAGTGTCTGTCTTCGTATTTGTAGTCGGTCCACAGATCCGTACAGGTCCTTCCCGTCGTGATCTTTCCCAGCGTCTCCACGTAGATCCCGCAGTCTCTTCCTTCGAATACCTGCGGTCTGGCAGTATAGATCACAGGGCAGGCATCGTGGATGCACAGTCCCTTTCTGTCCTTGACGATATGCGACTGAAGCAGGAGCTTGTTGGAATCGCGGAACAGCTTTGCGGAAGCCGTGTCGTAAGACGAGATCTCAGCGACATCCGCATCGCTTAAATAAGCTTTCAGGGTCACATCCAGTCCGAACATGTTCACATGGATCCCGGAACGGAAGACGTTCTCTGCCGCTTCCGGATCCACATAGATATTGAATTCCGCACACGGCGTGACATTCCCGCCGTTGGCTGCACCGCCCATGATGTTGAGTTCCTTGACGTAACTTGGAAAATCAGGATACTTCGCGACTGTGATCGCCAGATTGGTCAGAGGTCCCAGTGCACAGATGACCAGTTCCCCCTTCAGTTCCTTTGCCTTCTCATACAAGGCGTCCCAAGCTTTCTCTGTTTGTTTCACCGCTTTGGATGCGGGGATCTCAGCTCCGCCGAGTCCGTTGGATCCGTGCACATAGGCAGCCGTCTCCAGTTCTCTGATCAGGGGGCGGTCACTTCCCGCGTAGACCTTCACATCTTCTCTTCCTGCCAGAGACAGGACGTCCCGGGCATTGCGGAAGGCATTGTCCAAAGTCGTATTTCCGGCGACCGCGGAGACACCGACGATCTCGAGTTCCTCCAGATGGTCTGCGACCAGGAGAGCTGACGCATCATCGACACCGGTATCCGTATCGATCCAGACAGGTATTCTATTCATAGTCCACCTCCCAGCCTTCGTAGGATGCGCAGGCTTCATACAGATAATCGACGAACTTCTGACGGTCCAGGTCGACGACACAGCGGCAGTTCGGTTTATTTCCGGTCCGTCCATTGTAGTCGGCGATCGTAGCACCGCGACAGTATCTTCCCTGCGTTTCGATATCTACGTAGTAATCCCGGATATCGAAGATCTCCGGATGGACCAAAGACATGACGGCACACGGATCGTGCGTCGTTGCGCCTGCCCAGCCCAGTGATTTCACATGAATAAAGAAGAAATCGAACCATCCCGCAACGACTTCCGCGATCGGATTGTGCAGGGATCGGATCTTCTCCCAGTCTTCCGGATAGACCAAAGCTCTCTCCGTTACATCCAGGCCGCACATCTGTAACGGTACACCGCTGTGATAGACGATATGCGCCGCTTCCGGATCGACCAGGATATTGAATTCCGCACCGGCAGTCCAGTTTCCGTTTCGCAGTCCTCCGCCCATCGTAGAGATCACTTCGATCTTCTCTTTCAATTCCGGATGGGCCAGAAGCATCGCTGCGACATTGGTCTGGGCTCCGGTCGAAATGATCGTCACCTTCTCTTCCGATTCCTGCAGGACCTTCGCCATCATCTCCGGCGCAGACAGTTCACTCAGCGGATGATCGGGCTCCGGGAGTTTCGGTCCGTCGAGACCCGTCTCTCCATGGAAGTTCGGAGCGATGATCAGATCACCGCAAAGCGGCTTGTTTCTGCCTTTGGCGACTTCCACATCGAGCTTCAGCAAAGCTGCGATCCTGCGTGCATTATATGTTACTTTTTCCAGGGTCTGATTCCCGGCGACCGTCGTGATCGCCCGAATATCGAATTCGGGGATCGTAGAAGCCAGGACCCAGGCGATCGCATCGTCGTGTCCCGGATCTCCGTCGAGAATGACCGGTCTTTTCTTTCTTTCACTCATAAAAGGCCTTCCCTTCAAATTCACTACTTCTATTCTAACATAAGTCAAGTTCCGTTATAATGAAGTCATAAGGATGGTATAACAGATGAAATATTCATTTCCGAAAATCGACCTGCATCTGCATCTCGACGGTTCCTTCCGTACTCCTACGATCTGGGAACTGGCGATGCAGCAGGGTGTTGAGATGCCTGCGGAATCCCCGGAAGGATTCGAGGAATGGATGAAGAAATGTTCCTATTCCGGAAGCGTCAATGAGTTCCTGCTGATGTTCGACGTGACCACACAGGTCATGCAGGACAGAGATTCTCTGATCCGTCTCACCAGAGAACTGATCGAAGATATCGCCGCACAGGGTGTCGTCTACGCCGAGATCCGCTTTGCGCCGCAGCTTCATACCCGCAAGGGAATGACGCAGAGAGAAGCGATCGAAGCGGTCCTGGAAGGACGCCGTCAGGGCATGGAAAAGACCGGCATCGATATCGGCATCATCTGTTGCATGATGTGTGTCGGAGATGAGACTGTCAACTGGGATGCGAATATGGAGACGGCGATGATCACGCACGAGTATCTCGATAAAGGTGTCGTCTGTATCGACCTGGCCGGAGCGGAAGGTATCGTTCCTCTCAGCAATTTCGCACCTTTATTCGCCAAGGCAAAAGAACTAGGTACACCGATCATCTGTCATGCAGGCGATTCCCAGGACTGGAAAACTGTCAAGGATGCGATCGACATGAGTGCACAGAGGATCGGACACGGACATCACATCTACGAAAATCCGGCGCTCTCCCGCTATGCGGCAGAACACGGGATCGCGCTCGAGATCTGTCCGACTTCCAACATACAGTGCCAGACCAGAGAGACGTACCAGCTTCATCCGGCCTGGAACCTGTATTCCATCGGCATTCCGGTCACGATCAATACCGACAATATGACGATGTCCAGAGTCACTCTGGATGATGAATACGATCACTGTCTCCAGGAGATGGGATTCGAATACGAGGATCTGATCCTGATGAATATCAATTCCGCAAAAGTCTCCTTCATGAAAGAAGAGAAAAAGAAAGAAGTCCTCGCAGAACTGGAAAGATGCCTGGATGAGGTGAGCGAATGAAACAGGCACATATCCAGCTGGATGAGACCGTAAATGCGACCTGTGCCCTGATGCCGGGAGATCCGAAAAGAGTCGATGTGATCGCGCAGTTCCTGGAGAATGTCGAAGAACTGACCTTCAACCGGGAATACCGTTCGATCGTCGGCACCTACAAAGGCATGCGGGTCATCGGGATCTCGACGGGAATGGGCGGATCCTCGACTGCGATCGCTGTCGAAGAATTAAAGAATATCGGAGTCCACACCATGATGCGGATCGGTTCTGCCGGAGCCATGCAGGAAGGGATAAACCTGGGCGATCTGGTCATCTGCGAAGGTGCCGTCCGCGATGAAGGCACATCGAAGAACTACATCGATCCGATCTACCCTGCCGTACCGGACTACCGTCTGATCAATCACTGCGTAGAAGCCGCAAAGGATCTGGGCTA
This sequence comes from uncultured Erysipelotrichaceae bacterium, assembly GCA_902803785.1. Lineage (GTDB taxonomy): Bacteria > Bacillota_I > Bacilli_A > Erysipelotrichales > Erysipelotrichaceae > Colivicinus. Next base: position 26,401 of record CADCRE010000056.1, read on the forward strand.
TGAATACCACGTCGGTGTCATCCTGTCTCACGAATCCTTCTACTATGACGAGGATGCGCAGGATTGCGAAAAGTGGTCCAGAAAAGGCGTTCTCGCATCCGACTTCGAAACGGCGGCGTTATATACCGTCGGTCGTCTCAGAAAGATCCATACCGCATCCATCCTGAACAACGTCGTCCTCTGGGGAGCGAATACGGAAGAATCCATCGGCTCCTACAAGGACGGAGAAAACAGGACTGCCGAAGGAGAGAAACGGGAAGTCCTGACCGCCTTGGAAGCGATGTACCGCTTGGAACAGGAACTGTAAAAACAAAAGGTGAAGCAGATAACTGCTTCACCTTTTTTCTTTTTTAAGAGATCTTTTAGTCTGCTGCCGCAGCTTCCAGAGCGATCTTGATCATATTGACCAGACTGCTTCTTCTTTCTTCCGCTGTCGTCTCTTCGTGATTGACGATACTGTCGGAAACGGTAAGCAGGCAGGCAGCTTTCTTTCCGAGGACCTTTGCGGTCGCAAACAGACCGAAGGCTTCCATTTCAGCTGCGATCAGTTCATTTTCTTTCGCGGTCTCCATGACCTTAGGCATCTGGGAATCCTCATAGTAGAAGACATCGGATGACCAGATCCTTCCTTCGAAACATTCGATCCCCAGGCTTTCCGCAGCCTTTCTGATCTTTTCATTCAGTTCCGGATCCGGACGCTGGATCTTTTCGGGATCACCACACTTCTCCAGCGCATAGGTAGATTCAGAATAAGCTCCGTTGACCAGGATCGTATCGAAGATCTTCAGTTCCGGGACCATCGCTCCGGTCGAACCGATACGGATGATGTTTTCTACGCCGTAGAAACTGTAGAGTTCATGCGCATAGAGACTAATCGAAGGGATGCCCATTCCCGAACCCATGACGGAGACTTTCTTTCCTTTGTAGGTACCGGTATAGCCGAACATATTGCGTACAGAATTGAACTGGACCGGATTTTCCAGGAATGTTTCTGCGATAAACTGTGCACGAAGCGGATCGCCCGGCATCAAAACAGTCTTGGCGATATCGCCGAATTCAGCCTGATTATGTGGTGTTGCCATGAATTTCCTCCTGTATGATCTATTGAATTCGTTACTAAAATTATACCATAGGAAAAACTCCTATTGGAGTTTCTTGTGTTTTTCGATCAGATACTGATAGCGGTCGAGGACGGTATCGATGATCTCATCCCAGGCGACAGGGATGGTCTCCTTGGCCTGTTCTCCGATCCTTCTCGTCCCTTCCCGATCCGCAAATGCCTTCTTGATGACCTCACAGATACTGGCGGAATCATCTTCGCAATAGAATCCGTTGACCATATCGTCGATGCCTTCCGCAGCACTGGAACCTCTGGTGACGATCGAAGGCGTTCCCGCATTGGCCGCTTCTCTTACGACCATCGGGCCGTTGTCGTAGATGGATGGGAAGACGAACAGATCTGCCAGCATATACAGTCCCATCAGGAGATCTTCTCTTAAAACGTGACCGACGATGTAGGTATCTTCCTCGATGCCCAGTTTCCGGATCTTTTCCCTGATCTCATCTTCATGAGGGCCTTTCCCGGCCATGATCAGATTGAACTTCACACCGTCTTTCTTTAACAGTGACGCAGCTTCCAGGATCTTCAGGATATTCTTCTTCCAGTTCATCTGTCCGACGAAGAGGAGACACGGATCGTCATCGATCCCGAAATGCTGTTTCGCCAGATCTTTCCAGGCCGGATCGAGTTCCTTGATCATCATACCGTTCGGCATGACTTCGATCTTTCCCTGATAGCCGTATTCCTGCAGGGTCTTGGCGGAACTTTCCGAAACGGCCCATACTTCATCACACTGTTCATAGAACTTGACGATGATATCCGTTCCCAGTCCGGCGATATGTTTTGAGCCGGTGAGCTGAAGCAGGTCGTCATAGTACTTGGAATGGAAGGTGCCGACCAGAGGGATGTCGTGTTCTCTGGCATATCTGATCCCTTCCGCTCCGGCGATGAACGGAGTATGGACATGTACGATATCGAAGTTCGTCATCTTCAGACGTGCGTTATAGTGCAAGTCGAAGGCCGGAAGTCCGGCATCGTACTTACTCATGAGCGGCACAGAATGAGAATAGTAATCGATGATCTCAAACGGAAACCTTCCGCGGTATCCGAATTTGTCCAGCGGCACGATCGCGGTACACTCATGGCCCTTGTTGGCGATCGTTTCACAGTAGTTGTATACGACTCTTCCTACACCGTCGATGATGGGCAGGAAAGAATCCGAGAATTCTCCAATCTTCATAAACTGATCCAATACCTTTCCATATAATCTTCTTCCGGCGGATAGAATACGTCCTTCTCATAGACGCCGCCGTTATTCATGATCACCTTTCTGGAGCCTTCGTTGTTTCGGGAACAGGTGATCAGGATCTGATCCAAACCGAATCTTTCTTTCGTGATCTCCAGCATGTCCTTCAGCATCGCCGTACCGATCCCCTGTCTTCTTCGGGAAGGTCTGACGTTGTATCCGACATGGCCGCCGAAACGGCTCAGAAAAACGTGAGAAAGGGCCTCCGGACGTACATCGATCATTCCTACGACATCTCCTTCTTCCAGATAAAGGAACTGGAAACCCGTGGAATAACCAGGCGGGACGGTCTCATGTTTCTCGAACAGGCGACAGTTCAGGTCCCACTTTTCGATGTCTTCGTAGTTTTCCAGTCTCTGGCACCCATCAAAAAGACCATCACCGTTCAGGATCTCGGCCCTGTAACTGCGGATGGAATCGTAATACTCCGGCTTTACGGTGCTGAGATGAAACCCTCTCATACTTTAATTATACCTTGCGGAATCGTCAAGTTTAAGATAAAATATATTAGCACATATAGGGGAGTAGTATAGCGGTAGTACATCGGTCTCCAAAACCGCTAGTGTGGGTTCAACTCCTACCTCCCCTGCCATGAAAAAAGAAAAGAACTCATCCGAGTTCTTTTTTAGATATTTCCCTGAGTGAAGATCGTTGCCTCTCCGCTTCTTCCGTAACCGTAGACATCCCGGAACTTCCAGGCAAAGAATGCGGTCACCGCAAAAGAGAAAACTTCCGCGACCGGGAAGACGAACCATACCGCATCGATCCCGAACAGGAACGGAATGATGATCATGAAGAGATTCTGGAAGATCACGTTCTCCATGACCGAAAGGAAGAGAGAGACTTTCTGATTTCCCAGCACGTTGAGCAGATCCTGGGCATATACATTGTAGCCAAAGAAGATCAAAGCCAAAGGATAGATACTGAAGCCTCTGAGGACCATCTCCCGCATCGTCTGTGAACTTCCTTCCTCGAGATAGAGGAAGAGGAAGAGGTCCTTTCCGAAATAAATCAGAGAGATGATGAAGACCATAAGCAGGCTCATCAGGACGATCGTCTGACGGATGATACGTGACAGCTTCTTCGGATTCTTTTCACCGAAGGCATAGCTTGCGATCGGAGAGGTGGAACCGATCAGTCCGAAGAACGAGTTCATAAACATGAACACGACATTGTTGACGATGGTATAGGCCGCTACGACCTGTTCCCCGCCGATGTTGAGCTGAACGGTATTACTGATATAGCTGGAAAGAGAGATCGCCAGCGAAGTGATCGCCTGCATCCTTCCGTAACGGAAGATCTTTGCGAACAGTTTCAGAACGTTCCTGTGCGGACGGACGAAACAGATCTCGTTGTTTCTGTCGAAAAAGAAGAACAGTGCGAATGCAGTGACGGCCAGATTGCCGATCAGGTTCGCATAGGCCGCACCGACGATCCCGGTCTGCAGACGGACGATAAAGAGCCAATCAAAGAAGAACTGACAGACGATATTGATCGCCGAAGAGATCATCGAACATTTCGGTTTCCCCGCAATGACGAAGAAACTGTTGAACGTATAGTTGATCAGGATGAACGGGATATAGAATCGCGAGATCCGGAAAAAACTGATCGCATATGGCATCAGGATCTCTGTTTCACCCAGGAAACGGAGGACCGGTCGGATAAAGAAGACCAGGAACAGCGTCAGACAGCAGCCGAAGAAGAAGCTCATCAGTATACTGGTTGTGAAATCACTCTTGGCTTCTTCATTCTTTTTCTGTCCCATCTTGATCGAACAGACGACAGAGACCGAAGACATCAGCATTCCGATCGCATCGACGAACATGAACCACGGCATTGCGACCGAAAAAGCCGCAAGAGCGTTCGGACCCAGGAATCGAGACACAAAAAGGCTGTCATCCAATGTCGACAGCAGAGAGACCAGAAGCCTTGTGAAGACCGGCGGTGCTACGAAACGAAACAGCTGTGGGAGGGTGAACTCCCTGCCGATCGTGCTCACATTTTCCTTTTCCATATAGGCGATTGTATGATAGCCCTATGAAAAAGTCAAATAAAAAGCAAGGCTTTCGCCTTACTTCATCTTTTCGACCAGACCGTTCAGCAGATCACCGCTGTAGGATTCGATATTCCCTTCATCGGCATCGTTCGCCAGTTCCGGATCCATCGGCAGTCTTGCGACGACTTCCAGTCCGTACTTTTCCGCTGTCGCCTCTGTCTCGTCATTCCTGTACAGGCTGATCTCATGACCGCACTGATCGCACTTGAGATAAGCCATATTCTCAACGAGACCGACGATCGGCTTGTTGACCTGCTTCGCCATATTGATCGCCTTGCCTACGACCATGGAGACCAGCTTCGAAGGCGTCGTCACCATGACGAACTGATCTACCGGGATCTGCTGGATGACAGAGATCGCGATATCGGATGTTCCTGGAGGCATATCGATCAGAAGATAATCCAGTTCGCCCCAGTGGACTTCCGTATAGAACTGTTTGATCAGACCTCCGAGGATCGGACCTCTCCACAATACGGCATCGTCTTCGTTTTCCAGCATCATATTGATGGAAACGACCTTGATGCCCAGTGTCGATGTAGCAGGGAAGATCCCCAGTTCATCACCGTAGAGCTGTTCATGCAGACCGAACATCTTCGGAATGCTCGGACCGGTGATATCCGCATCCATGATACCAACACGGTATCCCTGTTCCGCCAGCTTGACAGCCAGCAGAGAGGAGACCATCGATTTACCGACGCCGCCTTTTCCGGAAAGGACGCCGACGATCCTCTTTATTTTTGTATCTGCAGTCGGAACGACAGGCTCCGGTGCTCTCGAAGCACAGTCCTGTCCGCAGCTGCTGCAGTCATGTGTACATTCAGACATATTCATTTACCTCCAACAAATATCATATCATACGATATACTGAAAATATGAAAATTGGCATCTCCGCCTGCCTTCTGGGAGAGAAGGTCCGCTATGACGGAACGGATAAAAGAAATGAGGATCTGATCCACCTGTTGGACGGACATGAACTGATCGCCGTCTGCCCCGAACGGGAAGCCGGTTTTCCGATTCCCCACGAACCTCTGGAGATCAAGGGAAACACCGTGATCACATCATCGGGAGAAGACGTCACGGAAAAACTGCATCAAGGTGCAGAAAGATGTCTGGAAAGGATCGTGGATTGCGATCTTCTGATCTTCAAAAGCAAGTCCCCTTCCTGCGGGATCGGACGTGTCTATGACGGTTCCTTCAGTGGGAAACTGATTGAAGGAGACGGCGTGTTTGCGTCAATGTGTAAAAAGAAAAAGATCGTCCTCTGTGATGAGAACGATCTTGAACGGATCAAAGCGTTACTGAACGGTCAGAGATGACCGTTTTTTATTCGAAGAGATTCTCGCTCTCTTCTTCCTTCGTATATTCCGGAAGATCCGGCAGTTCATTCAGCGTATACAGCTTGAAGGAATCCATGAATTCTTCCGTCACCTCATACAGGATCGGACGGCCCGGAGCTTCCGAACGTCCCGCTTCCCGAATCAGGTTCCTCGCCTGCAGTTTTCTCAACATCACTTCTGCGCTGACACCGCGCAGTTCTTCGATCTCCACTCGGGTGATCGGCTGTTTGTAGGCGATGATCGCCAGTGTCTCCAGGGCAGCCTGAGACAGCGTATTCGCCTTTGCGGAACCGAAGAGTTCCTGTGCATACGGATAGACGGCCTTCTTGGTGATGAACTTGTAGACAGATCCGTATCCGACCAGTTCGATGCCGTACAGCTCGCTGGAATATTTCCGCTGGATATTCTCCAGGATGATCCTGATATCTTCCATGGAGACATCGATCGCGGCGGCCAGCTGTTCCGCTCTGGCTCCGTCTTCTCCGACGATATATAAGAGTCCTTCGACGATGGCTTCCGGAGAATCCGGCTGTTTGACATCATCGCTCTTGTCCAGGACTTCTACCTTTCTGACCTGGCTCTTTCCTTCCAGCCATCTCTTCTTTTCCGAGGCAGTCATCTCTCTGCCTGTCATATATGTTCTAATCATGATTGTTACCTCTTGTGAACCAGATGTTGTCTCCTTCATCGATCGTGAATGCCAGATAGTGGTCTTTCGCCATATCCAGGATCGCGATGAAAGTGATGACATACTCATGGACATTGTCGCAGTCTTCGATCAGAGTATCGAAACTGAACGTTTCAGGCAGATCGCGCAGTCGTGCCTTGATCTGCAGGATACGGTCTTCCGGGGAGAGTGCCTTCTGGGTAAAACGGATATCCAGAGGTCTCGACAGCTGCAGACGGCGCAGGACCTTGTTCATGGCCTTCAGCAGATCGTAAGGATCCCCTTCCAGTTTCTGTGTCTCGATATCGTTCCTGTGACGGACGATCTCATCAAAGGAGACCGGTTTTGACAGCTGATCCTGCCGTTCCAGATAGGAATCGTAGAGCGTCTTGGATACTTCCTTGTATTTCTGATATTCCAGAAGTCTTCTGACCAGTCTGTCTTTCGGATCTTCGTAGTCGTCTTCCAGTTCCTCTTCCCGTTTCGGAAGGAGCTTTCTCGATTTATATTCGACCAGTGTCGCCAGTTCAACCAGGTATTCACTTTCGACCTCAAGATGCAGGTCTTCCATCGCATGCAGATAACGGATATACTGATCCGTCAGGACCTCCATATCCAGATCAAAAATATCCAGCTGCTGCTCATGGATCAGATGCAGCATCAGATCCAGAGGACCTTCGAACTTCAATGTCTCGACTTCAAAACCCATCCCAAATATTATATCATTTATTTTATGCTAGAATGTTGGTGAGGTAAAAATAATGAGAATCGGCATATCCAACGACCATGCTGCGGTCGAATTAAAAAACAGCGTCCTTCAGCACCTGCTGGAAAAAGGCTATGAAGTCGTGAATTTCGGAACGGATTCCACGGAATCCTACGACTATCCGTTAGCCGCCAAAGTCCTTTGCAAGGCCATCAAGGAAGGAACGGTCGATCTCGGGATCGCGATCTGCGGGACAGGTGTAGGTATCTCCATCGCCTGCAACAAGCACAAAGGCATCCGTGCCTGCTGCTGTTCGGAAGCGACATCCGCCAGGCTGACCAGAGAGCACAACAACGCAAACGTCATCTGTTTCGGAGCCAGAGTCGTATCGACCGAACTGGCCAACGATATCGTCGATACCTTCCTGACGACGGAGTTCTCCCACGGACCGAGGCATCAGAAACGGATCGATATGATCACCGAGATCGAAAACAGCGAGTTATAGGATACTCGCTTTTTCTTCTGATCTGATAAGATATCTTTATGAGTTCTGTATCTATTATCCCGTTTGGATCCGGTTCGACCGGCAACTCTTTCTATCTCGAGATCGGCGATCATTCCCTTCTGATCGATCTCGGTATCGGCTACCGCAAGCTCAGAGATGCACTGGAGAAATACGGAAGAGATCTCTCACAGATCGAAGGAGTCTTCCTGACCCACGGACACTACGATCATATCAAGGCGGCCAAGGCTGTCTGTAACCATATCGACTGTCCCGTCTATGCGGATCAGAGCGTCATGTACAGTATCCGAAACATATCGGCCGAGCGGAAGATCCTTCCGATGGGAAACTTCGAAGTCTTCCCCGGACTGACCGTCACGAAATTCCCGGTCCCTCACGATTTTGTGCAGACCAGCGGTTATGTCTTCTCCTGTGCAGATAGGAAGGTCGCATATGTGACCGACTGCGGAAAGATGAACGACATGCTCCTGAGACAGCTCGAAGGCTGCGATGTGGTCATCCTGGAATCCAATCATGACGTGGAGATGCTGAAACACGGACCGTATCCGAAACAGCTGCAGGCAAGGATCCTGTCCAGGTATGGACATATGTCCAATGTCGAATGTGCCGAGACAATCGAAACTCTCTCCAAAACAGGCACAAGACATTTCCTGCTGGCACATCTCTCCCTTCAAAACAACACTCCTGAGATCGCCCTTCAGACCGCAAGAGACATCCTGGAAAATGATGATGTCTCGATCTACGTCTGTCCTGCCCAGGGAGACGACCTTCTGGAATACTAAACACCAAAACAGGCGGATCGCTCCGCCTGTTTTATCTCTTTTTCTGTTTTTCTTATTCTACTTCGATGAGTTCGTATTCCTTCGTGCCGTAGCCTTCTTCTGCCGCGACATCCATCGTCACCTGACCGTGTCTGGAATTGACTCTCTCCAGGAACTCATCTCTTCCCGGATCATCCGATGCGATGATCAGATCCATGCAGGCTCTGTCCAGTGCGACCGGATCCAGAGATGACAGGATACCGATATCCTTCATGCACGGTGCAGACGCATTGCCGTCACAGTCACAGTCGACGGAAAGGTTCACCATACAGTTGATGTATGCCGCATTGCCCTTGAAGTATTCGACGACACTTCCTGCCGCATCCGCCATACAAGTCATAAACGGATCTTTCGTGACTGCATGATCCCAGCAGGTGTACTGATTCGGATCGGTACCGCCGGAATGGATCAGAGCTTTACCGACTGTAGAAGCACAGCCGATCGACAGCTGTTTCAGAGCTCCGCCGTATCCGCCCATCGTATGTCCCTTGAAATGAGACAGTACCAGCAGGGAATCGTATTTTGCCCAGTTCTTGCCGATATAGTTCTCTTTCAGAGTCTTTCCGTTCGGGACCGGCAGCTTGATATCCGGTCCTTCCGCATCCAGAAGATCGAAATCGAAGTATTCATCCCAATGATGTTCATGGATCAGATGGAGGTGTTTCTCCGTCGTATTTCTCGCACCTTCATACGCCGTGTTGCATTCTACGACAGTCCCCTTGACGTGCTCGACCATCGGCTTCACGAATTCAGGGCGAAGATAGTTCTTATTCCCTTGCTCTCCGGAGTGCAGCTTGACTGCCACTTTGCCCGGAAGAGCCTTGCCAAGCAGTTCATACATCTCTACGACCTTTTCCGGTGTGATCGTTCTCGTAAAATAGACTTTTGCCTTTTCCATCCTAAACCTCCGCGTATATCTCAATAATAACAGAGTTTGACTTCATCTTCCAGAAAACAGCCCATACCTTTTCCCATCATTTTTATCCCTTCTATCCTATTGCATAAACGCTGTTTTTATGATATTATTTTTAAGCGTTCATCAGGTAGAGGTGAACGCACAAGCAAGTCTGTGGAGGGGTAGCGAAGAGGCTAAACGCGGCTGACTGTAAATCAGCTCCCCACGGGTTCGGCAGTTCGAATCTGCCCCCC
>CADCRE010000057.1 GCA_902803785.1 uncultured Erysipelotrichaceae bacterium
AATACCGCAAACAGCAATACTCCGACACCGGCGGAGACACAGACTCCGGCAGATACGAAAGAAGACGACGACAAGGCCGGCTTCATGGATTACTATACGGCTTTGAGTTCCGGTTATTCCGGCAACTGGAAACTGGGAAGCAATGTCGGTGCACTGAATACGAGCGTCGCCTCCGGAGTGAAGGCCAAGAGGACGAAGATCCTCGGCAACAACAAGGATGTGATCACGATCATGGTATACATGTGCGGTTCCGACCTGGAATCACACAACGCCATGGGTACCTATGACCTGCAGGAAATGGCTTCTGCGACGATCGCCGACAACATCAATCTCCTGGTATACACCGGAGGATGTTCGAGATGGCAGAATCAGGTCGTATCCAGCAGTGTCAACCAGATCTATCGCGTCGCCGGAAACGGTCAGCTGGAACAGCTGGTCAAGAATGCCGGGACCGGTTCTATGGTGGATCCGGACACTTTAGTGAGCTTTATCGAATGGGCGACCGAAAACTATGAAGCCAACCGTTATGAACTGATCATGTGGGATCACGGCAGCGGTTCGGTCGGCGGATACGGATATGATGAGAAATATGAGAAGCTCGGTTCCATGTCTCTGGCACAGATCGATCAGGCTCTGACAGAAGCAGATGTCTCCTTTGACTTCATCGGCTTCGATGCCTGCCTGATGGCCAATACCGAAGCGGCACTGATGCTGGCAGAACATGCAGACTATCTGATCGCTTCCGAGGAATCCGAACCGGGCATCGGCTGGTACTATACCGACTGGCTCTCAGCCCTTTCAAAGAACACTTCGATGCCTACGATCGAGATCGGCAAGAACATCGCCGATTCCTTCGTCAGCACATGTAAGAAACAGACTTCCGGACAGAGCGCGACCCTTTCCGTCGTCGACCTGGCAGAACTGTCTGCGACCGTTCCTTCCAAACTGAGCGCATTCGCTACATCGACCACGGGAATGATCACCGGAAACAACTACAGGACGATCGCTTCCGCCCGCAGCGGATCCAGAGAATTCGCACAGAGTTCCTATGCGGATCTGGTCGACCTCGTCGACCTGGCGACCAACGTCGGTACAAGCGAAGGCAATGAACTGGCCAAGACCTTGTTAAACTGCATCAAGTACAACAACACCACGAGCGATATGTATGACTCCTACGGTCTGTCGATCTATTTCCCATACCGCTCATCCAGATATGTGAATTCCGTACTGAATACCTACAGTCAGATCGACATGAATGCGGAATATTCGGAATGCGTCAGGAACTTCGTGAAATACGCAAGTTCCGGACAGGTCGCTTCCGGCGGTTCCCACAGTGCCTATCAGTCCTATAACGGCTACAGCGGAAACAGCTACTATTCTTCTCAGGACAGTTCCGACCTGGTCTATGAACTCCTGGATGCCTTCATGGGCGGTTCCTACAGTTCCGACAGCAGCTACAGCGGCTACTACAGCCTTCTGGATCTCCTGTTCAGAGACGGCATCGACCGCAACCTGACCGACTACATCGCAGAGAACCATTTCGATGCGGATCTGACCTGGAAGGACGGAAAGATCGCCATGACCGACAAACAGTGGTCGTTGCTGGATGAGATCCGCCTCAACGTCTTCGTCGATGACGGAACAGGATATATCGATCTGGGCAGAGACAACTGGTTCGAAGCGGAAGACGGAGCACTTCTCGAGATCTCCGATCTGACCTGGCTGGCAGCCTCCAACGACGAAGAGAACTGGCAGGTCGTTCCTTACTACTACCTGAGCCATATCGATGAAGGAGACGAGATGATCAGTTACGGACGCATCCCTGTCCTGTACAACGATACCTATGCGAACCTGATCGTTCGGATCGACGATGTGGGGATCGAAGTGATCGGCGTTACCTTTGACTACAACGGCGAAACGGACGTCGTAGCCAAAAATCTGACGCAGCTGAATCCGGAAGACAGGCTGTCCTTTGTCTGCGACTTCTACGATTACGACGGAAACTTCGTCGACAATCACAAGCTGGGAGAGGAACTGCAGATCAAAGACAAACTCTACCTCGGAGATGTGGATATCTCTTCTTACAAGACGCTTGCGACTTATGAACTGAAGGATCTCTACCAGCAGAGTTACTGGACGACTCCGATGAACTGAAAACAGGAAACGACGAAGGCCGTACGGCTAAGCCGTGCGGCCTTTTCTTATTCTTGATTTATCATTTGAAAAGGATACAATAAGAAAGTACACAATTTTCCCCAAAATTGTAAACTTTCTATACATTTGGGAAAAAGAAAGGAATTGCATGAACATCAAAAAAGCGTTATCCTTCGTGGCGTTTGGTTTCTTATTCACTCTGATAAACATCAACATCACCCTGGATACGATCACGATCAACTTTACCCCGGATTTCATCGGGTGGATCCTCTTATATGTCGGTTTCGACAAGTTCGGAACTTATGTGGAAAAGAAGAAGTATCTGAAATTGATCTCTCTGCTTCTGATCATCGTATCGGCGGCTCTGTGGGCATTCGATCTCTTCGGCCTGGATCTGCCTCTGTCGATCGTCAAAAGCGTCGCCAATATCCTTTCAGCGGTCTACATGTTCGAACTGTTTACAGTCCTGACCAGGATCGCGGAAGACAATCAGTCCTCTCACGCAGACACGATCCGCTATCTGAAATACATCAACGTGATCCTGTTCCTGCTGCTGAGCGGGATCTCCCTGATCGCAGACCGTATGACACTGTCGACGCTGGCTGTCACATTCACCGTATTGGGTGTCCTGGCGCTGATCTCAGCGATCATATCCGCGGTCATTCTGTTCCGCCTCAGGAAAGAGATCAACGAAAAGCCGGAACCTCTCGAAACAAAAGAAAGCCTGTAAAGGCTTTTCTTTATGAAGGAGCTCTGTATATTTATCGCATCGACCGATCTCGTTTTGTCTTTGTATATGGTATACTGCAGATGGAACAACTTCGCGAGAAGAAACGAAAGGGAGTGCTGCTAACACTCCCTTTCTTTATGGCTTACCCTTTTGATGCTTATCTGCCTGCGATCTTATATCGGATAAATAAACTTGGCACAGTTTCAGCAGTCGGACTATTGTGATCCTGTACAGATCTGATATGATATATCTGCACAGGGATCTGTGTTAAAACTTACCTGAAAAAGATCTGAAGACATAGTGGATAGGATGAGTCTATCCCTATGAAATCGGATCTTTTTTGTTGTATCCGAGAAAGGAGGCCTTATGGCAAAAACATTTGTAATCGTGAAACTGAGAAACCTTCTGACCGGGGAAGAGAGAGCGGTGAAGTACTCCTGTGAGAGTGACGAGATCTCCAGAAAGAGACTTCTCGAAAGAATGAACGCTTCCCTGAAGGAAGGAAACTGCGAATTCTTCTTCGGTGAGCGCATGTATATGCATCTGCTTCCCGGTCTCTCGGAAGATACGGTGAGAGAGCTGAGTGCCCGGATGTATCATACAGCTTACGTCGTCTGTAAGAGGAAGGGAAAAAGAGAGGAGGTCCTCTATCTCGCGCTGCTGAAAGATTCGGCCCTGCGTTTCAAGGCGTCGATCCCGGCAGCGATAAAACGGGAAAAAGGCCGTGAGATCCCGAATCCCGACTACTTCGTGAAGGAACTCAGTCTTTGTCTCTGAGCTTCTGTAAGAAAAGGCTTCTGTCGGGAAAAGACAGAAGCCTTTTCCTTTCTGATCTATAATAAAGAAAAAGGACAAAGAACGATGGAACTGTACAGACTGAGCGACAAGATATGGTATTCCGAATATGATACGGACAGAGACAGACCGGCTTTGGGCTATATCAGAGGAGATGATTTCTCGGTAGCGATCGATGCGGGCCACAGCGATGCGCATGTGAATGAATTCTATGATGCATTGAAAGAACACGGACTTCTGCTTCCGTCTCTGACTGTGATCACCCATTGGCATTGGGATCATTCTTTCGGGATGCATGCGATCCACGGACTCTCGGTCGCAAACAGGAAGACGAACGAGTATCTCAAAGACTTCATCGCAAAGAGATCGGAAGAAAACGACAGGAAGTTCCTGGAACTGGATCCGAGTATCGCTTTGGAATACAAGGATGACAGACCGATCGTCGTCAAAGAGGCAGATATCATCTTTGAAGACCGTCTGCATCTGAATGCGGGGAACACGCAGATCGAACTGTTTCAGGCTCCTTCTTCCCATACCAGCGATTCCACTCTGATCCTTCTTCCGGAAGAAAAGGTCCTCTTCTTCGGAGATGCGCTGTCCGGTGTCTTCCCGACCTGGATCGCCGATCCGGACCTTCAGAAACAGTTCATCGATACGATCGAATCCTTGGATGTGGAATGGTGTATCGGCGGACATTGGCCTGTCTTTACGAAGGAAGAACTGCTGTACGAACTCTATCATTACGGAGATTAAGATCGATCTTACAGACAAAACAAAAAGGAGACTGTTCCGGTAAGGAAAGTCTCTTTTTTGTACGTATTATAGATCGAGGTAAAAGCTTATGAATTCATTTTATCTCGCTGGGTCGGTTCGCAGAGGATATGAGCGTATGGATAAAATAGACATCCTGTTTTATCTCATTACGATCTTGTATTATACGATCAAGATCGTAAATAAGTAGTACAACTTTGCGAGCGGGTCCAGCAGAAAGGGAGTGCTACCAACACTCCCTTTCGTTTTGCTTTCGCAGATGATATAAGCATATATAGTATACCATTTTGAACGTCACCTATCAATTCATAATATGCCTGGTTTTTCTTGCCTTTATACTGATAAGTCAAATCACCAAGAGCACTCTGTATCGAATCCTGTTTCGGGGTTACAATAAAAGGTAGAAACAGGACGGACAATACAATGAAAACAGAATGGTACAAGAAAGCTGTCGTCTATCAGATCTATCCTTTCAGCTTTATGGACAGCAACGATGACGGATGGGGAGATATCGAAGGTATCATCTCCAAACTGGACTATATCAGGGATCTGGGAGTGACCGCGATCTGGTTCTCTCCGTTATACAGATCTCCGGATTATGATTACGGATACGATATCAGCGATTACCGCGACATCGATGAGAAGTTCGGAACGATGAAAGATTTCGACCGTCTTCTGGAGGAATGTCATAAAAGAGATCTCAAGGTCATCATGGATATGGTCATCAACCACACTTCTACGGAACATCCGTGGTTCAAAGATGCGATCTCTTCCAAAGACTCTCCATATCGCGATTACTATCTCATCCGTAAGGGAAAGAAGGTAAAAGGCAAGCTCCTTCCTCCGACCAACTGGCAGTCGACCTTTACCGGATCTGCCTGGGAGAGGATCGGTGATACCGATGAATATTACCTTCATCTCTTCTGTAAGGAACAGGCGGATCTCAACTGGGAGAATCCGAAAGTCCGGGAAGAGATCATCGATATCCTGAATTTCTGGCTGAAGAAAGGTGTCGACGGTTTCCGTTTCGATGTCTTCAATATGTTTTCGAAGGTCTATCCGTTCGCAGACGATCATTCCAAGAGTTTCCAGAAGGGTGCCCCGTTCTATGTCGACGGTCCGCGCATGCACGAATTCCTGAAAGAACTCAACGAGAAAGCCTTAGGATTATATGACAGCTATACGGTCGGAGAATCTTTCCATCCGTCTGCAGAAGCGGCCTATGAGTATGTCAGGAAGGACAATAAGGAACTCGATACGATCTTCAACTTCGCCCACCTGGCTTCCGACAACATCAATGACATGAAGTTCTTCCGGAAACCGTTCGATCTGAAACAGTTCAAGGAAGGACTGCTGGGACCGCAGAAGACCTACTATAAAGACGGATGGAACACACTGGTCTTAGAGAATCACGACAATCCGAGATGCGTGAACCGTTTCTCCATCGATACGAAACATTACCGTTATGAAGCGGCGACTTTCCTGGCGACCGTCACCTATCTCGGTTTCGGTACTCCATTCATCTATATGGGTCAGGAGATCGGCATGACCAACGCCGACTTCCGGAACATCGACGATATGAAGGATCCGGTCTCACATTTTGTCTATGATCTGATGACCTCCTATCATATGCCGAAGAAGCTGGCCTTCTCTCTCATCAACTACGGTGCCAGAGACCATGCGCGTGTTCCGATGCAATGGGATGATTCCGTCAATGCGGGATTCAATCGAGGTCATGAACCGTGGCAGCGCATGAATTCAAACTATAGGGATATCAACGTAAAGCGGGATCTGGAAAGTGAAAAGTCGATCTACCGTTTCTATCAGAAACTGCTGAAGTTCCGAAAAGAAGACGATACTTTCATCTATGGTGAGACGAAGGAATACGATCATGAGAATCGAAGGATCATCGCCTACAGCAGAGAATATGAAGGAAACAGATATTTCATCATCGGCAACTTCTCAAAGAAAGAGACCGGATATGAGATCCCGAAAGAGTTTAGAAACAGCGAAGTCGTTCTGAACAACTATAACAGTCTGAAGAAGGAAGGAAACAAGGTCTTCCTCCGTCCGTATCAGGCGGTCGTGATGAAGAGCCGATAAAGAAAACAGAAGTTCGTTCAATAAGAAAGGGAGTGCTACCAACACTCCCTTTCTTTCTGTGTTTGCAGAAAACACGTACATTTATAATATAGCATTTAGTGGGGTTTCTATCAAAGCGACCTGTAGATGCATAGAGGAATAATTAAGTGATTATCTGTCGACTCTTTTCCTGTTGGTTCTTCCAAGAATATAATCAAACGTATATTTCCGTAATTGAAAAAAATAGCAGAATATGAGGTACTGCTTCTATCTATTGAAGGCAAATGGAAAAAACAGAGGCATACCCCCTGTACCAGGTAATTCATTGAAATAACATATCACGCAGCAATGCGCATGTGTCTTCATGAGCCTTTGATAATGGAAGTGGCTTTACCGGTTTGATACAGAAAAACAACGAAAACGTGGATGGTTGTTCCCAAAAATACTATAACCATAATAAAAAAGCCTTTAAAAATAAGGCTTTTCACATCACAATATGGAGCAGGCGACGGGAATCGAACCCGCGTCACAACCTTGGGAAGGTCGGATTCTACCATTGAACCACGCCTGCATACCTCTATTATAAAGGATAAATAAAGATAGGACTCAGTTTTTGTTCAGGAAACGGAGAAGTTCTTCTTCGTTTGGGGTGTTTCTGGCTCCGCTTTTTGTGACGGAAAGAGCCGCAACGGCACAGCCATAGTGGTTGCATTGGTCAAGATCTTCATGACGGACCAGTCCGTATAAGAATCCCGCATTGAAGGCATCTCCGGCTCCGACGGTATTATTCACTTCGACTTTGTAACTGTCACAGTGGAAGAGATCTTCCTTTGTATAAACGGTCGAACCTTTGGAATCGTGTGCGACGATAATCCTGTTTCGATCGAGATGTTTCAGGGCTTCTTCCATACTTTCGGCATGGGTCAGAGGAAGGAAGTCATCTTCGATGGATCCGAGGATGATGTCGCTGAGCTCGATCACCTGATCGAGATACTTTCTGTTCTTGTTCCGGGTCTCGATGCGGAAGTTGATATCCAGAAGGATCTTCACGTTTTGTCTGTGTGCTTCTTTGAGGAGAGACGTGATCGAGGAAGCAGCAGGATCGTCAAACAGCATCATTCCGTTGGTCAGGATGTATTCCGTATCGCTCAGATCGATGCCGGAAAGATCTTCCGGATAGATCCGCAGATAGGAAGGATCTTCCTTGGGCATCAGGAACGGGAAGCGGTCGTTGTTTGAATCGATGACGATCAGGATCTGGGTGGAGACCAGGGAATCGTCGATCAGAAAATGATCGGTATTGACTCCGACTTTTCTCAGTTCTTCTTTCATGGTCAGACCGTAGAGGTCTCTTCCCGCTTTTCCCGCAAAGGCAGTATCGATGTTCAGCTTTCCTAAGGCGTATGCGGTGTTCGCATTGGCTCCGCCGCAGGAGAAGGAGGCAGATACGTCTTTCTGTTTCAATGCCTCTCCGTAGGGAAGGAGGATGTCCGCACAGGCATCACCGATACAGAGGACCTTACTCATGTGCGATCTCTCTGAAAGCCTCTTTTGCGTTCTCGATGAAGGCCTTTACCTTTTCTTTGTTTTTACGGCTGGTGCCGTCAGGAAGGATGTCACTGGTCTTTGTGAAGGAATCGACGCCCCATGGCTTCACTTTCAGGATGGCATCTCGTACATTGTCCGGGGAGAGTCCTCCGGCCAGGATGACCTTGCATCTGGAGAGTTCGACGATCTTTGCGTCGATGTCCCAGTCGTTGGTGAAACCGGCGGCTCCGATGCCGTTGATGTTGCGGTCGACGGAGTCCAGGATGATGGTGTCACAGAAGGAAGAGTAGTAGACTGCTTCTTCGATGGACGATTCATCTTCGATGCCGACAGCCTGAAGGACTTCGATCCCGGGCTGGAACCCCTTCATCCGTGTAACGAATTCCGGAGTCGCATGGAAGTCATATCCGCAGATGTGGATGACGTCCGGATGCAGGAAGGAGATCGGCTCATAGAGCGGTTCTTCGGAAGGTGTGACACAGATCAGGACTTTCTTTGCGCGATCGCCGATCGTGGAAAAGATCTCCTTCGCTTCAGAAAGAGAGACCTGATTGGGAAGGGAAGCTCCGGTATCGACGGCCAATCCGATGTAGTCGGCACCGCATTCGATACAGTCGAGAGCTTCTTCGACCGTTTGGATGGAATAGATCTGCGTGATCATAGAATCATTATAACATCGCGCTCTGTTATAATGGAGTCATGGAATATACACTGGACGGAAGATGGCTGCATATCTCCGTGGATTCGTTGTTTGTGAAAACGATCCAGGAGTTTTTCGACAGCTACATCCCATCAAAGAAGATCCAGCATCTTCTCATTCAGAACAAACATATCCTTCTGGACGGAAATCCGGTCAAGCGGGAAGACGATATCGTCGGACTGAACCTGGACCTCTGTCTTTATCCCGAGGAGAAGAAGAAGGAAAAACTCGATCTGAAACTGGATGTTGTCTATGAAGACGAGATCCTTCTGATCGTAAACAAGCCGAAGGACCTGCTGGTACACAGCGACGGAAACGGCGAGATGACTCTGACGAAGATCGTGGAGTCCTATTATTATGATCGGGATGAGATCGTTCCGCTTCCGATCCACCGCCTGGATAAGGAGACGAGCGGTCTGGTGGTCTATTCGAAATCACCGGTCTTTCAGCCGCTTCTGGATCAGCTTCTGTCTCAGAAACAGATTCGCAGGAACTATCTTGCCTTCTGTGAGGGAAAGATGGATGTGGGCACGATACAGACCATCGATAAGCCGATCGGCAAGGACCGTCACGATTCTTCCAAGAGGATCGTTCATAAGGGCGGACAGAACGCGGTCACGAAGATCCGCTGTGTCGCCTGCAACAGAAGAAAGAACTATTCGGTCCTGATGTGCACACTGGAAACGGGAAGGACACATCAGATCCGGGTCCATCTGGCTTCGATCGGACATCCGATCCTGAACGACGAACTGTATGGGAAAAAGAGCGATCTCTGTATCCGTATGGGACTGTTTGCGGAAAGTATCGAGATGTATCATCCTTTGAAGGAAGATACGATGGAGGTCGAAGGATCTCTGCCTAAGGATCTCGAGAAACTGTATCGGGAGGCTCTGCACTGATGAAGACGAATGCGATGCGGATGCTGGACCGGGCAAAGATAAAATACGAAGTCCTGGAATATACCATCGATAAGGATAAATTCTCGGGAGAGGCCGTTTCGGATCTTCTGGGACTGGAATACAGACAGTGCTACAAGACACTGGCTTTATGTCATGAACATGACATCTACATCTGTGTCATCAGCGTGGCGGATGAGATCGATCTGAAGAAATGTGCGAAACAGATCGGGGTCAAGAATCTGGAGATGGTCCATGTGAAAGATCTTCTGAAACTGGTCGGCTATGAACGGGGAAGCGTCTCTCCGGTCGGGGTGAAGAAGAATCAGGGGATCTATTTCGATAAAGAAGTCATGGATCATGAGACGATCGAGATCAGCGGCGGTGCTTTTGGGATCGGTCTGAAGGTGAACAGAGATGAACTTCTGAAGTATCTGAATGCGAGAGTGAAGGATATCGCAAAGGACGAAGAGGAATGATCCGGGAACAGCTTTTAAGCAAGAACGGGACAGCGACGATGAAGTTGTCCAGGGAACTGATGAACTATGCGATCGGTGACAGGATCCCGACGATCACCGAGTTTTCAGACCGCATCAATTTCGCCAGAGGTACGATACAGAATGCGATGAAGAATCTGATCAACTCCAAGGCGATCGGGATCGAATCCAAGGGCCATCTGGGTTCCTATCTGGTATACAAGAATCAGTCGATCCTTCTGGAATTTGCGGGGATCACCTATCTGGTGGGAGCTATGCCTCTGCCTTATTCAAAGAGATATGAGGGGCTGGCTTCCGGGATCATCATCTCGGGAGAGAATCGGGACAGTACACCGCTCGACCTCGCCTACATGCGCGGATCGAAGAGCCGGATGTCGATGATCGATCACGGGAGGTATGATTTCGCGATCGTTTCGCGTTATGCGGCGGAAGAATACATCCGGGAAAAGGACAGTCTGGAGATCGCTTTGAGTTTCGGTGAAGGTTCCTATACCGGGAAGCACGTGGTGATGCTTCATGACAGGAAGAATGACGGTGTGAAGGACGGGATGAAGATCGGGATCGATGAGACTTCCTATGACCAGATCCGTCTGACGGAGATCGTCTGTCAGGGAAAGAACGTGAAATATGTACCGATCGAATATTCCAGAACGATCGAATGTGTACAGAACGGTACCATCGATGCGACGGTGATGAATGTCGATGAGGTACTGGATAAGAAAGTTCCGATCCATTATGTGGATATCGAAGGATACGATCCGGCCAATACGGAAGCGGTCGTGGTCTCTTCGAAGGAACATAAGGAGATCGGCAGTCTTTTAAAGGAACTGATCGATGTTTCGACAGTCCTGAATATACAGAAACTGGTCCTGGAAGACAGGATCATCCCGAGATATTGATTTTCTGTTTACAAATCTATCTATCGATAGTAAACTATAAGTGAAAATACAAAATTTTGGATATTCGTATGACCAAGATGGTAAAGTGTGCCCGTTGCGGCAAGGAAATGCATTTTACAGGAAAACAGATACAGGAGACTGTAGCCTGCGATCACTGTCATCAGCAGATGAAGATCAGTGAAAAGAGCGGGAAGAGATTCCGTACGGTCCGTTACTTTTTTATGCTGCTGGTATGTATTATAATTGCATTAGGGATGTATTCAGTCACACAGAATAATTATCTGATCCTGCTGGCGATGCTGTCAGCGACTCTGCTGCTGGCGAACTTTTCGGATCACTGGTGCCTTCTGCTGACAGAAAAGATATTTCATCTGGAATATGAAGCTTATCAGCCTGTCGAA
>CADCRE010000058.1 GCA_902803785.1 uncultured Erysipelotrichaceae bacterium
CGCGT
This sequence comes from uncultured Erysipelotrichaceae bacterium, assembly GCA_902803785.1. GTDB lineage: Bacteria > Bacillota_I > Bacilli_A > Erysipelotrichales > Erysipelotrichaceae > Colivicinus. The sequence continues at coordinate 6 of CADCRE010000058.1, forward strand.
CGTAAACAAGGCCTACGCCAATACGATCACGGACAATGTCTACCGCAAAGCCAGCGCAGCCGATTATTACGGATGTGCTGCCGATGTCTTCGATCAGGCACTCATCCTTCTGAAAGGCGGAAAGATCGCTCAGCCGATGAAATATATCTCCAATGCGCTGATCGCTTCCGTTTCAGCTCTGTTACTGAACTTCGTATTCCTGACAGTACACAGGAAAAAAGAGGATGCGGAGGTAAGCGTGACCGGTCCTGCCATGACATCGAATGCGGCGGTACGCGTCCTGTCGAAGAAGATGCTGAAACGGAAGGTCAGCCGTCATTATGAGTCGAGTTCAAGCGGCGGAGGCGGAGGCGGTTACTCCGGCGGCGGAGGAGGCGGTTACTCCGGAGGCGGAGGCGGAGGTTCATCCGGCGGTGGCGGCGGACACAGCTTCTGATAAAAGGAACGATATAGTATAATTGAGTTGGAGGAAAAAAGAATGGAAGTCAGAATTTATCGTTGTAAACACTGCGGTCAGATGGTGGCTATGGTGGACAAGAAGAAATGTCCGGTCATGTGCTGCGGCGAACCGATGGAAGAACTGGTACCTTGTTCAACGGATGCGGCAGTCGAAAAACACGTTCCGGTCTATGAGGTCAAGGACAATCTGGTCACTGTGACTGTCGGTTCTATCGAACATCCGATGAGTGAAGAACACTATATCGAATGGGTCCTGCTGAAGACGAAACAGGGCAATCAGCGCAAAGCTCTGAAACCGGGAGAAGCACCTAAGACATGCTTCGCCATCTGTGAAGGTGACGAAGTGGAGGCAGTCTATGCCTACTGCAATCTCCACGGTCTGTGGAAAGCGTAAACTGAATCTTTAAGATAAGAAGCATTTTCATGGCTCTGCATCGTGCAGAGCCTTATAATATATTTTGGTGATAATTATGAATGGAATCTTAAAACTGTTAAATATCGATATGAAGACCAGAGAGGGAACGATATCCGGAGTTTCTTTCCTCAATATCGCAGTCAATCTGATCATCGCTTTATTCAAGGTCATCGTCGGCGTACTCGCTTCCTCGATCGCCATCATTTCCGAAGGTGTCAACAATGCGACGGATGCGATGTCTTCCGTTCTGACTTTCGTCGGAAACAAGCTCGCAAACCGAAAGAGAGATGCCAAGCATCCGTTCGGTTACGGCAGAGTCGAATATCTGACGAGTCTGGCTGTTTCGATCATTATCCTGGTCTCCGGTGGGGAGTTGCTGGTGAACGCAGTCAAGCTGGTCTTTGAACCGGAAGAACTGAACATCTCCTATTTCTCTCTGATCGTCGTCGCAGTGACGGCTGTGATCAAGTTCATGATGGGAAACTACACGATCGCACAGGGAAAACGCGTCGGATCGGACGGACTTGAAGCGATCGGAATGGACTGCCGCAACGATTCCTTCATCTCTCTGACGACCATCCTTTCAGCCCTCGTCTTTCTGCTCTTCGGGATCTCGATCGATGCCTTTGCGGGTATCTTCACTTCTGTCATGGTCCTGAAAGCGGGCTTTGAGATCCTGTCGCGTACGATCTCCGAACTGCTCGGTCAGCCGGCAGACCGTGAACTTGCGAACACACTCTATCATGAGATCCGCAGTACGAAAGGCGTTATCAACGCAGTAGATCTGATCCTGCACAACTACGGTCCGGAGACCTATTCCGGTTCCTGCAACCTGGAGATCGACCATAACTATACGATCGGTGAGATCTATGACGTCCTGCACGCCTTGCAGATCAGGATCTATGAGGAATATCATATCGCGATGGTCTTCGGCATCTATGCCGTCGACAAGGACAGCGAGATCTCCAAGAAACTGCATCAGCAGATCGCCGATTACGTGAAAAAGCATGAACATATCCGCAGCTACCATGCGGTGTATTTCGATAAACAGACCGACCGTATCTATTGCGATCTCGTCGTCGATTTTGAAACGAACGATTTCGAATCGGTCATCTGTGATTTTGTCGCATATTTAAAACAGTTCTACCCGGATAATGAGATCCTGGTAAACGTCGATACAGAGTTCGTTTCCTGATCTTTTCATCTGTCTTTTTTGTTCTTAATCAAATAAAATAGTATTAAGAAAGTTTTTATAATGCATATAAGCGGGGAGAAGATTGCGTATGGTCAAGATCTATATCACAAAAAACGGCGTCCTGGAAAGTATCGATGAACCTCAGAAGGGATGCTGGATCAACATGATCCATCCGACAGAGAAAGAACTCGTCGAGATCGAAACAGAATATCAGATCGAACCGGATGATCTGCGTGCTGCACTCGATGAAGAAGAGGCATCCCGTATCACGAAAGAAGACAACTATACCCTGGTCCTGGTAGATATCCCGGCAACGGAAGACAAAAACGGAAAGAGTCGCTTTACGACGATCCCTATGGGCATCATCATCGCGAAATCCGCAATGATCACCGTCTGTCTGGAATCGACACCTGTTCTGAGCTTTGCCGGAAAGGGAAAGAAGACCACGATCGATACGACACTGAAGACCAGGATGCTTCTGCAGATCCTGCTGGAGAATGCGAAGCTCTATCTCAAGAGCCTGCGTCAGATCAATAAACAGTCCGAACAGCTGGAAGTCGTCCTGCACCGTTCCGTTGAAAATCCGGCTCTTCTGGAAATGATGGAACTGGGCCGAAGCCTTCTGTATTTCACGACTTCACTGAAAGGCAACAATGCCGTCCTGGAAAAACTGACCAAATCCGCTGCCATCACCCGCTATGAAGAGGATGAGGACCTTCTGGAAGATGTCATCATCGAAAACAAACAGGCTTCCGAGATGGCGGACACCTACAGCGGCGTCATCAACGGTATGATGGATGCCTATTCCTCCATCATCTCCAACAACATGAACGTCATCCAGAAGTTCATCGCGATCGCTGCGGTCGTCATCTCCATCCCGAGCATGGTGTTCGATGCCTACGGTATGAATATCGACGGCGTTCCGTTCGAGAAGTCTCCGTTTGCTTTTCCGATCATCGTCATCGTCGCCTTGCTGGCGTCCGGTGTAGTATACCAATACTTCAAACATAAAAGGATGTTTTAGGAGGGGATATGTCACTGCTATTTAAGAATGCCGACATCCTCGTCCGCAAAGACGGGAACTATGAGACACTGCATCATGCCTATCTGGGAGTCGAAGGAAAGTATATCGATTATATCGGAACAGAAAAGCCGGAAAAGAAATATACGGAAGAACGCGACTTCTCGGATAAACTGCTGATGCCGGGACTGGTCAACTCCCACACGCATACGCCGATGGTCTTTTTAAGAGGCATCGCCGACGGTCTTCCTCTGGACCGCTGGCTCAATGAATGCGTCTTTCCGATCGAAGCGAAACTGACCCCGGAACAGATCCGCATCTCGAGTTATTATGCGATCCTGGAACTGCTGGCATCCGGTGTCACCAGTTTCACCGATATGTATTTCTTTCCGGAAGAGACCGCAAAGGCGGTAGCGGATTCCGGGATCAAGGCAAATCTGAATAAGTATATCGTCTGTTTCAATAAAGATCAGAAGATCGAGGAAAGTATGATCCCTGTCTCCCTTGATTTCTATCAGAAATATCACAATACTTGTGACGGCAGGCTGAAGGTCGATTTCTCCATCCATGCGGAATATACCAATCAGCCGCATATCGTAAAAGAGTATTCACGCCTATGCAAAGAAAACGGCGGTCGGATGCATATCCATCTGAGCGAAACGAAAAAGGAAGTCGATGAATGTATCCAGAGATACGGAAAGACTCCGGTGGAATGGTTCGAGGAGATGGGAACGTTCGAAAATCCGACCTGTGCCGCCCATGTGGTATGGCCGTACGGAAATGATCTGGAGATCCTGAAGAGGCATGATGTCTCCGTGATGCACAATCCTTCCAGCAACCTGATGATTGGCAGCGGCATCGCCCCGATCCGGAAGATGCTGGATCTGGGCATCAATGTCGGGATCGGTACGGACGGTACTGCTTCCAACAACAACCTGAACATGTTCGAGGAGATGCATCTCACGGCGATCGTTCATAACGGCTATCATCTGGATGCCACCAATATCAGGAGCCGTGAGGTGATCGATATGGCGACCATCAACGGCGCCAGACTGCAGGGCAGGGAAGATACCGGTGTCCTGGAAGTCGGAAAGTGTGCGGACGTCATCGCGATCGATCTGAAGAAGATCCATCTGTATCCGATCTTCGATACACTTTCCATCCTGACCAAATCGGCCCAGGGATCAGATGTCTGTATGACGATGGTCGACGGAAAGATCCTGTATGAAAACGGAAAATACCTGACATTGGACGAAGAACTGATCGTCAGCGATTTCCGTAAGGCGGTAGAAGAATTCTATGAAAAACGCTGACATCAGTCAGCGTTTTTTCTTGCGACGAGGACATCCATGCAGTGGATATGAGGAGTCCCTCCCGAATGACATTCGAAGATCTTTTCATCGATCCGTTCAAATTTCCAGTCCGGATAGTAAGTAAACAGTTTTGCGGTAGGCCACATCTTTTCCCCGACATCCCAGTCCGGAGGTAAAGGAATGAAAGGCTTATCTACGAACACATTGAACCAGTTGATGCCCTGAGGCCTCGTCATGCGTTTGACTTTCTCAAAGAATCCGTCGATCTTGTCGTCATCGAGATACTGGATCGTACCGGTCGAATAGATGATATCGAACGTCTCATTGATGGAGAAATCATTCACATCAGCGATAAAGGCATGGATCTCCACGCCGTTTTCTTTTGCCATGCGTTTCGTCTTGGCGATCCCGTTCTCCGTGATATCGAAGGCATAGACGTCATATCCCTGTTTCGCCATGAAGACGGCGTCCTTTCCTTCACCGCAGCCGATGTCGAGGACTTTGACGCCTTTCCCCGGCGGGACGAGTTTGATCAGTTCATAACAAAGTTCTGCGGGTTCCGTACCCCAGAAATAGTCATCTCCCGCATACCAGTTCTCATAATTCGTCTTTAATGTCATGTCTCAATTATAGCGTATGATTCATGTTTTCTTCAGGTTCAGTTCAGTTAGAATTCACATTTTTCCCATAAGATGTAGCCATAAGGAGGACCTGAAGATGGAAACGTTTCAGAGATTTGAAAAGAAATACCTGCTGAATGAAGAACAGTTTCAGCAGCTGAACGAAATGATCAGACCGTATGTCGAACCTGACAAGTATTACCAGACCGATATCAGGTCCGTCTACTACGACACGAAGACGTTTCAGCTGATCCGCCGTTCACTCGAAAAACCGGAATATAAAGAGAAGTTGAGAGTGAGATCGTACGGAGATGCGAAGGAAGAAGACAGAGTCTTCGTGGAACTGAAAAAGAAATTTGACGGTATCGTCTACAAGAGAAGGACGAAAGGCAACTGCGAAGAAGTGATGAAGGACATCCGACATTCCGATCTCAAAGATCCGCAGGTCGCAAAGGAGATCCAATATGTCCTGGACCTCTATCCAGATCTGCATCCGATGGTCTATATCGGCTGTGACCGAACATCCTATGTAGGAAAGGAAGATGAACATCTGCGTATCACCTTCGATCGAAACATCTCCTACCGGATGAAGGACCTGTCCCTGCACAGCAGCAAGAAAGACAAGGTCCTGACGGACGATACGGTAATGGAACTGAAGATCGCAGATGCGATGCCTCTGTGGCTGACACAGATCCTGGATGAAGTAAAAGCCTACCCGAGAGGATTCTCCAAGGTGGGTACAGCCTTTTTGAAGGAAGTGGAAGGAGTAAGATCATGACAAGTTTATTCGGAAGCATTTTCAACGGAACACTGACGCTCGGCCTGTTCCTGCTGGCGGTCGGCGCCAGTATGGCACTGGGACTGATCCTGGCTGTCGTGTTCATGTATAAGAACACCTATACCAAATCATTCGTCAGCGCACTGGTGCTGATACCGGCAGTAGAGACCGTAGTCATCATGCTGGTAAACGACAATCTCGGCGTCGGGCTCTCTGTCGCCGGATCCTTTGCCCTCATCCGTTTCCGTTCCGTCAAGGGCAATGCCAAGGAACTGGTAGCGGTATTCATCGCGATGACCATCGGTATCATCTGCGGAACAGGCTATGTGGCGATCGCCGGAGTCTTCACGATACTCTTATGTGCCGTGATGTTCCTGATGACTTTATTCGATTTCGGCAGACAGTCCGATGATGAGAAGTATCTCAAGATCACCGTTCCGGAGTCATTGAACTACGACCATGTCTTCGAAGAGATCCTGCAGAAATACACCAAGAGCTATGAACTCGAATCCGTAAAAACCTTGACCCTGGGCTCCCTGTTCAGAGTGGAGTACAGGATCATCATGAAGGATGCGGGCCAGACCAAGAAGATGATCGACGAGATCCGTACGAGAAACGGAAATCTGGAGATCATGTGCGGCAGAAATGCAACGAACAGGGATGAACTATGATGAAAAAGATATTCATGACGATGACGATCCTGCTTCTGCTTTGCGGATGCAGCACCGTCATCTCGGTCAATGAGACCGAGGAAGACAATACAGCTTCCAACCTGAGCTTTTCGGAAAAGGACCTCGATGCTTCCTATTCCGTCAACGGTTCGACCTATATCGAACTGGGAAATGAAGACGTATATATCACCAAGGCAGGGACTTATATCCTGGAAGGAACTTTAAACGATGCAAGCATCATCGTAGAAGTCTCCAAGGACGATAAGGTCCAGCTCGTTCTGGACGGTGTGACGATCGAATCAGGCGATTTCGCCGGCATTTATATCATCGAAGCCGATGAAGTCACGATCACGCTGGCGGAAGGGACCGTGAATACGATCAGCGATTCCGGATCCTATACCCAGATCGACAGCAACAGTGTCGATGCTCTGATCTTTTCCAAGGCGGATCTCGTGATCAACGGAAGCGGGACTCTGAATCTCGGTTCCGATGTCAATCACGGTATCGTATCCAAGGATGATCTGATCATCGCCGGCGGTACCTACAACATCGACGTTGCGGGACAGGGGATTTCCGGCAAGGACTGCCTGAAGATCTCCGACGGAGAATTCCATATCGTTTCCGGCAAGGATGCCCTGAAATCCGATAACAGCGAAGATGAAGATCGCGGCTATATCTACATCACCGGCGGGACCTTCGATATCACTTCCGGTGCAGACGGTATCTACGGATACAGACTGGTAAGGATCGAAGGCGGCGACTATACGATCACCACAAACAAGTCCTCATCCGCAGATTCCTACAAGGCGATCAAATCCGATCTGAAGATCGAGATCGTCGACGGGACCTTCGTGATCGACAGTGCAGATGACGGGATCCACAGTGACACAGATATCCTGATCAGCGGCGGTTATCTGAAGATCGATTCTTCCGACGATGCGATCCATGCGGACGGAATGGTACAGATCGATGCAGGTACGATTGAGATCGATGCCTACGAAGGGATTGAAGGAACATATATTCAGATCAACGACGGGACTGTGACGATCTACGCGACCGATGACGGCATCAATGCCGGACAGAAATCCAATCTCTATACTCCGACCGTCGAGATCAACGGCGGTACACTGACCATCTCGATGGGACAGGGCGATACCGATGCGATCGATTCCAACGGTGTCATCATCGTCAACGGCGGTATGATCGATATCACAGCACAGTCCGCATTCGACTATGACCAGTCTGCACAGTACAACGGCGGCACGATCATCATCAACGGCACACAGGTCGATGAGATCACGAACCAGATGATGGGCGGCATGGGCGGCTTCGGAGGACAGATGTCTCAGCCCGGAACGGACGGTTCCGGGCAATGGGGCGGTCCGATGGGCGGCAACGGTTCCTTTGGACCGAGACATTAGACTCATATGCATGACATATGAGTTTTTTCTTTAAAACGCGATAAATACAGTTTATAATTAGGGTAAGAAATGAGCGAATTAAAAGAATTCAAATGCCCGAACTGCGGCGGCCGACTGGAGTTTGACGCACAGACACAGAAACTGAAATGTCCGTTCTGTGAAGGCACGTTCGATCCCGATCTTTTCGAAGAAGAGACGGATTTTGTCGTGAACAATGAACAGTGGAACGACAGCGATCTTCTGGTCTATACCTGCAATTCCTGCGGCGGCACGATCATGGCGGATGAGACAACGGCAGCCAGCAGCTGTCCGTATTGCGGAAATCCGATCGTCGTGACCGGAAACGTCTCAGGCATGTATAAACCGAAGAAGGTCATACCTTTTGCGTTCGACAAGAAACAGGCGAAGCAGAAATACAAGGAATTCCTGAAAGGGAAACCGCTTTTGCCTGCAGCATTCCGTTCCGAAGCGGTGATCGATGAGATCAAAGGTATCTATGTACCTTATTGGATCTTTGACGGAAAGGCTTCCGCCAGCATGTGGTTCGATGCGACCAGGAGCCACTCCTGGAGCGATGGGGAATACAATTATCACGAGACCAGCTACTACAAGGTCTTCCGTTCCGGAAATGTGAATTTCAGCGATATTCCGGTCGATGCATCTTCCAAGATCGCCGATGATCTGACGGAATCCATCGAACCGTTCGATGCATCCCAGGCAAAGGTCTTCTCCAGCAATTACCTTCCGGGCTATTACGCAGATAAATACGATGTCGGTGTGGAAGAATCCCGCGATATCGCCAACAAGCGGATCTCCAATTCGACCGCATCTCTTTTCAGTTCTACGACTTCCGGTTATGATACCTGCGTTCCTTCTGCGACCCAGATCGCAGTCCGCAACGGCAGACAGGAATATGTCATGTATCCGGTATGGCTTCTGAATGTGAAATACGAGGGAAAGATCTATCCGTTCGCGATGAACGGACAGACCGGAAAGTTCGTTGGGGAACTGCCGACGGACAGAGGACGCTATCTCTCGATCCTGCTTGGAATCTTCCTGGGTGGCACGGCACTGCTGAGTGCGATCCAGTTCATACTGTATCTTCTGAGGTGACAGATGAAAAAGATCCTGACGCTCCTGTTGACGGCGATCATCGCTCTGATCCCGTTCAGCATCAAAGCCGAAGACGAACATATCATCGTCGATGATATCAACGATTATTTTTCATCCGCATCGGAATACAGACAGCTGGAAAGCGAACTGCAGCAGATCGAAGCGGATTATTCCACCGGTATCTACATCATCCTGGACCGTTCGATCACAGACGTCACTTCCTATGCGAAGGATTTCCTGTCATCCTTAAACGGGGACAGCGTGGTCCTTGCGGTCTCGGAAGACGGATATTCCCTGCAGGCGAGCGGATCCCATGCGGGTCCGGTACTGAATGCAGAGACGTCTCTGTGGAACGCCTACAACGATGCCGGGACCTACAGTGACGGCATCCGTGCCTTCTATCGGAGCGTCGTTCAGATCATCGCAAAGGACAATGTGGTCGAGGGTGCAACGGAATACCGTTACATCGTAGACGATGCCTATCTTCTCAGCGGTGACGAAAGAGGAAGGCTGGAAGAGAAACTGTCCGCACTTTCCGCAAAATACGGGATTGACTTTGTGGTCCATACCACCAACTCGACCGGAGGGATCTCGGACGCGGCTTATTCGGATGATTTCTATGATTACAATGGGTATCGAGATGATGGCTTGGTACTTGTTTATTCAGATGATCCAAACGATCGTTTCCTTTATATCAGCACGAAGGGAGAAGCGATCGATCTTCTCACTGACCATGGGCTCAACCTGATCCTGGATGAAGTCGAAGAAGGCGTGATCGACGAAGATTACTATCAGGCCTTCAGCGATTTTGCGGACAAGACGGAAGAACTCATCATATCCGGAAGGAAAGGCGATATCGTCGATGTGGATCCGGATGCGGGTGAGAAGGAACAGAAACGCTTCGGACTGGGGAATGTAGGGATCTCGGCCCTGATCTCAGCGATCGCATCCCTGATCACGACCGGCTCGATGAAGGGAAAGATGAAGACGGTCAGCCGTCAGAGATATGCGCGCAATTACGTGGTCAACGACAGTTTTGTTTTGACCGGTGCTTCGGATATGCTGGTGGACAAGCATGTCAGCCGCAGCAGGATCGTCCATGATGACGATCACCATTCGCACGGGGGCGGCGGAGGTTCTTCGGTACATGTTTCTTCAAGTGGCTCGACCCATGGAGGTCAGGGAAGACACTTTTAGAAAATAGATTAAATCAAAGGAGGAATTGTTATGGGTTTAATTAAAGCTTTGGTCGGTTCGGTTGCCGGAACATTGTCTGATAGCTGGAAAGATTATTTTGTCTGCGATTCAATGGACAATGATACGCTGATGGTCAAGGGGACCAAGAGGGGTTACAGCGGTTCAAGCGAAGTGATCACCAACGGTTCCGGGATCGTCGTCAACGAAGGCCAGTGTGCATTGGTCGTAGAAGAGGGCAATATCCTCGAAGTTGCGGCAGAGCCGGGCAACTATACTTTTGATTCCAGCATGTCTCCGAGTATCTTTGACGGTGGCCTGGCAGGGATCAAGAAGACGTTTGAAGATGCTTTGGCACGTTTCACCTACGGCGGCGATGTCAACAAGTCTCAGCGTGTCTACTATGTCAACACCAAGGAGATCATGGGAAATCTGTTTGGAACACCGACTCCGATTCCTTTCAGAGTGATAGATAAGAACATCGGTCTCGATGTCGATGTAAAAGTCAGATGCAACGGTGAGTATACCTTCAGGATCACCGATCCGATCACTTTCTATCAGAAAGTCGCCGGAAACAAGGCAGACAGATATGAAAAGGATGAGATCCACTCTATCATGAAGGCCGAACTGCTCAATGCGCTGAATCCAGCTTTCTCGAAGATCTCCGAACTGGGAATCCGTTATTCTGAACTTCCTGGTCATACCGTCGAACTGACGAGCGCTGTTTCCGAAGGCCTGCAGAAGTGCTGGGCGGAAGACAGAGGTATCACTCTCGGCAGTATCGCGATCAATTCCGTTAGTATTCCGGAAGAAGACGAGAAGAAGATCAGAGACCTGCAGATGGCTGCAGTCAATAAAGACAGTTCTATGGCCAATGCGACGGTGATCTCCGCTCTGGCTGATGCGATGAGAGATGCAGCCAAGAATGAAAACGGAGCAGGAACAGGCTTCGTGAACGTCAACATGGCTCAGAACCTTGCGGGTTCCATCCTGTCACAGACGCAGCAGACTCAGCAGACTCAGCCGGCAGCGAGCTACTGTCCGTTCTGCGGACAGGCAGTTCCGGCAGGAGCCAAGTTCTGCCCGTTCTGTGGGAAAGAGCTGTAGGCCGATCCAAAAGTGATCGAAAAGCGGGCATGACCCGCTTTTTCTTTTCTTTGTATATTATTTTAGTTTCCGATTCTGTTATTATATATTCAGATGCAATTCAAGGATATCTTATCAGTTTTATCCGGTCTGGCGATTTTCCTCTATGGCATGGAGGTCATGGGAAATGGTTTTAAGCATATGGCCGGAGGCAAACTTCAGGACATCCTGGAAAAGCTTACGAAAAAACCGCTTGTCGCTCTGCTTGCAGGTACCCTGATCACAGCGCTCGTGCAGTCATCCGGGGCAACGACCAGTATGCTTGTCAGTTTTGTCAATGCAGGGATCATGCGGGTAGCACAGACTGTATTTGTAATTATGGGTGCGAACATCGGTACGACGATCACCGGCCATCTGATGGCTCTTGATGTCGGACTGGTAGCACCTTTTATTGCCTTTATCGGCGTCTGCTTCATCATGTTCGTGAAACAGGACAGGATCAACGCGATCGGCGAGATCATGATGGGCCTCGGTTTCGTCTTTATCGGTATGGATACCATGTCATCCGGTCTGCAGCCGCTCGGTCAGTCTCGGTTCTTCTTAAGGATCCTGACGACCTTGCAGAACCCTCTGATCGGTATCGTTGTCGGTTTTGCCCTCACGACGATCGTGCAGTCTTCCTCGGCATCTTTAGGTATCGTACAGTCTCTGGCGAAGAGCGGACTGATCCAGATCAAGGACGTCATGTTCTTCAACCTCGGTCAGAAGATCGGTGCCTGTACGACAGCCATGCTGGCATCGCTCAGTTTCAACCGGGATGCCAAGCGTGTATCCATCATCAACTTCGTCTACAACGTCTTCGGAGCTATCCTGTTCGTGATCCTTTATACATTGCTGCCGTTTGACCGTTTCTATCAGTCAATGGCTCCGGACAATGTCGTCAGGCAGATCGCTTTGATGCATACGATCGTCAGCGTCATAACGACTCTGTTTGCCTTCCCGCTGGCTCAGCTGTTCGTCAGGATCGCCTACATGATCATCCCGGATCAGGGAAGCAAGAAGTATCTGCATCCGGAGATCGAACAGCCTGCAAAGATCGAAAACAACTCCGTATTCAATATCTACGGTATCAATATCGAGATCGACAACATGTTCGACCTGGTCGAGACCAGTATCCAGAAGAGCCTGATCGCGATCCTGGAACACTATTCCGTCCTTCCGGAAGTGAATCAGAATGAACAGGTAGTCAATACGATCAACGAAGGTATCTCCAAGAACCTGATGCTTCTGATGGCCTCCAATATCAATATGCAGGAAGCCAAACAGGCCGCTTCCATGTTCTCGATCAACGTCGATCTGGAAAGGATGTCCGACCACGCCGTCAACCTGGCGGAAGCAGGGGAGGACCTCGTGAACGGAGACCTGTCATTCTCGGTCAATACCTATGATGAGATCCAGGAAGTGGCGACGATCATCATGGAAAGTCTCAATCACCTGAATTCCATCCTGGAATCCGGAGAACTTTCCTATCTGGAACAGATACAGAAAAACGAAGATCTGATCGACGACCTCTGCTACAAATACAGGAATGTAGAGATCGAACGGATGAAGAAAGACAATACCGATACGGCGACCGGGATCATCTATTCCGAGATGCTGATCGATATCGAACGGATCGGCGATCATATCATGAATGTCGCTGAAAGCGTCGTTTCCAACTACAAGAAAGACTGAGATCGGTCCGGCTGCAGACAATATCGATCTATGGTTCCTCATTGGTTCGTGCCTCGGACTTGTGCTTTGATCCGTATTCAGTAATGATGATGATTCCGAATCCGATAAGAAAGAGTAACGGATCGAAACCTGCGGGTCGGCTGGATGCATACCATAATGGATGATCTTTTTTGAACTGACAGAAAGAGGGAGCGAAGGATGCTGATGACTGTACTTTCCGTTATCGCGAATATCGTATATCTTGTTGTCCTGAATACAGAACTCTATACGGACCGGGTAAAGATGCCGACAGGGGATGTTCGGGAATGGCACCGCAGTCCTGCTACAAGGCTGAACATTTCCGGTCAGACATTCCTGTTTTATCTGCAGATCGTTCTTGCAGCCGTCAGTATCATCACCAATGTCCTTCTTCTGTTCGGAGTTCGAAACAATATCGTTAAGACGATCCGGCTGGTCAGCACGATCGGATCCACGGTCATGTTCATTATCATCATGATCGTGACTGCCGATTCAAATGCCAGGTATGTCTGATAGATACACACGATCTGAGATCCCTGGAGGTGCTCAATGAAACTGGTGTTTATGATCGGTGATGCCGCAGTCGGGAAAATGACCGTTGGCCAGGAACTGATGAAGATCACAGATCTGAGGCTGTTCCACAACCACATGACGATCGAACCCGTGATCGAGGTATTCGGCAGATTCGATGGAAAAACGATCTCGGAACTGCGGGATGTCGTTTTCAGAAACTTCGCAGCTTCCGATAACTACGGGATGATCTATACATATATGATGGATTTTGATCTGCCTTCGGAATGGGAGTATCTGGAGCACGTCAGGAGTATATTTGAACCCTATGGGACGGATTTCTACTACGTTGAACTGATCGCTCCGCAGGAGATCAGACTGAAGAGGAACGTTTCGGAAAACAGGCTGAAACACAAGGCATCCAAAAGAGACACAGAAATCTCGAACCGGCGTCTGATCGATGACGACAGAAACCACAGATGTGTCAGTCATGAAGGAGAGATCACCTTTGACAACTATCTCAGGATCGATAATTCAGATAAAGAACCTGCCGAAGTCGCGAAAA
>CADCRE010000059.1 GCA_902803785.1 uncultured Erysipelotrichaceae bacterium
CCAGTCTCGCGGCACCTAATGCCGTCGTTTCCGGAAGCAGCGGACGGATGACCGGGATCTCCAGGATATCCGACTGGAACTGTACCAACATCTTGTTCACACTGGCTCCGCCGTCGACCTTGATGAACTCGATCTTCTCGTTGAGTTCTTCCTCCATGACGCGGATCAGATCCTTGGACTGGTAAGCCATCGCTTCGATGCAGGCTCTGGCCACATGTCCCCTGCTGGTGCCTCTGGTCAGACCGAAGATCGCTCCCTTGCACTGATCGTTCCAGTACGGAGCACCCAGTCCGGTAAAGGCCGGGACCACGATCACACCGTTGGAGTCTTCTACCGTATTCGCCAGTTCTTCAGAATCCTTGGCCGATACGATGAACTTCATCTCGTCTCTCAGCCACTGGATCAGAGAACCGGATACGAAGATCGAACCTTCCAGAGCGTATTTGACATCGTCTCCGATCTTCCAGGCTACAGTCGAAAGCAGACCGTGTTTGGAGATGATCACATCATCACCGGTATTGATCAGGATGAATCCGCCGGTGCCGTAGGTATTCTTGACATTTCCTTTTTCGAAACAGGATTCTCCGAAGAGGGCCGCCTGCTGGTCACCGACCAAAGAAGCGATCGGACAGCTGTGATTGAAGAAATGTCTCGGATCGATATTTCCGAAGATGCCGGAAGTATCCTTGATCTCAGGAAGCATGGATCTCGGGATATCGAAGATCTTCAGGAGCTCTTCATCCCAGTCCAGGGTATGGATATTGAATAACAGTGTTCTGGAAGCGTTGGTCACATCGGTCGCATGGACTTCCCCGCAGGTGAACTTCCAAAGCAGGAACGTATCGATGGTCCCGAACAGAAGGTCAGGATTCTCCTTGACTCCCGGTACATTGTCCCGGATCCACTTGATCTTGGAAGCGGAGAAGTAAGGATCCAGTACCAGACCGGTCTTCTCCTTGATGAACGGTTCCAGTCCTTCTTCCTTCAGTTTATTGACGATCTCCGAAGTCTGTCTTGACTGCCATACGATCGCATGATAGACCGGCAGTCCGGTATTCTTATCCCATACGACGGTCGTTTCTCTCTGGTTTGAGATACCGATCGAAACGATCTGATCCGGCCGGATCTGTCCGCCGTCAAAGACCTGAGCGATGACGGAAAGTGTCGACAGCCAGATCTCGTTGGCATCCTGCTCGACCCATCCCGGATGCGGGAAGAAATTGGTGACTTCTTTCTGGGCGACTTTCACCACGTTCTGTTTCTCATCAAAGATGATCGCTCTGGTGCTTGTCGTTCCCTGATCGATTGCTAAGACATATTTTTCCATGATTATATACTCCTCGTTACCTGTTTCCATTATATAATAATTCTTGGATCAGGAGGATTTAGGAATGAAAGAAACACTGGTAATACTGGCTGCCGGAATGGGCTCCCGCTACGGCGGACTCAAGCAGATCGACGGCGTCGGTAACCATAACGAACCGATCATCGAATTTACGATCTACGATGCGATCAAGACCGGTTTCAAGAAAGTCGTACTTATTATCAAGAAAGAGAATCAGGAAGCATTTGAAGAGTCTCTGGTCAAGAAGATCAGACCTTATATCGAAGTCGAATATGCCTTCCAGGACCTTCACGATATTCCGGAGAACGTTACGATCCCGGAAGACAGAGTCAAGCCTTGGGGAACGACACATGCGCTGCTGTCCTGCAAAGACATCCTGAAGGACGACCCGTTCGTCGTATGCAACGCCGATGACTTCTACGGCAGGAACGCATTTGAAACTGTCATGGATTTCTTCCACAGCGGCATCGACGACAACACCTACTGCATGGTCGGTTACAAGGTCGAAAAGACACTGAGTGAAAACGGGACCGTCACCAGAGGCTATTGCCAGAAGGATGACGAAGGAAATCTCACCAGCATCAAGGAAGTCATGAACATCCGCTGGAACAAGGATCATGACGGTGTCGAATATGAAGACAACGGCGAATACAAGCCGATGGAAATGGGTTCTCCGGTTTCCATGAACTTCTGGGGCTTCACCCCTTCCATCATCGGAAGACTCAATGAGATCTTCACGAATGAACTGCCGGAAGGTATCAAGGTCAATCCTCTGAAATACGAAGCTCTGCTTCCAAACCATGTCGGATATCTGGTCAAGGACGGTCAGTGCAAGGTCAAAGTCCTGACTTCCAACGATTCCTGGTTCGGTGTCACCTACAAGGAAGACAAACCGACTGTCGTTGCGAAGATCCAGTCCCTCAAGGACAACGGAACCTATCCGGACGTCTTATTCTAAAAAACGATGCGATCCCATTTGGGATCGCATTTTTAATTGTTTCTTATCTCTTTGAGCTCCGCGATCAATGCCTTTTTCAGTACTTTGGAACAGTTGATCCCGTATCGGATCGCCTGCCTGTTCAGCCAGGCCGGGATCGTCAGAGTCTTTTTTTCCTCCTTGACCTCATCGAACATAGAATATGTATCGATACTATACGTATCTATATCAACACTTATTAAACAGTTTCTTCATCTGCGTATTTGTTAAGAATAGGTATTTTTCAAATAGAAATGAGTCATATATTGTTACTTCGGGTATAAACTTCTGTATTGCAAAGAATCACGCAAAAGAAAAGGCTGAATGTTCCATTCAAAAGCAATACAATCAAATTAGGGTATTACTATGGGCTTTGAATTTAAACCAAACAAGAAAAGAGAAACGATCAATAAAACGGTCCGTTTCCCAAAAGAGCTGGTAGAAGAGATCGAAAGACAAGTCAGTGAAAACGACTCGTATTTCTCCAGTTTTGTGATTCAGGCTTGTGAATATGCCGTGAAAGAATCCCAAAAGAATTTCGACTATCAGGAAGATGAAAACAGTTGATCGCAAGATCAGCTGTTTTTTTATTCGGAACACTTTAAAAGCCATATCTCTATGGCTTTTATCGTTCTCTATCCGAGATAGGCACAGGCCTTGATCGCTGCGTTGGCGCCGTCGGAACAGGCTGTAGCGACCTGTCTCAGGGATTTCGTCCGGCAGTCTCCGGCGACGAAGATATTGTCCGTCTTCGTAAGACCGTATTCATCCGATACGAAGTATCCCCTGCTGTCGAGTTCTGCCAGATCCCTGAATCTGTCGTTGTCCGGGATCATACCGACCGCCAGGAAGACACCGTCACATGCCGCAACTTTCTCTTCTCCGTTCTCCAGATAGCGGACACCGCACAGTTTCCCATCATTCAGCTCATAGCTCAGAATCTTCGTGCCGACATGCGTTTCGACATTGTCTCTGTTCAGGATCTGTTCCTGCAGTTTCTGTTCGGCTGTGAAATGATCCATGTCCTGAAGGATGATGACCCTGTTTACGATGTCGACCAGGTGGCTCGTTTCAACGAAAGCGGAATTGCCTCCGCCGATCATCACGACGGTCTTGTCCTTATAGAAGTTTCCGTCACAGACGGCACAGAAATGGATACTCTTGCCGATCAGGGAATCTTCCTTGTCAAGACCCAATGTCCTGTGTGTCGTCCCTGTCGCCAGGATCAGGACCTTTCCGTACTGATCTTCCGACATGTCGCAATGTACGGTCAGGACTTCGCCTTTCTCTACACCGGTGACTTCATCGAAGAGGACTTCTCCTCCCTGTTTCATCGTC
>CADCRE010000060.1 GCA_902803785.1 uncultured Erysipelotrichaceae bacterium
GGCGAACGATGGGGCTCGAACCCACGAAATGCCAGAGCCACAATCTGGTGTGTTAACCAACTTCACCACGTCCGCCATGTGCTTTATAATTCTATCATAATACCATTTTTCTTTTCAATGTTAAAATGAGAATATGGTTGAAATCAAAGGGATCCGCTTCGATGTAAAGATCGTTCATAAACGCATCAAAAATCTCTATCTGCGTCTTGACGGGAAGACGATCGTCGCGAGTGCTCCGATCCTGATGCCGGATTTTGCGGTCTATCGTTTTATCGACAGTAAACGGGACTGGATCTATCGGGCTTACGACAGGATGACCTATCGCGAGCGTACGACGATGAAATATCACGGAGGAGATGTCTTCTATCTGTTCGGAGAACCGTATCGTCTGGTACGGACGGTCGGGAAGAAGAGCGCTTCCGTTTCCGGAGACAGGATCTACCTGAGCTACGGAGATGACAGCGAAGACGGGATCCGTTATCTGTACAAGTATCTGGATAAGATCCTGCTGGAAAGAGCGGAGAAGTATCTGGACGAGTATCGGAGCTTCCTGATCGATTACGGATATACGATTAGACCGGAACTGAAGAGCCGGGTCATGACTTCAAAGTGGGGCGTCTGTTTTACCAGGAAAAACCGGATCACGATCAGTTCCTATCTGATCCATTATCCATTGAAATGCCTGGAATACATCATGGTCCATGAGATGACTCATTTCATCGTTCCGAACCATTCCAAGCGCTTTTATGACATCGTCCGGACAAACATGCCGGACTATAAAAAAGCGGTGGAGATGCTGAAACGATAAAAAACGTTTTTTAACTTGAAACAGTTCCTGTTAGAAGGTAAAATGAGATGTATAAGGAATAGAGAATAATATGAAGGCATTGGTAAAAAGGGAGAATACTGTCTTAGGGGTCGATAACTCTTTACTTGTGCTTCATTTAATACCGTTCTTTTGAAGTGGACGTAGGATAACGTTCACTTTTTTATAATCTGTTTGACAAGGAGGTTATGAAAATGGATCAAACATTGAACGATGCACTTCTGGCTGCATGCAGCACCGGAAATCTGGACGAAGTCAACCGTCTGATTGAACAGGGGGCAGATGTCAACTGCAAAAACGGTGACGGACGTACAGGACTGATGAGAGCATCCAAACGTGGCTATGAAGAGATCGTGAAGAAACTGATCGAGCACGGCGTTGACGTCCGGGCGAGAGATAAGAACAACGATACGGCACTGATGGGCGCTGCCAAGCACGGTTATCGCGGGATCTGCCAGATGCTTCTGGATGCAGGATGCGAAGTGAATTCCCACGACAACAACGGAAGGACTGCTCTGATGAGAGCGGCATTCCAGGGAGAGCTTGCAGTTGTAGAATGCCTGGTAGAAGCCGGAGCTGATATGAATGCCTATGATGCCAAAGGTCGGACCGCTCTGATGGAAGCCGTCACAGCCTTCAAGGTGGACGTGATCCATTATCTTCTGGCGAAAGGCGCAGATGTCAACCGCAGAGACAATGAGGGCTGTACCTGCCTGATGAGAGCCTGCTACGGGGGCTATACCGATCTGGCGATCTTCCTGCTGAACCGCGGAGCGGACAAGTCAGTGAAGGACAATGCCGGCAGAACAGCTTTGGAATATGTCAGAAACAACGACAGCGAACTGATCGAATTACTGAAATAAAGAGGGGAAACATTTATGAAAGAGTATTTATCGAAAGACATCAGAAACGTAGTCCTGCTTGGACACTCCGGTTCAGGTAAGACTGCTTTGGTCGAATCTGCACTGTTCAAGACAAAAGCGATCGACCGCATGGGAAAGACTTCCGACGGTACAGCCGCAATGGACTATGATCCGGAAGAAGTAAAGAGAGGACTGTCTGTATTCACAGCTGTCGCTCCGATCGAATGGAAGAACACGAAGATCAATCTGCTCGATACACCGGGCTATCTGGACTATGTAGGCGAGAAGGTCTCCGGTGCAGCTGTAGCTGACCTGGCTGTCGTCGTCGTATCCGCAAAGGACGGCATCGAATCCGGTACGGAAAGCTCAGTCAAACTGTGCAAGAAGAACAACCTTCCGGTCGTCTTCTTCATCAACAAGATCGATGACGACAACGCGAACTTTGAAAAGACAGTCGATGAACTGCGCGCAAAATTCGGCGCTTCCGTCGTTCCGTTTGAAGTTCCTGTCATGGACGGACACAAGATGACCGGTTCCACAAAGGTCCTGGAAGACAGCGGAAACATCCATTACGATCAGATCGCTGAAGCGATCGCTTCCGCAGACGATGAACTGATGGAAAAGTTCTTCGAAGGTGAACCGTTCACTCCGGAAGAGACTGCAAAGGGTCTGAGACTCGCTCTGCTGTCCGGTGATGTGAAGCCGGTTTTCGCAGGCAGTGCTGTCAACTCTCAGGGTGTCGATCAACTGCTCGACTTCCTCAAGGATAACGCCCCTTCCTACAGCCATCTGGAAACAGTCAAGGATGCAGCAGGAACTGAACTGAAGACAGACGATTCCGAAGTATTCTCCGCACTCGTATACAAGACAGTCGTAGATGCTTTCGTCGGAAAGATCAGCTATATCAAGGTCATGTCAGGGAACCTGACTCCGGCCACTCAGTTATACAACTCCAAGAAGGAACAGGCAGAAAAGGCCGGCGGTATGTTCGTGATCTCCGGCAAGCAGCAGCTTCCGATCAACAAGCTGTCCTGCGGTGACCTCGGTGCTTTAACGAAACTGGCAGTTACCGAGACCAACGATACACTCTGCACCAAGGAAAAGAAAGTCGTATTCAAGGATATTGAATACCCTCGTCCGATGCTGGGAATGGCCGTTTCTCCAAAGACGAAGGACGATGAAGACAAGATGTCCGATGCATTAAAGAAAGTGCTGATCGAAGACAAGTCTCTGAACTTTGTCAGAAACGCCGAAACAGGCGAACAGGTCCTCTACGCAGTAGGCGATCAGCAGCTCGATGTCGTTACCAGCAAGCTTAAGAACAGATACAAGGTCGAGATCCAGCTGAAGGAACCGAAGGTCCAGTATCGTGAGACGATCAGAGGCAAATCTGAAGTTCAGGGTAAATACAAGAAGCAGAACGGCGGTGCCGGCCAGTACGGTGACGTCTGGGTCAGATTCGAACCGAATCCGGATTCCGAAGAGATGGTATTCGCAGAAGAAGTATTCGGCGGTGCCGTACCGAAGAACTACTTCCCATCTGTCGAAGCAGGTCTGAGAAGCTGCATGGCCAAGGGTCCTTTAGCAGGATGCAAGGTCGTCAATGTCAAGGCTACTCTGTATGATGGATCCTACCATCCGGTAGATTCCAAACCGAACTCCTTCGAAGCTGCTGCCAGACTGGCATTCAAGGCAGGTATTCCTAAGGCCAGCCCAATCCTTCTCGAACCGATCGGAAAGGTCACAGTCATCTGTCCGGAAGAATACACCGGCGATATCATCGGCGATTTCAACAAGAGACGTGGTATGATCATGGATACAGGCTCTGCAGATTCCGGTGAAGCCAAGATCGATGCGGAAGTACCGATGGCTGAAATGCTGAAATATGCGACTGAACTCCGTTCCATGACAAAGGGCAGAGGCTCCTATGTCATCGACTTCGACCGTTATGAACCGGCTCCGCAGAACGTTACCGACAAGGTCGTTGCTGCTACAGCTGCACAGAGAAAAGACGAAGACGACGACTGATAAGAGAAATGAAAAATGGTTTCCCAAACGGGAAACCATTTTTTTATTTGTGTTATTCTGATCTATTAATTATTTGTTGCTGCCTGCAGTTTCACCTGGAAATTGAGGGTCTCTTCTCCGCGAAGGACCGTTACCGTTACAGTGTCTCCGATCGCATAGGAATCCAGGACCTTCGACAGATCGGCATAGGAAGATACGGACGTACCGTCGACAGCGGTGATCAGGTCATTGGCTTTCAGACCGGCTGCTTCGGCACTGCTGCCTTCCAGGACTTCCGAGATCCCGACACCGTTTGCGGAGAGATAGGAATATGTCGTGTAGACTTTCACGCCCAATGTCGCTCTGTCCTTGACATATCCGTTTTCGATGAGGTCTCTGACGATCCTTACGACCGTGTTGGAAGGGATCGCATAGTTCATTCCTTCGACTGCGGTGTAGGATGAAGAGATCTTCTTCGCATTGACGATACCGACCAGTTCACCGTTGATATCGAAGAGTCCGCCTCCGGAGTTTCCTTCGTTGACAGCCGCATTGGTCTGAATGACAGACATGTATACGTTGTTGACGTAGATCTCTTTCTCCAGAGCGGATACGATACCGTTGGAACAGGAGATCCCCAGTCCGAGCGGATTGCCGATGGCGATGACATCCTGACCGAGAGTCAGTTTGGATGAATCGACGAATGACGCATAAGGCAGACCGTTCTCTTCGATCTTCAGGACTGCCAGGTCCGTTCTGGTATCAGAACCGATCACTTTCGCCGGATAGACTTTACCGTTATAGAGCTTGACCTGCAGTGTATCTTCACTGACCAGACCGTTGATGACATGCGCGTTCGTCACGATATATCCGTCACTTGAGAAAATGACACCGGATCCGTTCGACGTAGCGTTCGTCGTACCGCCGGAGAAGAAGAAATAGCCCTGCGTGTTCGCCTTTACTTCACAGGAGATCTCTACGACGGTATTGATCGCCTTGTCGATCGCCTTGGAATAATCGCTTTTCTCTACATTGGTGTATTGGACCTCATTGATAACGACATCACTTGTTTTGGCATTACCATCTTTTGTATTGTAATAGGACATCACACCGAAGGTGCCGAGTCCCGAGCCCAGAAGAGCTACCAGAAAGATGATAATGATGTTTCTAAAACTCATTTTCATACTTTATCACCTCACTACTATCACTATAGTCGGGGAATGTGAAGTTTATCTGAATTTTACTAATGAGGGATTAGAAGATATAATTTTAGGTATGAGCAGTAAGGAACGCCGAGTCAGTCAGAAGTACGTCAAGAGACAGTTCAGTGCCGTTGGACTGTTTTTGATCCTGTATGCGCTCTTTGTTCTGATCGTTCCTTATTCTTTCAATACCTATATGCAACTGACGGATTCTCCGATCGTGAAGGATCATTTTCTTTATTTCGGTATTTACCTGATCATCATCCTGTTTGGCACTCTGATCCCTTTCTATCTGATGCGCCGTTATTTCAGGGTCACTCACAGGCATATGAATCGCAATATCAGTGCGACTTTCCTGGAACTCTATGTCCAGGCGATCGTCTGTTTCAGTCTGTGCATCCTGCTGACCTATGTATCCAATATCCTTTTTTCTCATGTAGGGATGGAAGGCAGGCTGATCTGCAGTATCGGACTTTCTTTCAATGAAGCGGAACTGAGGGATCCTTTGTATGTATTCCTTTTACTGATCGTCACGCCGATCATCGAAGAATACGCCTTCCGCGGTGTCCTGATCAATACGCTCGGCAGATACGGCAAGTATTTTGCGATGATCGCCAGCGCTGTCATCTTTGCGGTCGCACACGTTCATTTTTCAGAATTCATTCCGGCATTTGCGATGGGCATCCTCTTGGGGAAGATCTCCCTTCGCTACAAGAGTATTCGTCCGACGATCATCATCCACATCCTGTTCAACGCTCTGTTGTACGTGCTCTGCATCGTGCCGTCTTCGATCGCCAGATACATGTCCTATTTCCTGGCAGTCGTCTTCATCCTGACGGTCTACCTTGTACTTTCCGGAAGATATGAACGGATCAGTGTCCAAAGATCCCGATCCGAACGCATCACGAACCTGCTTTTCTATACGCGTCCGACCGTGATCCTCGCCATCGCTCTGATGATCACCTATACGGTGCTGTTTACGATCCTGAGCTGATCGGGATCTATATAAGAAAGGATCGACGCAGATCATGAAGTTCATCGATGAAAACTACCTTTTGAACGATGAGACCGCGAGAAGGCTGTATTCCTATGCGAAGCAGATGCCGATCATCGACTATCACTGTCACCTGTCTCCGAAAGAGATCTACGAAGACAGACGTTTCAATAATATCAGCGAACTGTGGCTCGGCAGCGATCACTACAAATGGAGACTGATGCGTTCCGCTGGGATCGAAGAGAGATATATTACCGGCGATGCATCCGACAAGGAAAAATTCCTCGCCTGGGCGAAGACACTTTCCCTGGCGATCGGAAATCCTCTTTTTGAATGGTCCCATCTGGAACTGAAGAACTATTTCGGATTCGACGGTGTTCTCGATGAGTCGACAGCGGAAGAAGTTTGGAAACTGACTTCCGAAAAACTGAAGGAAGTCAGTGCCAGATCCCTGATCCGCAGTTCCAACGTCAAAGTCATCTGTACGACAGATGATGTGACCGACGACCTCTGGTATCACAAGGAGATGGCGAAGGAAGACCTCGGTTTCAAGGTCTGTCCGACCTGGCGTCCGGACCGTGTCCTCTACATCGAGAGGTCGGACTGGGATGTCTGTATCGGACAGCTGGAGGATCTTTCCGGAAAACATATCGAAAGCTTCAAAGATCTTCTGAGCGTTCTGGATGAACGGATCGAATATTTCGCTCAGGCCGGATGCAAAGGCGCAGACCAGGGCTTGCCGCACATTCCTTGCGAGACATATACGGAAGAGGAGCTTGAAACACTGTTCCGTGAACGAAGAGAAGGCAAGACACTGAACGAAAAACAGATCGATCAGTTCCGCATGGCTCTGCTCTGTCACATGATGAGAGAGTATCACAGAAGGGGATGGGTCGCTCAGATCCATTACGGCGTGATCCGCAATAACTGTACCTATCTGATGAAGATCTTCGGACCGGATGCGGGCGGAGACAATATCGGACTGAGCGGAAGCATCGATTCTCTTGCGGGCTTCCTGGATGAACTGGACAGGACGGACGAACTTCCGAAACTGATCCTGTATTCTCTGGATCCAAACGACAATACGGCGATCGATACCGTCATCGCTTCCTTCCAGAGAGGACCGACCCGTTCGCGGATCCAGCACGGTTCCGCCTGGTGGTTCTCCGACAATTACGACGGAATGCGCGATCAGATGAGATCGCTGGCTTCCCAGGGCTATCTGGCCGGATTCGTAGGAATGCTGACAGACTCCAGAAGCTTCATCTCCTATGCCAGACACGAATACTTCCGTCGGGTCCTGTGCGGACTCCTGGCGGAATACGTGAATGCAGGAAGATTCCCGAATGACGAACAGAAGCTGAAGAAGATCGTCGAAGACATCTCATATTACAATGTGAAGGAATATTTCGGATTCTAAAGAAGAACGCAATGCGTTCTTTTTAGATCCTGCCCTTTTCAGTTATCTGTCCATATAAGATATAATGGATACTGACCGTTATGAAACCATTTGAAAAACTCGATCAGAAATACGGAGATTCATCCGTCTGGCAATTCATTAAATTCAACCTGATCTCATTCAGTATCACATTGCTTCAGCTGGTTTTGGCGAATATCCTGCCGTTTTTCTTTGATTCCTTCACGGTAAAACTTCCGCCCATCCTGCAGTCGATCTTCGATGCGAAGGTCCTGTTTCAGGGTGAGAGCCGATATGTGGCCGACGGTGTCGTAACCTGGGGCTACGTCCTGCCGTTCTTTCTTTCCAATTTCATCGGCAATCTCTACGGCTATTTCGCAAACATGAAGGTGACTTTCGACGGAGAGGGTTCTTCCCGCAGTTTAGGCATCTACTGTGCCGTGGTATTTGCGCTGATCCTGATCTCTACCTGGTTGCAGGGAAGGATCACGTCTTTATTGACAGGCGGTCCGCTCTCTTTCCTGGCCAGGACCATCGCCGCCTGTGCGGCCGGCATGTTTCAGTTTATCG
This sequence comes from uncultured Erysipelotrichaceae bacterium, assembly GCA_902803785.1. Classification (GTDB taxonomy): domain Bacteria; phylum Bacillota_I; class Bacilli_A; order Erysipelotrichales; family Erysipelotrichaceae; genus Colivicinus. The sequence goes on from CADCRE010000060.1 coordinate 7,880, forward strand.
TCATCTTTCCTCTGGAGAAATTCGTACTGTTCAGGAAGCACTGATCCAAAAGAGGGAGAGACCTCAAATAACCGAGTTTCATTTCAGTGATATTTATTTTTAGATTGTGTTAATATTGTTTTGTGAAAAATAAAAAGACCGTTATCGTTGCGCTAATTCTGATCAGCGCACTTCTCATACCCGTTTTCTTCCATTACCGCAGTAAGTATCTTGAGACCCTGGCCATTCAGGAACAGGAGAGGATCAAAGAAGAGGAAAGGATCGCGAGAGAACAGGAACAGGCCCGCATCGAAAGCCTGCCTGTCTCAAAGAGCATCTATATCTGCCTCGATGAGACGAGAGACTATTCCGTCACATTCCTTTCAGGTGACGAAGTACTCGAGATCGGCGACAGCTCTTTCAAAGGAAAGGCAGTCGGCGACTGTATCGTATACTGCCCTGAGACTGACGAAAAGATGGAGGTCTCTGTTTCCGATCTGTATTCGCTGGCTCACATCGACAATTACAAAGAGAACATCTTTGAATATGCCTATACGCCGGAAGAAGCGGCTTATCTGGACAAGGCTCTGGAAGCGAGGATCAATGAAGTCGGCTATAAGACCAGAGCTGCAGTAACGGAAGCAGCAAGGTTCCTTTCGATGTGTTTCAACTACAAGATCCCTTATTTCTGTGAAAACGGAAGGATGACCGGCGGGGTCTACTGTGACGGAGAAGGAAGGTTCTATCATAAAGGTCTGTATCTGAGTGAAGACAAGTATTCTCTGATCGACCCGGCAGGGATCATTGAAGGGCCGGGCATGTGGGGCGCCATGATGCATATGTCATGCGGCGTCAATCTTCATCCGAACGGATTGGACTGCAGCGGCTTTGTAACCTGGTGTCTGGTGCAGGCCGGATTTGACCCGGGAGATTACGGAGCCGGAAGCAATTCTCAGGGGGACGCCTTCTGTGTTCCTGACCTTTCCGCAGGTGACGCGGGTGCCATCTGGCTGGATCAGATCGATCCGGACGAGATCCAGTGCGGAGATCTGATCGCCTGGGACGGCACGACTGCGGTCGTCGTCGGTGTAGATGAGGAAAACGTCTACATCGCTCATCAGTACTGGGATAACGGATTGGAGGTCATCACTTCCAAAAAATCCGAACTGAAGAATTATCTGCCCGGTTCAAACGATTCTTGGTCAGATAACTGGCAGTATGTCTCTTTGATGGATGACTATTACCAAGCAAAAGGAAACGGTACGGGAAACTATACCGCAATGTGGAACTGACCTGAAAGATCTTATCCACCCATATCTTCAGATATCATGATCGATCGTTCCTACGGAACGATTTTTTAAAGGCGATCCTGCCGGATCCCTGTAAAACTGAGTCATTTATAACACGAACATCGTTTATAATGTTTTTAAAGAAAGCACAGATCAGATAAAGACAGGAGAACTCGGGTATGTCGGACAGAACAAGGGATGCTTTTAAAAGAATAATGATATTATTTCAGTCTGTCGATCATTCAGGGTTAATCGTATCTTTATCAGGAGGATCATACAGAAGAGCCGGGAAAGAATCCGGTCACACAGTTCAAGTAAGAAATCGATAAATCGAAATACTGTGAGGATATAGAAAATGAAATCGATAAAAGGAGTTTTGTTAATTATGTTAGGCACGATTCTGCTTGGTGGTTGCGCTGAAGCAGCGAAGGAAACAATAACAAACAGGAAGATCCCGATTGAAGATGTTACAGAGTTTTACTATACTATCGAGAATATCAACTATAACGCATTCTACCAACGATACCATTTTTACGTAGAAGATGATAAATATATGTTTCATCACGAAACTCGTGAAAGGCCTGATGAATACGGTCCGACGACGGAGAAGGATATCACAAACAGCGGAACGTTTGAATTATCCGATACTCAATGGAAGGAATTTCTGGCATTTCTCAAAGACGGTACAGTGAGCGTGAGGAAAGATACTGCAGAATCGGGTGACTCCGGACCGTGGACTTTCATTTATTGGAAGAATGATAAAGGAAAATATCAGGTCTTTGATTATTCATCTTACAATGAGCGAACTGCATTTGAAGAATTCTGCTCCAGGCTTGCGCTTGAAGAGCGCTGATCGGAAACAGATTCGTTGCACGGCACTATCGGAAAGATGATTACAGGATGATCTGCAGGTTTCATGATGCAGATATCATTGTTCTCGTTTTGTCTGTCGGGCATAGATGAGAAGTATATCGATAAACTGGGACTTGGAGGTGTAGAAAGATCAGAAACGCGAAAACTGGCAGGCATAATCATTTTCCGATATCTAAGGAAATGCAAGATGTCTTGAAAAAACACCTGTCTGCAAAATTTAACAATGCAGAAGCGGATGAATATTGGAAGAGGATTCTCGCTCAATATGAGACTTTTTTGAAAGACCTTCCGGACTTCGGTGGAAAGAAAAGTCGACACAACGGGCCTGGTGGTACTTATGACTGTATTTCTCTGTTTGCTTATTATGAGATGCTGAACCATGAACCGGGCATCGATAAACTCTATGAGATGAACTGTGAAATTTTTCTGCCTGAATTTAAGAAAATGGCCGGCATCATAAATGCAAACAAGCCATTCCTTCGGAGAATCCTGCATCTGGCCTTTGCTATGACCGCCAGAACGGATGAAGGCAGAGAAGGTGGCTACATCATGAGGGCAGAACCTTACAGCAAAGATGGCGCGCTATCGTTTCGACAGATGTCCGATTGCGGAATTTGCGAAGACTCATGGGTATTTAAGCATCATGCCGGCATTCTGCAACAGTGATTACCCGGCGATGGAATATATCAATGCTGCTCTTATCCGTAAAAACACATGCGCCAACAGCAATGTTTGTGATTACTGGATTGTGGGTGATGAATCAGAAACGGCTAAGATGCATCCAATGAAGACGGATGCTAAAGGATATTGGTATAACGATTAAATCTATTTTTTATCAGGTTGATTGCTTATTGTTTGCAGCGGCTTGCTGCAATTAGGTTGAGATTCAAAAGAGTTCGATAAATCGAAATTTGAGGAATTGCTGCAATGTCTGAAGAAAGGGTATTACGGAAATGAGTTTGTTTTTTGACAATGCTTACTTTATTATCGGAACTTCATATGCAGGGAAATCTACAATGGTTAAAGAATTAGCTAAA
>CADCRE010000061.1 GCA_902803785.1 uncultured Erysipelotrichaceae bacterium
GGTCGGAATGTAGGCGGAGATATCTCCGGCCTGGGTCTCGATGATCGGCAGAGCCGTCAGAGAACCGCTTCCGAGCCTCTCACTCAGCTTTCCGCTTCTTTCCAGAAGACGGGAATGCAGGTAGAAGACATCGCCCGGGAATGCTTCTCTTCCCGGAGGCCTTCTCAACAGTAAGGAAAGCGTACGGTAGGCGACCGCATGTTTACTGAGGTCATCGTAGATGATCAGCACATCTTCCCCTTTGTTCATCCAGTATTCCCCGATACTGCATCCGGAATACGGAGCGATATACTGCAAGGACGGCAGTTCACTGGCTCCTGCGACCACGACCGTGGTATAAGCCATTGCCCCGAACTGGTCCAGTTTTTCTATGATCTGAGCGACGGTCGAATTCTTCTGTCCGATCGCCACATAGATACATTTCACATCGCGGTCTTTCTGATTGATGATCGTATCGATCGCGATCGCCGTCTTACCGGTCTGACGGTCACCGATGATCAGTTCTCTCTGTCCTTTTCCGATCGGGATCATGGAGTCGATGATCTTGATACCGGTCTGTAACGGTTCGTTGATCGGAGAACGGTCGATGACGCCCGGTGCAGCGACTTCGATCTGTCTGGTCTGTGAGGTACGGATCGCACCCTTTCCGTCGATCGGTCTTCCCAGGGCGTCGACGACTCTTCCTAGAAGTTCGTCTCCGACCGGAACTTCCACGACCTTTCCGGTGGAAGTGACCTGCGTGCCCTTGACGATCTCACCGTCACTGCCCAAAAGGACAGCAGCGATGTTGTCTTCTTCCAGGTCCATGACCATGGCTTTCGTTCCGCCGATGTTCAGCAGTTCTCCTGCCATCGCATCGTAGATCCCGGAGATATTGGCGACACCGTCGGCGACGCTCGTCACGTAACCGGTGGTCCGGTCGGAATCGGTGCGGATCGACGTCAGCTGTGTCTCTTCGATCTCTTTCTTCAGCTGCGCCCCGATCTCTTCCGGCGTGTCCGCCTCATGTTTCAGAAGAGAAGTACGCAGTTCCTCGATCTTTGCCTTGTATGTACCGTCCCAGACCTTTTCATTGATGACGACCTTGACGCCGCCGATCAGGGACGGATCGATCCTGTTTTCAAGTTTGATAGAATGTTCCAATTGAACGGTAAAAGCGACTTCCAGGTTTCTCAGTTCCCCGGGAGTCAGTTCTCTGGCACTGTAGACCGTGCCCAGGATCATTCCTCTGGCCTGATAGTAGTATGTCAGAAATTCACGGATGAGTTCGATCTCCATGTGCTTGCGCGGGATCGAATCGATGGTGAGGAAAAGACCGTACAGGATGGAGTCGTCCAGTTCATTATGAAAGACTTCCTGCAGTTTTCTCTTCTTGTCTGCGGAACTGTATTCGGAAGAGGTGATGTATTTCGCCAGTTCCTCATTGCGGTTGAGCTCGTCGTTGATGCTTTTGATCTCTCTGTAGCAATCGTCGACAGAACCTTCCTGGTTCGCCAGTTCCATCAGGTTTCTGGCATAACTTCTGATACTGATGTTCATTTATTGATCACTTCCTTGACGAAAGCATCGATATCCGCTTTTTCCGTATCGGCGGAGATCTTCGACTGAAGCATCTTCTCCGTTGCACTGAGCGCCGCATCCACGATCTCTTCGTGCATCTGTTCCATCATCTTGCTTCTCTGAAGTTCCATGTCACGCCGGGCGTTCTCCAGCAGCTGCTTGCTCTGTTGTCTTCCCTGCTCGACCAGCTCGTCACGGACGGTGATACCCTCTTCCCTGGCACTTCTGACGATCGCTTCCGCCTCCTTGTTGGCATCCAGGATCGCCTTCTTTGCCTGTTCGTTGAGTTCTGCGTTCTCTTTCTGCAGGACCTCCGCCTCAGCCAGTTTGGAGTGTTCATACTCGCTGCGCTGATCCAGGATCTTCCGTACCGGTTTCCAGGCGAGCTTATACATCAGGAAAAACAGCACTGCACTCGCACAGAGCTGAGTGAGAGCCGTCCAGACGTCAGGGACCAGAAGTCCAAGAATATCGACGATCTGCATATTATGCTCCCAGGATGAAGATGATCAGGAACGCTACCAGCAGACAGTAGATGGCACAGGTCTCGGAAACGGCAGCACCGATGATAGCCATGGACTGGATCTTGTCCGATGCATCCGGATTCTTTCCGATCGATTCGACGGCCTGAATGGCGACCTTGCCTTCGAAGATACCGGTGACACAGCCACCGCACACGCACATTGCAGCCGCAAATCCAAGTAATGCTTTTTCCATATAATTCTCCTCCTTATGAATTAGGCAGTTCCTTGCCTATGAATGAAATCGTCAAAGTGATAAAGATGAATGCCTGCATGACTCCTGAGAACAGATCGAAATAGAAATGCAGGACCGGGGCTACGATGACCCCGACGATATTGAACTTTCCGATGACCGGGATCAGTTTCGAGATCGATCCCAGCATCTGATAGATGACCGACATCAGGATGCCTCCGGAAAGGATGTTTCCAAACAGACGCAGTGACAGCGACAGCAGGGTCGAGATCTTGCTGAGGACGTTGAGAAGGACGAACGGAGCCAGAGGCTCGAACCAGGATTTGATATATCCTTTCACTCCTCTTTCCCTGAAGGAATAGACCTCGATCAGGATGCAGGTCAGTGCTCCGAGGACCAGCGTCACCGAATAGTTGGACGTCGGCGTCTCCAGAGCGAAGAGTCCGGCGATATTCGCCAGGAAGATGTACATTGCGACTGACATGATATACGGAGTCAGGTACTTCGCGACCCGTTCGTTGGTCTTTCCCCTGACCATATTGTCGATCATTTCCGCAAATGTGATCACCAAAAGGACGATGCCCGTCGGCTTGCTCAAAGGATCGAATGCCTTGAGCTTCCTGTTCACATAAAGCAACAGCAGAGCCATGAACACCGTGATGATGATCACCGATAAAAGGGTCGCCTGGATCTTCAAATCCTCACCTTCCTTTCCTCTTTCCCGCCGCGTCGATCAGCAAGGCGATCATAAACAGCGTCACACCGATCGCAACTCCGACCATACTGAAGATGTTGGAGAAACGATAGGCAATATACAGCATCGCAAACAGTAACGTGAAGCGGATCAGGTTTCCTCCTATCACTGCACCGTAAGACGGTTCTTTGCTGTTGATCATCTTCTTCATGCTGTCTGCGAGAAGATACATATTGGCCAGACTGAAGAGCGCTGCCAAAAGCACTCCCAGAGAGATCCGGTAATCGATGAACGCAAAGACTGCGCCGACGACAAGAGCGATCGCTCCTGTCAGATAATAGATCCGTAGATTCATTTCCGATACCTGATGATGTTTTCATTGACGATCTTCAGATAGGATCTGAAGTCGTTTTTTTCCTTTCTGTCGAGTCCTTCCGTCAGAAGGTCATAACAGTCCTCTCTTGCCTTTTTCGCCTCTGAAACGATCTCAGAAGCGCTCTCATTGACTTTCAGATGCAGGGAACGGTGATTACCTTCCAGATAGTAGCCGGAGATCAGTCCTCGATCCTGAAGCTCCTTCAGAGAAGCTGAAACGACAGACTTCTTGATCCTTCGTTCGATGACGATATCGGTCGCTGTATCCCTGTCCGGCTTATCAGACAGAAACAGTAAAATCATGATCTCCGAATCCGTGAGATCATATTTCCGGCACACCGGTCTGAGCAGTTCCTGATACAGGCCCTTGCTGGCGTAAATGACATCGAATATCCGGTCCAATTCTCCTCCGTCTGATTGTTCCGATACGAACAATATTATTATATTATTCCTCTGAAATAAAGTTCAATATATCAGAACACACTCTTCTTCAAAACATTAAAAAAGCGGATGTTTCATCCGCCGTTTTATCATCCGAGCGTTTCGAAATCGAATTCCTTCAGCGCCTCGAAGAGAGCTACCGCCTCCTCTTTGGTAAGAGTGATCCCCTTCTGCATCCTGTCTTCTGCTCTGTTCCACTTGCGGATATCCAGTTTCGGCTTTCCGTTGGTCCCGTAAGTGATCACGTTCGCTTCACAGGTGTAGTCACCCTTTTCGCTTAAAGTCGCCAGTTTTTCATTGATTTCATACTTGAATTCAGGCATATTTCGTTACCTCCTGCAACACCATATCCCCCGGTTAGATAGTATTATTTTACACAAATACCTTTATATATGTAAATATTTTATGTAAATAATTTGTTAATTTTCATTTATAATGACATTTTTTTCTTTTTCAGTTTTTCATACACGATGACATTCATCACCAACAGCGTTCCGGCGGTGATGATCCAGCTCACCGGATAGGACAGAAAGAGGTCTTCAAAGGTGTTGTGGACCTGAAAAAAAGTGTAGACCCACAGGAGGCGGAAGGCACAGACGCCTAACAGAGAGACGATCATCGGAGCGACCGAAGAACCCATCCCTCTTAAAGATCCGACCAGGACATCCATCATCCCGTAGATGAAGTAAGGGATACAGATATAGCGCAGACGGATCATTCCGTAATAGACGACCTCAGGATCGTGAGTATACAGGCTTAACAGCGGTTCCCCGAAGAAGACGGCAGCCCACCCCAGTACGATACCGGTCACTGCCACATCCAACAGACACAGGATCAGGATCTTCTTCACTCGATCGATCTTTCCTGCACCGATGTTCTGGCTGGTGAAAGTCAGACAGGTCTGATAGAAGGAATTCATTCCCGAATAGATGAAGTTGCTGATGGAACTTCCCGCACCGTTTCCGGCCATGGCTGCACTTCCGAAACTGTTGATGGAAGACTGGATCACGACATTGCTGATCGAGAAGACCGTCGACTGGATCCCCGCAGGGATACCGACCTTGGCGATATCCGCAAAAGCTCCATTTTCGATATACAAATGTTTCGGATCAAAACGGGTGAAACCCGGATCGGTAACTAATACGATCAAAACGATGATCGCCGAGACATAGGCAGACAGAGAACTGGCCAGTGCGACACCTGCCACATCCATCTTCAGACTGACCACAAAAAACAGATTCAATACCGCATTGAGGACTCCCGAGATGGTCAGTGCCAGTAAAGGACGTTTCGTATCGCCCTTGGCGCGAAGGACCGCAGATGCGAAGTTGTATACCATCGTCGCCGGCATACCCGTGAAATAGACTCTCAGATATAAAGTACTCAGATCGATGACGTCCACAGGAGATTTCATCATCTCCAGTAAGGTACGGGAGAAGACGATCCCGAATCCCATCAGGATGACCCCAAAGATCAGTGCCAGAGTGATCGAAGTCTGTACCGCATCCGAGATCCTTTCATAGTCTCCCGATCCGATCCTCCTTGCGATACAGACGCTGCTTCCCACCGATAATCCGATAAACAGGTTCGTGATCAGTGAGATCAGAGAACTCGTGGAAGAGACCGCAGCCATGGAGGAACTGCCGGAGAACTGTCCGACGACGATCATATCGACCGCATTGAAAAGCAGCTGAATGATCCCGGATGCCGTGACCGGCAGGGCAAACAGCAGGATATTGATAAAAAGATCGCCTTCCAGCATGTCTACGTTTCTTTTGCGCATGTTACTAACATGTTATCAC
>CADCRE010000062.1 GCA_902803785.1 uncultured Erysipelotrichaceae bacterium
ACGACGATCGAGAATGCGGCCAAGGAACCGGAGATCATCGACCTGTCTTCCATGCTGAACAAGATGGGGGCACAGATCCGTGGTGCCGGTACTTCCGAGATCACGATCAACGGCGTTTCCCGTCTGAAGGGATGCATCCACGATATCATTCCGGACCGCATCGAGGCGGGGACCTATATCATCGCCGCGGCAGCCTGCGGGGAAGACGTCACCGTACGCAACGTCATTCCGCAGCATATCGAAGCCCTCACTTCCAAGCTGGAAGAGATGGGCGTCAAACTGGAACAGGGTTCCGACTACATCCGGGTCACGGAGACCGGACCGCTGAAGGCTGTGGATATCATCACCCAGCCGTTCCCGGGCTTTGCGACCGATCTGCAGCAGCCTCTCACGGCTCTGATGACCAGGGCGACCGGAGATTCCCACGTGGAAGAGACGATCTACATCGACCGTTTCCGTCACTGCAACGAGCTCAACAAGATGGGAGCGGATATCGAATCGGGCAGCGGAAAGAGCCTGATCCACGGTCCGCGCACTCTGCATGGAGCGGATATCAGTGCGACCGATCTGCGCTGCGGCGCTTCTCTGGTCATTGCGGGACTGATGGCGGAAGGGGAGACGGTGATCCACAACGCCTACCACATCTACCGGGGATATGAATCGATCGTGGAAAAACTGAAGGCGATCGGTGCGGATATCGAGTAAAAAAAACGGTTTACATTTAAAAAGTAATCTGTTAATATAATTAAGCATGTAAACTTACTTTGGGTTGACATGATACTCAAGGCGGAAGGGAGAAGAAACATGAAAAAAGGGATTCATCCGGATTATTACAAAGTCACTGTTACCTGCGCTGGATGCGGTACGACATTCGAGACCGGTTCCACGAGGAAGGAAGGCATCAAGGTAGATACCTGCTCCAATTGCCATCCGTTCTACACGGGCAGACAGAGATTCGCAGCATCGGCCGGCAGAATTGAAAAATTCAATAAGAAGTATGGCTTAGGAAACAAATAGAGGACGATATCCTCTATTTTTTTCGTTATAATGATTTTGTTGAGGTAAGTAATATGTATCAGAGTTATAGAGACGGCTGGATCGAAACGATCAGCGGCTGCATGTTTGCGGGAAAGACGGAAGAACTGATCCGCAGGATCAAAGTTCTGGAATTTGCGAAGAAAGAGATCATGGTATTCAAACCGGTCATCGATAACCGCTATTCCGAGACCAGAGTGGTATCCCATGCGGGATCGTCCGTAGAATCCTATATCATCAGCGATGCATTGGAGATCCTGGAGATGATCAAGCCGACGACTCAGGTCGTGGCCATCGATGAAGTCCAGTTCTTCGACGACAATATCTGCGCCGTATGCAACGAACTGGCGGACAGAGGCATCCGGGTCATGGCTGCCGGACTGGACACCAATTTCAAGGGTGAACCCTTCGGTCCGATGCCGCAGCTGATGACAGAAGCGGAATTCGTCACGAAACTCGCTGCCGTCTGCAACAAGTGCGGTGCTCCGGCGACCAGGACACAGCGTATCGTCAATGGGAAGCCGGCTTCCTATAACGATCCGATCATTCTGGTCGGTGCGGCGGAAAGCTATGAAGCGAGATGCCGTCACTGTCATGAACTTCCGGACAAACCGAAAGTGAAATTGGGAAAATAGGATATGGACGCAAAGATCGTAAAACTGGAAGAGATACAGAAACGCTATCTGGAGATCAATGACCTCATGCTGAAGGATGAGGTCGTTTCGGATGTCAAACAGTACACGAAACTCTCCAAGGAACAGGCCAAGCTGAAGGCAGCCTACGATGCCTATCAGGACTATAAGAAATATACAGCCATCATCGAAGACGGCAAGGAGATGCTGAAAGACGATGATGAAGAGATCCGTCAGATGGCGGAGATGGAGATCGAAGACGCCAAGGTGAAACTGGACCGTCTTGAGCTCCACATCCAGGAACTGCTGCTGCCGAGAGACCCGGAAGACTCCTACGACTGCCTCGTGGAGATCCGCGGTGCAGCCGGCGGTGATGAAGGAAATATCTTTGCGGGAGATCTCTTCCGTATGTATTCCTACTATGCGGATTCCTTAGGCTACAAGACGGAAGTGATGGAAGCTTCCGAAGGGGAAGCGGGTGGCTATGCGCTGATCTCCTTCCAGGTCAAGGGACTGGATGCCTACCGTCATTTCAAGTTCGAATCCGGTGCACACCGCGTCCAGCGTGTCCCGAAGACGGAAACACAGGGCAGAGTCCACACCTCTACCGCGACGGTCATCGTCTTCCCGGATGTGGAAGACGAAGATATCGAGATCCCGGATTCCGATCTGGAGATCGAGACTCACCGTGCTTCCGGCGCCGGCGGTCAGCATATCAACAAGACCGATTCCGCTGTCCGTATCGTACATAAGCCGACCGGCATCACGGTCAACTGTCAGGACGGACGCAACCAGATCGCCAACAAGGAAACGGCTCTTCGTATCATCAGAGCGAGAGTCTACGATTACTACAAACAGAAGAAGGAAGAGGAAGAAGGTGCGATCCGCCGTTCCAAGATCGGTACCGGCGACCGTTCCGAAAAGATCCGTACCTACAACTATCCGCAGAACCGCGTCTCCGATCACCGTATCGGTCTGACCATCAATCAGCTCGACCGTATCATGGAAGGAAAGCTGGATGATATCGTCAACGCTCTGCTGGCAAACGAAGAAAAAGAAAAACTGTTGAATGAGCACGTATAATCAGCTGATCCATACGTATCGGCGAAAATTCATGGAAGAAGGTCTTTCCCCGGAAGTGGTGAAGGCTTTTCTTTTTGAACTGTGCAATGAATACTCCATCGATCTCTATATGGAGATGGATAATGAAGCGGATGAACGGGTCAGTCAGCGTTTCCTGGAAGGGATCGAGCGGATCTCTCACAATGAACCGATGAACTACGTATTGGGATATTCCTGGTTCTACGGCTACCGTTTGAACGTAGATGACAGCGTCCTCATCCCGCGTCCGGAGACGGAAGAACTGGTCGCTCTGGTCCTTTCGAGCTACGATGAAGCCTATAAAGGACAGAAGATCCGCATCTGCGATGTCGGGACCGGATCGGGAGCCATCGCCATAGCCCTGAAGAAAGAGGAGAACGGCCTGGAAGTCTATGCGTCGGATATCTCTGAAGAGGCGCTTAAGACCGCAGAACGCAACGCGAAAGAAAACGATTGTCAGATCACCTTCCTGAAAGGATCGATGCTGGAACCGTATATCGAGAATGGGATCAAGGTGAAGATCCTGGTCTCCAATCCTCCCTATATCAAGACAGTCGAGACCGTAGAGGCATCCGTCTATGACTATGAACCGCATGTCGCCTTATTCGGCGGTGAAGACGGTCTGAAATTCTATCGGGAGATCTTCGAGAATATGGACAAGGTCCTGGAACCTCACGGCATGGCTTTCTTCGAGATCGGCTACGATCAGAAGGAACGTCTGAGTGCCCTTGCGAAGGAACATTTTCCCGCTGCGGATGTGGAAGTTTTCCGCGATATCAACGGAAAAGACCGCATGCTGAGGATCTGTTTCTGATGTTTCACAAAACTTTCACAAGTACATGGTATAAAGGTATTGTAATAATTTTTTCATTAACAATCTTCCAATTAATAAGCAGAACAGGTTGAGGTCCGAAAGGACCTTTTCCTGTTAAAGAAATAGGAGGTATATATGAACGATTATGTCATCACCTGTACATCAGTGACCGATCTGGATGCGCAGATCCTGAAAGACCGTGAGGTCCCTTACGTCTGTTTCAAGATGATCATGAACGGGAAGGAATATGCGGATGATTTCTTTGAAAGCTATCCGTATGAACAGTTCTATGACGATATCGCCAAAGGCATGATGCCAACGACATCGCAGGCGGGATGGTTCGATTATCAGAACATGTTCGAATCGATCCTGAAGGAAGGGAAAGACGTCCTGCATATCACGGTCTCATCCGCGCTCTCCGGGGATCATTCCGGTGCCTGTTTGGTCGCCGAAGAACTCAATCGGAAATATGAGAATCAGGTCACGGTCATCGATTCCCTGGGAGCTTCTTCCGGATACGGACTCCTGGTGATGCTGGCGAAAGACAATCAGGAGAAGGGGATGAGCTATGAAGACAACTGCCGATGGGTAAAAGAGAACCGCTTGCGTATCCACCACTGGTTCATCTCTACGGACCTGTCCTCCTTCATCCGCGGAGGAAGGCTTTCCAAGGCAGCCGGACTGGTCGGTACGGCACTTAAGATCTGTCCTTTGATGAATGTCTCCGCGCAAGGTTCCCTGAACGTATCCGAACGCATCCGCACAAAGAAAAGGGCTCTGGAGGCCTTGCTTTCATCGATGAGTGAATACGCCGACTTTCACGAAGATTATGACGGTCCGGTCTATCTGTGTCAAAGCCGGATGGAAGAGGACGCCCAACAGCTGAAAGAAAAGATCCTGGAACGTTTTCCGAAGGTAAAGGATGTCAGGATCTTCCGGATCGGAACGACGATCGGAGCGCATACCGGTCCGGGGACCGTCGCACTGTTCTTCCTGGGAGAAAACAGAAAATGAGGATCTTCATACGAAGATCCTCTTATAATTCTTTCTCCATGATGTAGTCATCCATCACATAGCCGTTTCCGATATCGTTCACGACCGCATCGATGACCTTGAATCCCAGATGCAGGTAGATCTCATAGGACGGCGTATTGTATTTGTTTACGGTGAGATAGATCTTATTCAGACCGATCTCTTTCGTATATCTGACACAGTCTTCATACAGGATCTTTCCCAGGCCTCTGTGCCGTTCTTCTTTCCTGACATACAGCTTGGAAAGGAAGACTCTGTCCTCTTCCTTCAGATATTCACAGAATCCCAGCATCCTTCCGTCTTCTTGGAGGATACGGAAGATCGCTCCTTTGGCGCAAAGCTCCTTTATCGCCTCCGGCGACAGGAAAAGCGAGACCATGTAATCGGCCTGTTTCTTTCCGATCAGAGAGGTGTAATAGTCGACAAAGACCGATCCCGCAAAGGAAGAAAAGGTCTCGTATCTTTCAGGGGTAAGGGTGCAGATCTCCATGGCTACATTTTAGCACTTAATAGTGCTAAACTATTAGTTGAGGTAGAAAAATGAGTTTAACAGCGGGAATCGTCGGACTTCCGAATGTCGGGAAGTCGACACTGTTCAATGCGATCACCAACTCCAGAGCGGAAGCAGCGAACTATCCGTTTGCGACCATCGAACCGAACGTCGGTGTGGTGGAAGTGAAGGATCAGCGTCTGATCGATCTGAGTGAACTGTTTCAGCCGGAGCGGACGATCTTTACGACATTTGAATTTACGGATATCGCCGGATTAGTTAAAGGCGCATCCAACGGAGAAGGACTGGGAAACAAGTTCCTGGCCAATATCCGGGAAGTGGATGCGATCTGTCATGTGGTTAGATGTTTCGAAGACAGCAACATCACCCATGTCTATGATCGTATCGATCCGGTCGATGACATCGATATCATCAATTTCGAACTGCAGATGGCGGACATCGCGACCTGCGAGAACCGTATCGCCAAGGTAGAGAAGAAGGCCCTCAATTCCAAGGAAAAGGAAGCCGTCTTCGAATACAACCTGCTGAAGAAGATCCACGAGGCTCTCGGGAAGTCCGTGAACATCCGTTCCATGGAATTCAGCAAGGATGAGAGCGAATATCTGAAGCAGTTCCATTTTCTGACGGCCAAGCCGGTCATCTATGTCTGCAACATCAAGGAAGACGAGATCAACGATCCGGAATCCAATCCGCACTATCTGGCAGTCAGGGATTATGCGGAAAAGGAAGGATCACAGACCGTTGCGATCTGTGCACAGATCGAGGAGGAACTTTCCGATCTGTCCAAGGAAGAGAAACAGGAATTCCTCGAAGAGCTGGGCATCAAGCGCAGCGGACTGGACGAACTGATCGCCAAATCCTATCAGACCCTGGGTCTTGAGACCTTCTTTACCGTCGGTAAGGATGAATGCCGAGGCTGGACCTTCCGTTCCGGCTATACAGCTCCGCAATGTGCGGGGATCATCCATTCCGACTTCGAAAAAGGCTTCATCAAGGCGGAAGTCTACACCTATGAGGACATCATGGAGTATCGGACGGAGGCCAAGCTCAAGGAAGCAGGCAAACTGCGTCTGGAAGGAAGGGACTATCATCCGAAAGACGGAGACATCATGTTTTTCCGTTTCAACAACTAAAGGTATCTATTCCCATGAAGGACCTGAAACTGAAGGAAGAAAGATATCTGATCGCAGTATCGGGAGGGCCGGATTCCATGGCCCTTTTGAATATGGTGAGGGAACAGGGACTTCCGATCGAAGTCGCCCATGTGAACTACCATAAAAGAGATACCGCTTCCAGAGATGAAGAGATCGTCAGGTCCTACTGTCAGAAATATTCCATCCCGTTCCACGTCAAGGACGTCTGTCCCGAAGATGTGAAGGGGAACTTTCAGGCCTATGCCAGGAAAGTGAGATATCAGTATTTCCGCAATCTGTGCAAGAGATACCGGTTATATGCGGTATTGACCGCCCACCAGCAGGACGACCTTCTGGAGACCTATGTGATGCAGAAGGAAAGAAAGCTCGGCGTGGAATGGTACGGATTGAAGGAAGATACGACGATCGAAGGAGTTCATGTCATCCGACCGTTACTTCAGTTTACAAAGAAGGAGCTTCTCGATTACTGTAATAAAAAACATATCCCATACGGGATCGATGAATCCAACCTCGAAGATGGCTATACCCGCAACCGGATCCGTCATTTCTCAATTGAAAAAATGACGGAGAAAAAAAGAGAGGCCCTGCTTCAGGAGATCGAGCGGAAGAATCAGAAAAAGCTCAAGGAAGAGGAGAAGATCTCCGGATACCCCAAAGAAGCTTCCTATACGGTAAAACAGTTTCAGAAACTGCCGTATCTGAAGGCCTATCTGCGTACGATGTTTTCGCATTCTTCCGATATTTATTTAAACGAGATGATCCGTCAGCTGTGTGAAAGCGATCGCTGTATCTTTGAGAATAATGGCTCCTATCTGGTGAAGGAATACGGAAAGATCGAAGTCTTCTGTCTGAAAGACAGAGAATACAAATACTGCTTCGATGATCTGAAACAGATGAAAGGAAAAAGGTATACCCATTTCCGACTCAGTGGGAAGGGAAGTTCCACGGAAGGCGTGACCCTTTCTGAAGACGATTTCCCGGTCATCGTACGAAACGTTCGGGAAGGGGATTCCCTGAAGATGAGATACGGAACGAAGAAAATAAACCGCTTCTTCATCGACCGAAAGATCCCTTTGAAACAGCGGCTGACCTGGCCTGTCCTGTGCGATAAAAACGGGAATGTCATCCTGGTCCCGGGAATCGGCTGTGACAGAATGCATTATTCCGAAAAACATAATATCTTTATGATAAAATTAGAATATTACGGAGGACCTTGTGATGATGAATGAAGATGTGAAAAAGGTACTTATTTCAGAAGAAGAGATCACGGAGCGCTGCAAAGAGCTCGGTAAGAAGATCTCCGAGGACTATGCAGGCAAGAATCCGATCATTATCGGCTTACTGAAGGGCTCTGTTCCTTTCATGGCGGAACTGATCAAGAATATCACGATCGACTGTGAACTGGAGTTCATGGCTGTTTCCAGCTACAGCGGGACCGAATCCATGGGTGATGTCCGCATCAACAAGGATCTGGACCGTTCGATCAAGGGCTGTGATGTCCTGATCGTCGAAGATATCGTCGAGACAGGAAAGCCCTTGCAGAAGGTGAAGGATCTCCTTTACTCCAAAGGAGCCGTATCCGTGAAGGTCGTCGCTCTTCTGGACAAGCCGGACAGACGTACCGTAGACATCGAGGCGGAATACGTCGGTTTCACCATTCCGAATGAATTCGTCATCGGGTTCGGCCTGGATTTCAATCAGAAATATCGCAATCTTCCTTATGTGGGAGTGCTGAAGGAAGAACTGTATAAGGAGTAGTAATGAACAACAGAAACAACCGTCCTTTATTGAATTTCATCCCGTATATCATCGTCTCTCTGTTTTTACTGATGATGGTATATTCGAGTCCGTCCCGCTCCGTCAGCAGCGTCCTGACCTATAAACAGTTCAATGAACTGCTTCAGTCGGGAAGCGTGACATCCGCGAAAGTCTCGATCGACTACAATACGATGACCGTCAACGGGACCTTTAAGGAAAAGGGAGAGGATCATCAGTATTCCGTCATCATTCCGAATACGGAAAAGGCCGCAGACGAACTGATCGACGAACTCAAGACGATCGACAATGTCGTCTTTACGGATGCGAATTCGTCCAACTATGTGCGTGACCTCCTCGGTTCGGTCATCCCTTTGATCGCCTTTGTGGTGATCGGGATCGTCCTGATGAACCGGATGGGTGCCATGAATTCCAACAAACAGGCCTTCGACTTCTCCAAGTCCCGAGCCAGACTGGAAGACAATATCCGCGTCCGCTTCGACGATGTCGCCGGCTGCGACGAAGAGAAGGAAGAGATGGAGGAGATCATCGAGTATCTCAAGAACCCGAAGAAGTTCTCCAAGATGGGTGCCCGTATCCCGAAAGGCATCATCATGGTCGGTCCTCCGGGGACCGGCAAGACTCTCTTGGCCAAGGCGGTCGCAGGGGAAGCGAACGTTCCGTTCTATTCGATCTCCGGTTCGGATTTTGTGGAGATGTTCGTCGGTGTCGGTGCGAGCCGTGTCAGAGACATGTTCGCAAGAGCCAAGAAGACCGCTCCGTGCATGATCTTCATCGATGAGATCGATGCGGTCGGCAGACAAAGAGGTGCCGGCCTGGGCGGCGGACACGATGAGAGGGAACAGACCCTCAACCAGCTGCTGGTAGAACTTGACGGTATGGCAGACAATGCCGGCGTCATCGTCATCGCAGCCACCAACCGTCCGGACGTCCTGGACTCCGCTCTGCTGAGACCGGGCCGATTCGACCGTCAGATCACCGTATCTCTGCCGGATGTCAAGGGTAGGGAAGCGATCCTGAAGGTCCATGCGAGAAACAAGGTGATGGGGGAAGATGTCGATCTGGCAGCATTGGCCAGAAGGACACCGGGATTCTCCGGTGCCGATCTGGAGAACGTCCTCAACGAAGCGGCGATCCTGACCGTCAGAGAGAATAAAGAAAAGATCGAGACACCGCAGATCGATGAAGCGATCGACCGTGTCATGATGGGTCCGGCCAAGAAATCCAGGACCTATGACGATCACACCAAGAAACTGGTGGCCTACCACGAGGCAGGTCATGCGATCGTCGGACTGAACCTGCCGGACGGTGCCATCGTTCAGAAAGTCACGATCATTCCGCGCGGCAATGCGGGCGGATACAACCTGATCACTCCGAGAAAAGAGAAGATCCTCAATTCCCGGAAGGAACTGCTGGATACGATCACGTCCTACATGGGCGGCAGATCTGCCGAAGAACTGTTCTTCGACGATATCACGACGGGAGCCTATGGAGATATCGAGGCTGCCACCAAGATCGCCACGGATATGGTCACGACCTACGGTATGTCCGATCTGGGTCCGATCCAGTACAATTCCGGAAGCGATTCCGTCTTCTTAGGCAGAGACTACAATTCTCCGTCCAATGCGTCCTCACAGGTGGCTTACGAGATCGATACGGAAGTCCGCAAGATCATCGACTCCTGTCATGAGAAGGCCAAGGAGATCATCAATGCGAACCGTGACGATCTGATCACGATCGCGGAAGCACTGATCGTGAAGGAGACGCTGACCGCAGAAGAGATCGAAGAGCTCCTGAAGGAAAACAAGGAAAAGAAGAAGGCCCCGAAGCGGACCGGAAAAAAGACGGCTGACAAGGAAACGACAGATGAAAAGCCGGTCGTGAAGAAGAGAGTCGTCAGAAAGGAAACGAAGAAGTCGGCTGAAGAATAGCCGATTTCTTTTCGAAAGGATATGGAAAACAACGTACTGATCGCGACCGCGTTGAACGGTCACGTCCGCATCCACCTGTTCAATTCGAAACAGATGGTGGAAACAGCCAGGATCACTCACGATCTGTGGCCGACTTCCTGTGCGGCTTTGGGAAGGACTCTTTCCGTGACGGCCCTGATGGGACAGATGCAGAAAGGGGAGAACGAAGAGGTCTGCGTTACGATCAACGGCGGCGGACCGATCGGGACCATCCTGTGCATCGCTCAGGGAGACGGTACGGTCCGGGGATTCTGCGGAGATCCGCACATCTATGAGACCTATCCCGATACCGGAAAACTGGCAGTAGGCAATGCGGTCGGAAAAAACGGCTATCTCAAGGTCACAAGGAACCTCAAACTGAAACAGAACTACACTTCACAGACAGAACTCGTCAGCGGTGAGATCGGAAACGACTTCGCCTACTATTTCTCCGTCTCCGAACAGGTCCCGACGGTCGTATCGGTCGGAGTCCTCGTCGATACGGACGATTCCGTGAAGTCGGCGGGTGCCATGATCATCGAACTGATGCCGGACCACGAAGAAGAAGACATCGAATATCTGGAAGGACTTAAGCTGGAACCGATCTCTTCCGTCCTGGACAGAGATCCGGATATCCGTCATTACCTTTACGAACTCTTCCCGGAAGCACGGATCCTGGAAGAGAAACAGATCACTTACCATTGCGGATGTTCGAAGGAACGCTTCCTGCAGAAACTGAGAGCTCTCCCGATCAAGGATCTCGAAGAGCTTGCGGAAGAAAAGGAACTCGAGATCCGCTGCGAGTTCTGCGAGAAGGTCTATCATATCGGACAGAAAGAGATACAGGGACTGTTGGGACATGTGGAAGATCAGGGATAAAGAGATCCTGAATCCGATCGTGGTCGCTCCGATGGCCGGTATCAGTAACGATGCCTTCCGTCAGCTCTGTTTCGAATTCGGTGCCGGGCTCCTGTATTCCGAGATGGTCTCGGACAAGGCGATCTACTACCGCAATCAGAAGACCTGGGAGATGCTGAAAGGATCGGCGGACGTCCATCCGATGACCCTGCAGATCTTCGGAACGGAAGAAAGCACGATGCTGTATGCCGCAGAAGTATTGGATAGACAGACAGACTGCGACTTCATCGACATCAATATGGGCTGCCCCGTAAACAAGGTCATCAAGACCGGTGCGGGATCCGCGATGATGAGGAATGAGAATCAGACCGCAGAACTGGTGAGAAAGATCGTCGAACGCGTCCACAAGCCCGTGACCGTCAAGATGAGACTGGGATGGGACAGAAACAGTATGAATTACCTCTCTCTGGGAAAGAAACTGGAAGAGGCAGGCGTCAGCGCCATCGCACTGCACGCAAGGACACGTTCCCAGATGTACGAAGGCCATTCCGACTGGTCTCATATCAGGATATTGAAAGAGAACCTCTCCATTCCCGTCATCGGAAACGGCGATGTGAAGACCGTCGAAGATTTCATTCAGATGAAGGAAGAGACGCATTGCGATGCGGTCATGATCGGCAGAGGCCTCGTCGGGAATCCCTTCCTGATCAAGGAGATCACGAATTACCTGAACGGGGAAGAGAATGTAAAAGTCTCATACGAAGAACGGTTTCGGTTGTGCCGGATCCATGCGGAAAAACTGATCTCTTTAAAAGGAGAGAGACAGGCGATCGCCGAGATGCGGGGACTGGCTCCGCACTATCTCAGCGGGCTTTACGGGTCTGCCAGATATCGGGGACAGATGTCACAGCTGAAGACCTTCCATGATCTCGATGACATCCTGAATGAATACGAGGCTGTACTGAAAGAATACGAAACGAAATGAAAAGGAGACAATGTCTCCTTTTGTCTATCTGATCTGCCAGTCGATCGGTTTCAGACCGTTTTTCTTTAGGAATTCGTTCGTTTTTGAGAATGGTTTTGAACCGAAGAAACCGTTGTAGGCACTTAATGGGGAAGGATGGACCGATTCCAGGATCAGATGCTTTGGATCGGTGATGAACTGTTTCTTGCTGCGGGCATTGGCTCCCCACAGGATGAAGACGACAGGCTCCTCTTTCTCGTTCAGTTTCCGGATGACTGTATCGGTCAGCTGTTCCCAGCCTTTTCCCTTATGGGAATTGGCCTTGTGAGCTTCTACGGTCAGTACCGCATTGAGAAGAAGGACGCCCTGTCTGGCCCAGTCGGCCAGAAAACCGTGGTTTGGGATCGTACAGCCCAGATCGTCATGGAGTTCCTTGTAGATATTGACCAAGGAAGGAGGGATGTCGACGTTCTTTCCCACGGAGAATGCCAGGCCGTGTGCCTGCCCCGGTTCATGATAGGGATCCTGTCCGAGAATGACCACTCTGGTATCGGAATAGCTCGTGAGCCTTAATGCGGTATAGATGTATTTCGGCAGGGGATAGATGATCTTGTGCTGATATTCTTCATCGAGAAAGTGACGGAGCTGCTGATAATAGGGCTTCTCGAATTCTTCTTTCAGGATCTCGTCCCAGTCGTTGCCAATAATCCTCATAAAGTCATTATAATATATTTATGAGATTTACCGATATCGATGAAGCGGTCTCATGGATCATGAGCCGCCGTAACAATAACTACTCTTTCTCCCATTTCAAGGAAGTCTGTCATAAGAAAGGCGATCCGCAGAACGATCTCTATATGATCCACGTGGCGGGAACGGACGGAAAGGGATCGACGGTCAGCTATCTGAGTGCTTTGCTGCGTTCTCAGGGTTTTAAAGTCGGAACTTTCACTTCTCCGCACTACCTGGTCCACCAGGACCGCATCCGCGTCAATGGAAACAATATCCCCGATGAAGCCTTCCTCCGGATCCTGAATGAAGAACTGGACTTCTTTCTCAAAGAAGATCTGTCCATGTTCGAGATGGACTATCTGATCATGTGCGACTATTTCAAGGAAGAAAAAGTCGACATGGCAGTTGTGGAAGTCGGACTGGGAGGAAGACTGGATTCCACCAATGTAGTGGATCATCCCGCTCTTTCGATCATCACGACGATCGGCTATGACCACATGGACCGTCTGGGGAATACCCTCGAAGAGATCTGCACCGAAAAATGTGGCATCATCAAGAACGATTCAAAAGTCCTGATCGGACATCTGAACGATTCCTGTACTCAGATCGCTAAGCAGACCGCGGAAAAACGTCGCTGTGCGTTCTATGAACTCGGTAATTACGAAGATCTGGGAAACAGGAAGTTCCGTTATAAAGATGAAGTCTATGAGATCGCTTCCTATGCGAAATATCAGCTGCATAACGCATCTTTGGCACTGCAGGCATTGGATATCGTCTCAGACGACTATCCGTTCATCATCGACCGAAACAGCGCTGAAAAGGCCTTAAAAGAGGCCACATGGCAATGTCGCTTCGAGATCGTACGGGAAGATCCGCGGGTCATCCTCGACGGTGCTCACAATATCCACGGGATCAGCGCACTGGTCGAATCCTTCGATACCTTCTCGGGATCCAAATGTATCATCTTCTCCGCCTTGAAACGCAAGGAGTATCAGAAGATGATCGAGATCCTCAAGGATCACTGCGACCGGCTGATCATCACCGGATTCAACGATCCCGGTGCCATCGATCCTGATTCCTTTACGGGATATGAGACGGTAAAGGACTATCAGGATGCGATCGATCTCGCACTGAAATCCTATGACAATATCCTGATCTGCGGTTCTCTGTACTTCCTCAGCGAGGTTGTGCTTCACGGCAGATTCGCCTAAAATAAGAGTGTACATACAAGGAGAAATATTATGATCAATTACTCTGAAAATCCGGGAAAACAGTATCATATCGGTGTCGGAAAGGAAGACATCGGACAGTATGTCATCCTTCCGGGAGATCCGGGAAGATGTGAAAAGATCGCAAAATACTTTGACAATGCGGAAAAGGTAGGCCAGAACAGGGAATATACCACCTATACCGGCTATCTCAACGGTACGAAGGTATCCGTCTGTTCGACCGGTATCGGCGGACCGAGCGCTTCCATCGCTTTGGAAGAACTGGTCGCTTCCGGTGCACACACTTTCATCCGTATCGGTACCTGCGGAGGCATGCAGCTGGACGTGAAGTCCGGTGATGTCGCCGTCTCTACCGCTTCCATCCGTATGGAAGGGACCACCAAGGAATACGCGCCGATCGAATTCCCGGCCGTCGCCAACCTCGATGTCGTCAATGCCCTGGTCCAGGCCTGCAAGAACCTGGGACAGTCCTACACGGTAGGCGTGACCCAGTCCAAGGATTCCTTCTACGGTCAGCACCGTCCGGAGACACTGCCAAACGGCGATGAACTGTTGCGGAAATGGAAGGCATGGCTGGCTCTTGACTGCAAGGCTTCGGAACTGGAGTCTGCCGCTTTATTCATCGTCGGCCAGTATCTGCGCGTCAGAGTCGGATCCTGCTTCCTGGTCGTCGCAAACCAGGAAAGAGCGAAAGCCGGTCTCGACAATCCGCAGGTCCACGATACCGACGGAGCGATCAAGGTGGCTGTCGAAGCCCTGAAGATCCTGATCGATGCGGATAAACAGTAAGCTCATCACACTATTCAATCTGATCGTACTGGGGCTGTTTCTGGCCCCTTTGCGTTATCTGGATCTCCTTCATGAGAACTATTCGACTCTGACCTTAAACACAAAAGGATACCTCTATGTCCTGTTTCTGGGGATCCTGATCGGACTGTTGAACGGATATGAGACGGCACATATCTCTTCCAAACGAAACGGGATCGCCGTCTTCCTGATCCTGATCCTGGGCGTCCTGGTCCCGCATCATGTCCCATATGACCTTCAGGGGAATCTCCATCTTCTCTTTGCGTACACTTCCGCCTTTTTCTTTACCGCACTGACCTGGTTCAATATCCAGAGGAATCCCTATCCGAAACTGAACGGGATCATGATGTTAGGGATATGCGCATCCGTTCTCTTCTACATGAAGGCGACGATGGTCAACTGTATCAGTGAAGTGATCCTGATGTGTACGCTCTTATTCATCAACTGGTACCTGTATATAAAGAAATAAAGACCGATCGAAAGATCGGTTTTTTATGTGAATTAAAGGATGAGGAGGTCAGAGATTGGAAAATGTAATATATCTCATATAACGATATATGAAGATCGTATTTTATCAGAAAGAAGAAACATGAGAAAAAACGTTTCCAAGGACTATACGTTCGATGACTATCTTTCTAAGCAGATGAAAGATAAAGAATTTGTGAAGAAGTGGGAAGAACTTCAGCCGGAACTTCAGGTCATGCGGATCATGGCTGATGCACGTTCTTATCGGGATCTGACACAGAAAGAACTGTCGAAACGTTCCGGGATCGACCAGTCTGAGATCAGCCGGATCGAATCGGGAACGAGAAATCCCAGCTTTCGGCTCCTAAACAGACTCGCAAAAGCGATGGATATGGATCTGGTGATCCGTTTTGTCCCAAACGATCAGAAGTAAGAGAATAAAAAATGTGACTGTTTCAGTCACATTTTAGTTTCCCGCTTTCTCCGCAGCCTCCAGAACATGTTTCAGAAGGACGGATGTCGTTACGGAACCGACACCTCCCGGAACGGGAGTGATGGCTTTCACATGCGGTTCCACTTCTTCAAAACAGACATCTCCGCAGAGTTTCTGTTTTTCTTCATTCCAGCCGATCCCGACATCGATCACGGTCTGGTCTTCATTCGTATATTCCTTCGTGACCGATTCCGTCTGTCCGGTCGCACAGATCAGGATATCGGCTTTTGAGGCCGTTTCCGCGATGTTTTTTGTTTTGGTATGACAGATCGTAACGGTCGCATTCCGGTTCAGCAGAAGCATGGAAACGGGCTTTCCGATCACCAGAGATCTTCCCAATACGACGACGTTCTTCCCTGTGACATCGATCCCGTAATGATCCAGGATCTCGATCGCAGCCTGCGCTGTACAAGGGATAAAACCGAGGTCTTTTCTGACGAAGACACCGGCCAGAGACAGGTCGCTGCAGCCGTCGATATCCTTGGCAGGAACGATGGAATTGCGAAGTCTGTCATCATCGAAACGTTTCGGCAGGGGACGGAAGACCAGGATACCGTGGATATCCTTATCTTCATTTGCTCTCGTTAAGGAATCGTAGAACTCTTCCTCTGTCACGTCCTCCGAGAAGGAAAATACCTTCAGCTGTATCCCGGTCTTTTCACATTTCTTGGAGATCCCGCGTTCATAGGATAGATCGGAATCCTTCTCTCCCACCCGAAAGACAGCCAGCGTCGGAATGACGCCTTTTTCTTTCAGTTCCTGACATTTTTCTCTGTTTCTAAGATCGATCGCTTCCGCGACTTCCTTTCCCTTCAAAAGTTCACTCATGGGAGATCCTCTTACAGATATCGTCGTAGATATTCAAAGCCAGTACGGAATATTCATCCAGAAGCTTAACCGCTTCATCGTTCCTTTCCTGCGCAAACTGTCTGTCTTTCATCAGTTCGGTATTGACCAGGACGTTCACATAGGCTCCGTACATCGTCCCGTGTGCCAGCATCACCGAAGTGGCCGCATCGGAGACGGAGAGTTTGGATCCGATCACTGCCAGTCTTTCATCGAGCTCGATGATCCTGGTACAGTATTTCAGGATCAGAAGGGGAGGTTCGGATGCCTTCCTCAGGCATTCTTCCAGCCTTTCCTCATATCCTTCACTGTCTTTCGGAAGGGAATAGGCTTTCGCAAGCGGCTTGAAGGCTTCCGCATCCTTTTCGATGCAGTCCAAGAGGTTGGACCGGAGGATCTCAAGTTCCTTCTTGATCTCCGCCAGTTCAAATGTATATTCCAGGTATTTTTTCTTTCCGATGGTGAGGTTGGTCACCATTTCAGCCAGCGAGGCCGCCAATGATCCGGCTAAAGCGGAGACACCTCCGCCTCCCGGGATCGGTTCTTTGGAAGCGGCCGCTTCACTGAATTCATTTAATGTCATCTCTTTCATATCAGAATAACCCCGTGATTGTTCCGTTCTCATCCACATCGATCTTCTCGGCAGCCGGTACTTTCGGAAGGCCCGGCATCGTCATGATCTCACCCGTCAATGCGACGATGAATCCCGCTCCCGCGGAGACCTTCAGGTTCCTTACGGAGATCCGGAATCCCCTTGGCGCACCGAGCTTGTTCTGATCGTCCGAGAAGGAATACTGGGTCTTGGCCATACAGATCGGCAGGTCCCCGTATCCCAGTTCTTCCAGCTGCTTCAACTGTTTCGGCGCATTGCCTACAAGATCGACACCGTCCGCATGATAGATCTTCGTCGCGATGGCTTCAAGCTTCTCCTTGATCGTCAGATCGGTATCGTAGGCGTAGCTGAAGTCGTTCTCCTGTTCACAGAGTCTGACGACTTCTTCCGCCAGTTTCTTTCCGCCTTCGCCGCCCTTGGCCCATACTTCAGACAGAGCGACATTGACGTTTCTCTCTTTGCATTTTTTCTCGATCAGATCGAGTTCCGCCTTCGTATCGGTCGGGAAGGCGTTGATGGCTACCACGCAAGGCAGGTGATAGACATTGGTGATATTGTCGACGTGCTGAAGGAGGTTCGGAAGTCCTTTTTCCAGTGCTTCGAGATCTTCTTCATTCAGCCTGTCTTTCGGAACGCCTCCGTGATGTTTCAGAGCTCTCACCGTCGCAACGATGACGACCGCATCCGGATGGATATTCCCCATACGGCACTTGATGTCCAGGAACTTCTCGGCTCCCAGATCGGCACCGAATCCGGCTTCCGTGACGGCGTAGTCACCCAGTTTCATCGCCAGTCTCGTCGCTGTCAGGGAGTTGCATCCGTGGGCGATATTGGCGAACGGTCCGCCGTGGATGAAGGCAGGCGTGCCTTCCAGAGTCTGGACCAGGTTCGGCTTCAATGCGTCTTTTAATAGAGCTGCCATGGCTCCCTGAGCCTTCAGCTGTCCGGCTGTGACCGGCTTGTTTTCATAGGTGTAACCGATGACGATCTTCGAAAGTCTCTCTTTCAGATCGAGGATATCGGAAGCCAGACACAGTACCGCCATGACTTCGGAAGCGACCGTGATATCGAAACCGTCCTGTCTCGGCGTTCCGTCGGCTCTGGCGCCCAGTCCGTCGATGATATTTCTCAACTGACGGTCGTTCATATCGACCGCTCTTCTCCAGGTGATCCTGCGCGGATCGATATTCAAGGCGTTTCCCTGCTGGATATGATTGTCGATCATGGCTGCCAGAAGGTTGTTGGCGGCGCCGATCGCATGGAAGTCTCCCGTGAAATGCAGATTGATGTCTTCCATCGGCACGACTTGCGCATAGCCGCCTCCGGCCGCACCGCCCTTGATCCCGAACACCGGTCCCAGAGACGGTTCTCTGAGGACAACGACCGACTTCTTGCCGATCTTTCGTAACCCGTCGGCCAATCCGACCGTCGTGGTCGTCTTTCCTTCGCCTGCCGGCGTCGGGTTGATGGCTGTCACCAGAACCAGTTTCCCGTCTTTCCGGTCTTCCAGTTTCTTCAGAAGCCGGAAATCGACCTTGGCTTTATAGTTTCCGTATAGCTCGAGATCCTCTTCCGGGATCCCCAGTTTCGCAGCGATCTGCGTGATCTTTTCCTTCTCGCACGCCTGTGCGATCTCGATATCTGTACGCATATTATAGTTCCACCTTCTACTAATTCTAGTTTACTCTGAAACCGGTAAAAAAGCACCCGCAGGTGCTTAGTTGCCCAACTGTTTCCTTAAGAAGCCGATCAGCTTCGGCAAGACCGAGGCGTAGATGATCGCCAGGATCACTCCCGCGAGGACCTTCAGGATCAGATTCCCGAAGACTATCGCGAAGGAATAGTAGCCGTAAAGTTTCGCATCCACATACAGCGCCAGAAGGTTCAGCGATGTCACCAGTACGGCGGAAAGGATGCAGATGAGGACGATCTGTACGTTCGTCAGTTTGAAATGTTTGGACTTTGCGTAAAGTCCGACGATCAGCCCGCTGAGCGCATGGGGAAGGATCCACAGTCCGGTAGTCGCGGTTATGCCGTATCCGGAGAACAGCAGCTGATATAAGAACGAGCCTACACCTCCGACGATCAGGCCGTCGATCGGGCCTGACAGTAAACCGGCTACGAGAATCGGGAATGCTTCAAAGGTGAACTTGAAGTTTGCCACCTTTACCGGTGTCAAGATACTCAACACACAGTACACAGCGATCAACATGGCTGAGCCTGTCAATCTTTTCGTGTTCATAACAATGATTATACTTGATTCATTCCGAAATAAAAAGCAGGCTCATCTGAGCTTGCTTTTCGGGACCAGTACCATGCACGTCCTGGAAGGGAGATGCAGGTTCAGGATATTCTCGCCACGGTCGTTCTTCCACGGTGTGATCGGATCTCTTGAGATCCGTTCGAATCCCGCATACCTCGCATCGTCCGAAGTAAACAGGACATAATGAGTTTCATTATAGGATACTGGGATCTGATAGGAATCGTAGTCTCTGTTCGGTGAGAAATTGAACACGAAGACCAGATCGCCTCTTTCATAGGCCAGGATGTGATCGTCCTGATGGATATAGCGGATCCGCGGACACCATTCATCGAAGATATTGTAGGCTTTTGCGGTATGGATCATGTCGTGATCGAACCAGTTGAGGTTCTGATACTTCAGATCTGCGTTGAACAGCAGGCTCCACTGTCTGCGGCAGTATTTGAAGGATCCGTTGTTTCCTTCCCTCGGGAAGTCGATCCATTCCGGATGGCCAAACTCGTTGCCCATGAAGGTCAGATAGCCGTTTCCTCCGGCCGACATCGTCAGCAGGCGGATCAGCTTATGTAACGCGATGGCCCGGTCGATCACGATGCCGTGATCGGATTTTCTCATCTGAGTATACATGTCCGCATCGGCCAGACGGAAGATGATCGTCTTGTCTCCGACCAGAGCCTGGTCGTGGGATTCCGCATAGGCGACGGTCCTTGCCGGACGGAAGGTGAGTTCTCTCCAGCTCTGATCGAGGTTCCAGTATTCGTCCTTGACGTTCTTGATCAGACGGATCCACAGATCCGGAATGCCCATACCGAGACGGTAATCGAAGCCGATGCCTCCGTCACTTACCTTTTCGCACATGCCCGGCATACCTGACATGTCTTCGGCGACCGTGATCGCTTTCCTGTTGACCTGACGGATCAGGTCATTGGCCAGCTGCAGGTAGCAGACGGCTTCCACGTCCGTGTTCATCGAGAAATACATGGACATGTCGTTGAAGTTGCTTCCGAGACCGTGGTCGTGGTACAGCATCGAAGTCACGCCGTCGAAACGGAATCCGTCGAAGTGATACTGTTCCATCCAGAACTTGAGGTTGCTTAACAGGAAATGCAGGACTTCCGGTTTGTCGTAGTTGAACAGCTTCGTTCCCCAGGCCGGATGATCTCCTTCCGGTCCCTCATGGAAGAACTGATAGGTCGTACCGTCGAACTGATTGATGCCTTCCTTGGTGTTGGAGACCGCATGGGAATGGACGACGTCCAGCAAGACTCTTATCCCCATCTCATGGGCTTTGTTTACCAGATATTTCAAGTCATTCGGATAGCCGAAACGGCTCGATGCCGCGTAGAAACTCGATACCTGATAGCCGAAGGAACTGTATAACGGGTGTTCCATGATGGCCATCAGCTGTATCGTGTTGTATCCCAGATCCTTCACATGCGGAAGGATGTTGTCCGCAAATTCCCGATAGCCGGCGATGCGGTAGTCTTCGCTCGACATCCCGACGTGGGCCTCATAGATCAGTAACGGTTCGTTGCATTTGAACTTCTTGTCCGTCCACTCGAACGGTTCATCGATGTCCCAGACTTCCGCACACCAGCGGTAGGTCTTCCAGTCCTGGGTGACTCTTAAGGCATATAACGGGATGTGTTCCGTGAGATTTCCGCCGTTGTCGACGATGGTCATGACCTTGCATCCCACATAGAGGGTATCTCCCGGCAGGAAGACTTCCCAGTTGCCGTTGTCCTTTTTCTCCAATGGCGTATCGGTCCAGTGCCAGTCGTTGAAATCTCCGGTCAGATACAATTGATCGGCTGCCGGAGCCCATTCACGGTACACCCAGCCATTTTCTGTTCTGTGGAAGCCGTAATACTTGTGCGCATTGGCGAAATCGACGAGTTTCTCTCCCTTGTTCAGAAGCTGTCTCTTCTTCGCCCGATAGCGGCTCATACGCAGCTTGATGTCGTTCTCAAACGGCTTCAGATAGGGATCCTTTTCGATGATGTGATACATGTGTTGCCTTCCTTCTCGTTAAAAAAGTCTCTTTTATGAGACTTACTGGTCCAGTTTCGGACCTTTGATACAGTACTTGTATATCCAGTCCTTGAAATCGTTGGACTGATCGTCCTTATACTCTTTCAGTTTCTTTCTGAACGTATCCGTACTGGACGGAGTGACCGTGATGATACCGCAGCCGTTGTCTACCATCAATTTGTTTGCGAACATGATCGCCGCACGGACATCGCCATCGGTAAACAGGCGTTTATCCAAGATGTAAAGCATCACATCGATCGCGATCTCGAGGTTGGCCTTGGCCGGCTGATTGATCATTTCACTCAGTTCACTGATCTGCGTCTCGTTCAGTTCCGCCTTGATCCCTTCATCGAGATCCTTCATCAGGATCCTGTGCAGGTCGAGGAGACAGCGGTAGTCGTTTTCGACGTCATCCCGGTTCAGGATGAAGTCGAAGGCAGCGGAAAAATTCCGTTCTGCGATACTTCTTTCGGGGTCTTCTTCCTCATAGCGGGAAAGAAAAAGGGCGTTCTCGATCAGTCTGTCCAGGTGATCCCGGACATAGCGGACGTTCTGAAATCTGCTCAGGGTATACTTATTGATCATGATGTTTTCCTTCACCAATATTATAAACTATCTTTTTTCAACTTATGTATAATAATGTTATGAGTTCGATATGGGACCGCTTCGAATGGGAAAGCATTCGGCGGATGATCAATAATGCGAAAGAGGTCCATAAATACTCGGGAAGACCGACACTTTTCATCCTGTTTGATATGGCGGTCTGTATCCTGAAGGACCATGTGGGATACATGGAATACAACCTCTTCCACTTCGTCGGAAAATCAGGGAAAGACCGTTTCACCTACATCACCTTCGACGATTCCCAGAAGCTGTTCAAGATCTTAAACGATCCGGAATATATCCCTTTGTTCAACGACAAGCTCTCTTTCAACAGGATCTTCAAAGACTATCTGGGAAGAGGTTTCCTCGATCTGAATGAAGCGACAGAGGAAGAGTTCATCTCCTTCTGCAAGGGAAAGAAGACGGTCTTCGCCAAGCCGGCGGATTCCTGTTCGGGGAAGGGGATCTATCGCAATTTCGATCTGAATACCGATCTTCATGAACTCTATGAGTATTTAAGAAAAGAAAAACTCTATATCGAAGATTCCATCGTTCAGAACGAAGAAATGTCCAAACTCAATCCGACTTCGATCAATACGGTGAGAGTCACGACTGTTCTGGA
>CADCRE010000063.1 GCA_902803785.1 uncultured Erysipelotrichaceae bacterium
AAAGACCGCCATGACCATGATGGCGAGGAACAGAAGCAATAATATGACCAGACTGATATAAAAGATCATCTTGAAATCTCTCCGGATCAGATTCAAGGAGAACGCTCCCTTGTTAAAGATCATGACCAGGGCGCTCAGGACGAACATCAGACCGAGGATCACGAAGGCTCCCCTTACGAAGATGCCGACCATCGGCCATAAGGTATCTTTTTCTTTCATTTGTGTTTGTAGAAGACGCGATTGTCCAGGGCGAAGATCTTCTGGGTGAATTCCCCTTCCTTGGTCTCCGCGAGGGCCTTGTCGATCGTGTTGACGCGGGCGTCGATATTGTCGATCAGGTTCAGCAGTTCCGCTTCCAGCGTCTCCGGACGGACCGGAGAACCGTATTCGTACTGTCCGTGATGAGACAGGATCATGTGTCTGAGCAGTAAAAGTTCTTCGGAATCTTCCAGACCGAGATCCTTTCCGATCTGCAGGAGACGGGCATCCATGATGGAGATATGGCCCAGGAGCTTTCCGGCAGTCGTATATTCCGTTACGACCGGGGAAGTAAGCTCTTCGATCTTGCCCAGATCGTGAAGGAGGACTCCTGCGATCAGATAGTCCCGGTTCACGGACGGATAGATGTTGCATAAAGCGAGCGCCACTTTCAGCATTCCCGCAGTATGTGTCGCCAGACCGCCGATGAAATTATGATGGATCCTGGCAGCCGCCGGATATTCATAAACATCGTTCGCATAGTAGTTCAGCGCAGCGGATACGATCCTGGCGATATTTTCGTTGTCGATCATACTGATGCCTTCCTGGAAGGCGCTGCGCAAAGAATCCTTGGAGACCGGGGAACGGAAGACAAAGTCTTCCATCTTGATATCCGCCTGAGGAAGCGGCAGAACCTTCAGGACCTTGGCCTGCAGGTTGTTCTTGTATTTGATGACCTCCAGTTCGAATTCATAGACCTTTCCGACTTCCAGCTGTTTCTCCAGTTCCGGCTTGACATCCCACAGCTTCGCTTCGATCGCCTTGCTGGAATCCTGCAGGACCAGCGTCAGATAAGGAGAACCCGCATTCGTCGTGCCTCTCTGTAAAGAACTGACCAGAAGATCGGTATCTACTCTTTCACCTTCATTAAAATCCTTGACCTGTTTTGCCATATCATTCCTCCGTTATCTTTCTGATATCTTCCATTCGAAACCCTTTTGAATAAAGGGCGGCCGTGATACGCTGTTTCAGCTCATAGCCGGAATACTTCTTTTCGTATTTTTTCAAGACCTTGGCGTATTCTTTCTCCAACAGTCTCATATCTTCTTTCGCATCGATCTCCAGGCCTTCGACAGCCGATCTGCTGGTCTCATAGGAGAATCCCGAATTCATCAGTTTGTTCAGGATCGCCCTCTTCCGTCCTTCTGCAGGCCTGTTTTTTGTCGCGTTGACCGATCGGGCAGCGACCGCGGAAGCCTTCAGAGCTTCCCCTTCACTGTTAACTTTAACATATTTTTCGATGAGGTCTTCCCCGATCCCTTCTTTCCGCAGTTTCCGGATGATCTGTCTGGCCGATAGGTCGTTTCGTTCATACATCTCCACCCTTCCCCGACAGTATCTTTCATCATCCAACAATCCATAGGTCAGAAGCCGATCGAGGATCTCTTCGCTCTCTTCCCTTTCCAGGTCCAGAGAATGAAGATGGTCCCTGATCTGTTTCACGGTATGGTCTCTGGCGGAGAGTTTCCGCAGACAGGACCGGTACGCTTTCGTCACTCTCTCGTCCTTTTTCAGGATGTCATAGAGTTCCTCATCGAGACCTTTACGGTCCTTGAGATTATAACGAAAATATGCCTCGATCGAGACCATGATCTTCTCTTCCTCGAGATTCAGAATGACATAATCTTCGCTCACCCGGATCTTTTTGATCGGATAGACGATCTTCGTCTCATCAAACGTTTCTTTCTGTTTCAGAAGATCTTCCAGTTTCACATCTTTAGTATATCAAATCAGCCGAAGACGATATCAAGGATCATCATGATCACGAAACCGAAGGCGAAGCCGATCGTACCGATATTGGAATGGTTCCCGTTCTGGGATTCCGGAATGAGTTCTTCCACGACGACGTAGATCATCGCACCGGCCGCAAAGGAAAGCAGATACGGAAGAAGCGGTACGACCAGTCCCGTCAGAAGGATCGTGAGATACGCAAAGAGCGGTTCGACTGCACCCGAAAGCATCCCGAGCAGGAAGGACTTGTTTCTGTTCATGCCTTCTTCTTTCAGCGGCATGGAGATGATAGCGCCTTCCGGGAAGTTCTGGATCGCGATACCGACAGACAAAGCCAATGCGGCTGCCAGGGTGATCCCGGATCCGGCCGACAATGCGCCCGCATAGGCGACGCCGACCGCCATTCCTTCCGGAATGTTGTGCAGGGTGACGGCCAGGACCATCATCGTCGTCTTCTTCAGACGGTCGGTCTTGAGACCCTCCGGTTCATTCTCGTTCACATGTAGATGCGGGATGACGGTATCCAGGATCAGAAGGAAAAAGATACCGAACAGGAAACCGATGACTGCCGGCAGAAAAGAAAGCTTTCCCATATCCGCAGACATATCGATCGACGGGATCAGCAGCAACCACACCGAGGCGGCCACCATGACACCGGACGCAAAACCCAGAAGCACCTTCTCCACTTTATCGGAAAGACGGTCTTTCATCAGATAGACCATTCCGGAACCCAGAGTTGTCCCCAAGAACGGGATCATCAGACCGAGGAATACATTCATACGACACCTCCTGTTAGTTATTACTAACACTCTATTATACCTGTATTACCGGAAATGTACAGGATTTTGATCCAAAGAAAAAGCCGGATGTTTCCACCCGGCTTTCTTTCTTTTTGACTTGATTAGTCTTTCTTCAGTCTTGCCTGCAGGTTCGCAAATCTTCTCTTTGCGTCGTTCTTTGCTTTTTCGTAAAGAGCTGCAGCCTGATCCGGATTGACCTTCACAAGGTTGTTGTATCTTGCTTCGTCCATCAGGAAATCCTGGAACTTGTCGAAATCAGGAGTCTTGTAATCGATCGTCAGAGGAGACTCTTCGTTACGTGGATCATATCTGTAAAGATTGACATAACCGCATTCGACTGCCTGCTTCTGGACGAGCTGCTGCTTGGACAGACCGCCCTTGATTCCGTGCAGTTCACATGGACAGTAAGCGATGATCAGGGACGGACCGTTGTAGCTTTCCGCTTCCTTGAGAGCCTTGATCGCCTGGATCCTGTTGGCACCCATACATACGGATGCAACATAGACATGTCCGTAGC
>CADCRE010000064.1 GCA_902803785.1 uncultured Erysipelotrichaceae bacterium
GAATACGGTCAAAAAAGAAGTGATTTCATCAATCACTCCTTTAGACCTTTTTTATTTTGTGAACTAAACGGGGTCCACTCTCGTAACTGCTCTTTTCAGTTATGATCATGTCCAGCGGGATATCCCATTCATCCGCTTCCAGTTCCTCAACCTTCTGACATTCGAAGGCGATCCCGATCTTGAAGGCGGGACAGTCTTTCAGGTAACGGTCGTAGTAGCCGCCGCCGTGTCCCAGACGTGTTCCGCTTTCGTCGAAACCGACACAGGGGACCAGGACGACATCGATCTTTTCCTTAGGGATCAGGATGCTTTTTTCCGGATCGGGTTCCATGATACCGTAGCGGTTCTTTTTGAAATGTCCGTATTTTGGGACCAGCGCATCCATCTCGTTATCCTCTTTACAGTAAGGATAGGCGACGGGAAGAAAGTGATTGAGGTAAGAAAGACTCACTTCGCTTCGAAACGGATAGTAGGAGAGAACGGTCTTTTTCTGCAAGAGAGGCAAGAGGATCTGACAGATGTGAAAGGATGCCTCGCTGCGTTCTTCTTCGCTCATGGTGTCTCTTCTTTCAAGACAGATCTTTCTCAATTCCTTCTTATTCATCGTTTTCCTTTCGGATCGAATAGATACATCCGCAGTAATCCTGGTGGTATAAGCCGAGTTCTCTGTTGAGGAGATCGTTTTTTGTGATACCGTCACCTTTCTTGAAATCCGCGTGGAGGTAAATGACTCCCGGGTATTCCTTTTCCAGCTGTTCGCCGATCTCGTTGAGCCAGTCGGCATTTTTGCGGTTGGAGATCGACATGACCGTCGTGCAGTAGTCGTAATGATGCTTCTGCGCATAGCGGAAGGTCTCTTCCATCCGCATCCGGTAACAGAGATAACAGCGCTTTCCGCCTTCCGGTTCTTCTTTCAGGACGGAGATCTGTTTCGTATAGTTTTCGTTATCATAACGGTCGACGATCAGTCGGATCGAATCGTCATCCAGGTGAGCGAGATACTTCTGTAAGGCATCGAGACGGCGCTCGAATTCTTCATAGGGATAGATGTTGGAATTGGAAAAAAAGACAGTGATATCAAAAAACTGTCTCAGGTATTGCAGAGGATAGACGGAACAGACGCCGCAGCAGATGTGGATCAGGAGCTTCGGTCTCCCTTTGATCTCGCTGATCTGTTTCAATTGTTTCTGGTAGTTATTCATTTGTCAGGAACATGCTGTCACCGAAGGAGAAGAAACGGTAGCCTTCCTTTACGGCGACTTCATATGCGTGCAGGATCATCTCTCTGGAACATTCTGCAGCGATCATCATGATCAGAGTCGATTTCGGAAGGTGGAAATTGGTGATCTGACAGTCAATACTTTTGAAGGTATACGGCGGATAGATGAAGATGTCCGTTTCTCCGGAACACTCCCGGAATTCTCCGTATTTCGTGATGATCGTCTCCAGCGTTCTTGTGGAAGTGGTCCCGATGGCGATGATGCGCCGTCCTTCTTTCTTTGCGAGATTGAGACGGTCCGCAGTCTCTTTCGACATCGTGTAGAATTCCGAATGCATATGATGGTCTTCCACATTGTCTTCCTTGACCGGCTTGAAGGTGCCGAGTCCCACGTGAAGTGTCACATCGAGGATCTCGATCCCTTTGTTTCGGATCTTGTCTAACAGTTCTTCCGTGAAATGGAGTCCGGCTGTCGGACAGGCTGCCGAACCGTTGATCTTGGCATAGACGTTGTTGTAGCGGTCGTTGTCAGTCAGTTTCTCATGGATGTAAGGCGGAGTCGGCATCAGGCCGGTCTCGTTGAGTACTTCCAGGAAGATCCCTTCATAATGCATCTGAAAGACGCGGATGCCTTCTTCCTTTCGTTCGATACATTCGCCGTACAGTTTATCGGAAAAGACGATGACCGTTCCTGTTTTTATGGCTTTCGCATTGCCGCAGAGGCATTCGCAGACATCGCCGTTGATCTTCAGGATCAGGACTTCGACCTTGGCTCCGGTATCCTTCTTGGTCCCGTAAAGTCTGGCCGGAATGACCTTGGAGTTGTTTCTGACCAGGACATCTCCCGGTCTCAGATAGTCGATAATATCGTAGAAATGTTTATGTTCGATCTCGCCGGTATTCTTGTGCAGGACAAGAAGTCTCGACTCATCCCTGTGTTCGACAGGGTGCTGAGCGATCAGCTCTTCCGGCAGATAAAAATCAAAATCACTGAGTTTCATCAGAACCCCCGTTCATCAAATGCGTATTTTTTCAGGATCTCATCCTTGAATTCCAGGAAACGGTCTTCGGCGATGGCCTTGCGGATCCCTTCCATCAGACGGATCAGGAAACGCAGGTTATGGATCGACATCAGCCGGTTTCCCAGACCTTCGTTGTTGCGGAAGAGGTGGTTGAGATAGGCCTTCGTATAATTGCGGCAACATTCGCAGTCACATTCCGGATCCAGCGGAGAGAAGTCATCCTTGTATATATTCTTCTTGATATTGATACGTCCCTGAGAGGTCATCAGCGTTCCGTGTCTGGCGATCCTGGTCGGAAGGACGCAGTCGAACATGTCGACGCCCCGTTCCACGGCTTCCAGGATATCGTTGATCGCACCGATGCCCATCTCATAACGCGGCTTGTCTTTCGGCAGATACGGCAGGGTGTAGTCCAGCATCGCATAGTGCGTCTTCTTGTCTTCACCTACGGACGTTCCGCCGATAGAATATCCGTCGAAATCCATCTCGACCAGTTTTTCCGCACAGTATCTTCTCAGGTCAGGATATTGCGAACCCTGGACGACACCGAAGAGAGCCTGATCTTTTCTGGTATGAGCGTCCTTTCCGCGCTTTGCCCAGCGCAGGGTACGTTCTACGGAATCCTTGGTGTATTCGTATGTGCTCGGATAAGGGATACATTCATCGAAAGAGATGGCGATATCCGATCCGATGGCTTCCTGGATGTGGATGGAGTCTTCCGGAGACATGAAGAGCTTCGTGCCGTCCAGGTGGGATTTGAAAGAGACGCCTTCTTCTTTTATCTTGCGGGAATCCGCCAGGGAGAAGACCTGAAAACCTCCGGAATCGGTGAGGACAGGTCCGTCATAATTCATGAAACTGTGGATGCCTCCCGCCTTGATCAGCGTTTCGGGACCCGGTCTCAGCCAAAGGTGATAGGTATTGCCCAGAATGATCGATGCGCCGATGTTCCGGATATCATCCGATGACAGGAATTTGACGGTCGCCTGCGTTCCTACCGGCATGAATACCGGTGTTTCCGCTTCTTTTCCGAAGATATGCAGTTTGCCCAGACGTGCTTCACAATGGGCGTCTTTATGGATCAGTTCATATTCGAACCCGTTTCTATTCATATCTATTATCATAACATATACATGTTATACTGATTGTATGAAATCCAAGGAACTGAAGACCTATAATCTGCCGAAAGAAGATGTGCTGATCAGCGAGATCGATGCGAAACCGCAGGCTCTTTTTCTCTTCCTGATCCTGATCGGTGTACTGAGTCTGCTGTTCCGGGCTCCGACCGCCTACGGGGTGACGACGATCCTGTTTTCCCTGGTCGCGATGGCGTATATGCCCAAGGTGGAGATCATCGGTTTCTATCAGGATTACCTGATCCTGTACAACCGGGCAGATAGAAACAACTGCTTCCTGGTCTATTACGATGAAGTCAGTTCCTGGTATTATTCCTGGAGCGCAAGCCGGGATTACCTCTATATCGAGATGGAAGATGGTACGACCGAAAAGATCGAAGCTTTCTCCAAGACCCTGTTTGAAAGCCACATGAACCGCGTTCTGAAAGAAAAACACAGAAAGGCACCCAAATGAGGATCATCGCTCTGGATTTCGAGATGGCCAACGCCTCTATGGCCAGTGCCTGTGCCCTGGGGATCGCCGTCTATGAGGAAGGGGAGATCCTCGACAGTTTCGAATGGTACTTCCGACCGCCTCAGCGTTATAACTTCTTCACCAATACGGAGATCCATGGCGTCCGCAAGGAAGATGTAGCGGATGAGAATGAATTCGTTTTTTATTATGAGGAACTCTCCGCCTTACTGAAAGACAATATCATCATCGCCCACAATGCGATGTTCGATATCGGCGTCCTCAACGCCATGTGCGACGTTTACGGTCTGGACCGTTTCCCGAATCCCTACCTCGACAGTGTTACCGTTTCGAGGAGAGTCTTTCCGGAACTGCGCAACCACAAACTGAATACGGTAGCGGAATATCTGGGAGTCGATCTGAAACACCATAACGGGAAATCCGATGCGTATGCCTGTCTGATGATCCTGCTGAAAGCGATGGAACGCTGCGGAGAATATGATCTTGAACGTTTTTTACAGATGAACCGGATCCGTCTGAAATACAATATGTAAATAATTTTCATAATTGTAAACATTTACAATACTAATAAAATATTTTATAATGAGACTTGTCTAGAGGTATCTCATGAAAGAATTTGAAAATAATGCCTATTTCTGGCAGAAAGTCGATACATTATACTCTTCCGGCGATTTTACGCTGACGAATAAAAAGGGGACTCCGCATCCGACCTATCCGTCTCTTGTCTATCCCTGTGATTTCGGCTATGTCAGAACGCTGAACA
>CADCRE010000065.1 GCA_902803785.1 uncultured Erysipelotrichaceae bacterium
AAGCTATCTGACCTTGTCCGTTCGACTTGCATGTATTAAGCACGCCGCCAGCGTTCATCCTGAGCCAGGATCAAACTCTCCGTTTGATGACTCTTGTATTTTAGAGCTTAATCGCTCTAGATTTTAAATGAATTGACGTTTTGTTTAATTGCTTCTTATTTAGTTTTCAAAGATCGAATCGCTCCCGCAGGGCTCTCAGCTCTTCGCTGTTCTCCGTTGCGGTGCTCATTTATACTATCAAATCCCCATACCCATGTCAACACTTTTTTTGAATTTTTTTTAATTTTTTTTCAAAGCCTTTTTTTATGCGTTTTCTGGGGTTTTTTCGGTCTCGCTGCGATCAAACAGGAGTTCGAAATACTTCATTAAATAATCATTCAAATATGAGAATTCGAAGGGGATCGTATTTGTTTTGATCATCTCTTCCAGTTCCTCTTTCGCATGCACACAGATCTTCTTTATCTCTTCCGGATAGTTCATCTTGTGCGCATGGTACTCGAATTCATTCTCATCCAGGATCGCATAGCTTCCGTCAGGAAAGACCTTCACGTCGAGATCGTAGTCGACGTTCTTGATGGCCTCTCCGTCATAGATGCTCGGAGTGGCGATATTGCAGTAATAATAGATGCCGGACTTCCGGATCATGGAGATGATGTTATACCATTTCTTTTTGTAATAGAAACAGATCGCCGGTTCTTTGGTGATCCAGCGACGGCGGTCCGCCTCCACGACCCAGCTGTGATCAGTCACTACAACATAACAGTCCTCCGTCACATCGAGGACCAGGGCTTTCGACCAGGTCCGGTGCAGAGAACCGTTATGTTTGTAAGACTGAACGAAGACACTGTCTCCGATTTTCAATTCATTGATGTTGTCCATGCAATAAAAGATTATATCACATCGCCTTTTGCGGCGGATGCATTCAAATATCTTTAATTGACCTTCATGAAACGCTTGGACAGGATCTCGTAGGCAGACATCGCGACGATGAGAGTCAGGATCGTCTCTGCCAGCATGTACCAGCCGTTATATAAGAAACTGTAGACCCACGGATTGGTCATCTTCAGTCCCATGAAAGTCTCAGGCATCCACTGGCCCCAGACGACAACTCCGGTCACCAGGTGGCAAAGGAAACGCAGGAAGAAAGTCACCGTGATACCGGCAACGAGACCGGAACGGGAATCCTTGAATACAGAAGCCAGACCGATCACCGTATAAGGCACAACATAGTCCAGCAGAGCGATCGTCACGGCGACACCGGCTGTTTCGGCATAACCGACGTTGTCCAGTCCCAGCAGGAGCTGGATCAGGCTGTATACGAATGAAGTGAGCGTTCCCCACTTCCAGCCCCAGCGGTAACTGTTGATGACTAACGGGAGCATGGATACGACAGTGACGCCGCCTCCGAAAGGCAGGTCGATCTTCAGCATGCTCAGGATCGTCGACAAAGCAATGATCAGAGCGGATTCAACTAATCTACGTACATTCTTGTTCATAAAAAACACCTCCATTACAAAGAGGTGCCTTCCCTACGCTAGCATTACCTAGATCAGGTTACGGGTATGATCTCAGCCTTTCGGCACCCCTGCCTGTCTATTATACATTAATTCAATAAAGAGAATCAAATATCATCAGTGCATCGTCAAAATGCCAATACTCGTCGTTGAGATAGCTTCCCATCGCATTTCCCAGAAGCAGGACGAAAGAACGTTCCCGATGACGGTAGAGGACGATGATGTTCAGTCCGGCTTCCGGCGTATAACCGGTCTTGCCTCCCCGGACATCGGTCTTGCTGTTGGCGACCATGCGCACGCCTGTCGAGATGCGGGTCCCGTCTTCCAATGTATAGAACAAAGTATCGAGGATCTTCCTTCCCTCTTCATATTTCAAAGAATCCAGTACGATCAGATACAGATCGTTCAGAGTCGTATAGTGGTCGTCGTCGTGAAGACCGGTCGTATTGACAAAATGGGAGTCGGTACAGCCGATCTCTTTCGCATGGCGGTTCATCTCTTCCACGAGATCGATCCCCTTCTGTGCGAAGTAGTTTTCCAGTGCCAGTGCCGCATCAGCCCCCGATGGAAGCATCAGAGCGTACAGAAGATCCCGAAGTGTATAGTAATAGTCTCTCTGCAGATAGGCCAGAGACGCGTCTTCGACGATCAGGTCCTCGACCTGCTGATTCGTGACAAGAGACAGTTCATCGAGATCCTCCGTCAGACTTAGGACGGTATCCATGGTCAGTACCTTGGTCAAAGAGGCCGGATACATCCGTACATCGTTATCATGGGAATACAGGATCTCGAAATCGGAGAGATCCACCAGAAGATACTTCCCGGAATGAAGGTCGAGGTCCAGCGTCTGCGAACGGTCTTTCAGGACGTTGACATCATCGATCGGGGAACGGTCCCAGGCAACGGAAAGACGGTTCAGGATCGAACCGCAGCCGTAGATCAGCAGAAGCATCGTCAGTATG
Source organism: uncultured Erysipelotrichaceae bacterium (assembly GCA_902803785.1). GTDB lineage: Bacteria > Bacillota_I > Bacilli_A > Erysipelotrichales > Erysipelotrichaceae > Colivicinus. Next base: position 2,477 of record CADCRE010000065.1, read on the forward strand.
ATGGTCATCCGTTTTTTCATATCAGTGTCCTGTAGAAATCGTAAGAACGGGAATAGAGATCCGCGTTATCCAGAAAGAAATCCATCAGAAGAGAGAAATCCGTAAAGTCAAAGTCGAAATCCTTGAGGATATCGTAATGTTCGAAACCGCCTTTCACGATCAGGCGGATCTTCTTCAGGCGTTCCACCGGCAGGACCTCCTCCCCTCCCCGATGTTCGTTGCACAGAAAGCCGCCGTGACGTTTCGAGAAGGTCACGACCCGTTTCTTTCCGCAGAGCGCACAGCCGTCTACGACCGGTGCAATCCCGAACAGCGAGATCAGATGGTTCAGATATAAGGAACCGAGGAGATAGCGGTTCTCCCTGTTGAGATTTCGAAATACGAACAGCAGACGGTCATAGGTGGCCATCTCTCTGTTTTTCAGTGTCAGTTCCGTGAGGATGTTTTTGAAGGAGATCATCTCGATATCCGAAGATTCGAAATAGTTCTCCAGCAGTTTGGATCCGTGGACCGTAAAGATCGTCTTCGTATCTTTATAATCGATTATGAACTCATAAAGACACATCGGCAGGAAATGGTTGCGGCTGCTCAGTTTCTTGGCCGCCTTCCCGACCAGGGAGAGGATCCCGTGGTCTTCGGTCAGGACCTGCATGAGCACGTCCGTTTCCTTGTAGTCGTCTTCCGTCAGTACGAAACCGACGATCCTGTCATTCATCTTTGTCTCCGGAGAAATAGCCCAGGTCAAAGAGCTGCTTCTCGGAATTGAGCCAGTCCTCCTGCACCCGGACATAGAGCGAAAGGATGATCTTCTTTCCCTGATAAAGCTTGCTGATATCGGTAGAGGCGGTATCGTTGATCTTTTTCAGCATCGCCCCGTTATGTCCGATGATGATCCCTTTGTGGCTCGCCTTATTACAGATGATGGTCGCCTCGATCATGACCTTGGAGGTCTTCTCACGGATCTCTTCGATCCGGACAGCCACCAGATGCGGCACTTCTTCTCTGGTATTCAGGATGATCTTTTCCCGGATGATCTCCGAGATGCGGAATTCCAGGTTCATGTTGGTCTTCACATCTTCGGGATAGTAGCGGATCGAATCCTGAAGATAGTTCTTCGTCGTCTGCAGGAGTTCATCCAGGTTGTCTTTATTCAGTGCGCTGATCGGCACGATCTCCGCAAAATCATAATGTTCAGCGGCATAGGAAAGCCTCTTGATCAATGCGCCAGAGCTGAGCTCATCGATCTTGTTTACAAGCAAAAAGACCGGTACCTCATATGAGAACAGTCTCTCAAGGATCTCCTGATCGGAGTTCTGCAGTCCCTTGTTTCCGTCGACGATGTAATAGATCACATCCACTCCCGCCGCCTGAGACATCGCCTCCTTGTTCATATAGGAGCCTAAGGCCGTTTTGGCTTCGTGGATGCCCGGTGTATCGATGAAGACGATCTGACAGTCATCCTCATTCAAAATGCCCAGGATCGCATTCCTGGTGGTCTGGGCCTTGCTGGTGGTGATCGCGATCTTCTCCTTCAGAAGAGAATTGATCAAAGTGGACTTGCCGGCATTCGGCTTTCCGATGATCGCTACGAAACCCGACTTCATTTCTTCAGACTGTCAGTCCCGAACTGGAACGGAAGCAGTTCCGCAATGTTCGTTTCGACTGTCTCCTTTCCGTTGGAGAGGATGATCGGTGTATCCTGATTCAAAAGCTCGCTCAAAGCCTGACGGCACATCCCGCAGGGAGAACCCAAGGTCTTTCCGTCGGAAACGATCGCCAGAGCTTCGATATCGTCCTTCCGGTATCCGTTGGAATAGGCCGCAAAGACCGCACTGCGTTCTCCGCAGACACCGACCGGATAGGAAGCGTTCTCGATATTGGCACCGTAAAACGTCTTTCCGTCCTTACAGAGGACACAGGCACCCACATGATAGCGGGAATAAGGTGCATAGGCGTTCTTCATCGCCTTGAAAGCTTCTTCCACTAATTCCTGATGATTCATCATCCCAACCTCCTGATAACACATATGATACAGACAGCCAGTGCACACAGGGATGCCGTGAGCACAGCTGCACTGGAAAGATCCTTGATCGTCCGGATGCGTTCGTCATCCTTCGGATTCAGATAGTCTCCGATCTTCTCGATCGCGGTATTGAAGATCTCGCTGCCGATGACCATACCGATACAGATCGCAAAGGCCAGCCATTCGTAATGATCGAGACGGATCACCAGTCCGCCGATGACGGCAAGCAGACCCAGGAAGCACTGGATCAGGACCGCCTTATGGCTCAAGGCCAGTTTCAGACCGTGAAAGGCATCCGTGAATTTCTTCATTTCAGATCTCCGATGATCTTCTTCTGCAGTGCGAACATCCGCTTCTCATCTTCTTCGTTCACATGATCGTAACCCAGAAGATGTAAGAGTCCGTGCACGAAGAGGAAGACGAATTCCCGTTTCACGGAATGACCATATTCTTCCGCCTGTTCGAAGACCCTCTTCCGATTGATGAAGATATCCCCGAGCTCCACGCGTTCGTCGAATGACCAGGGGTCACCTTCATCCAGCAGCGCAAAGGAGATGACGTCCGTCACCCGATCGATGTGGCGGTATTCCCGGTTGATCCTGCGGATCGTGATCGGTCCGCAGATGATGACGGACAGATCATAGTCGTCATTCAGTTCGAGAACCTCCAGAGTCCGGTGATAGTATTCATCCAATAAAGGATAATAATCTGTAAAATCTTTATAGTCTGTTTTATTAACGATATTCAGCATACTATCACCATTATACATTACTTGATTTTGGATAACGTTGGTGTTATAGTAAATTAGCAGTCTGAAGTATAGAGTGCTAATACATTGCTTGGAGGTAAGAATATGGCTGTAAAACAGTTTAAGACAGAATCGAAACGTCTGTTGGACCTGATGGCGAATTCCATCTATACCAATACCGATATCTTCCTGAGAGAACTGATATCCAACGCATCCGATGCACTGGATAAAAGACATATCATCTCTCTGACCGATCTCTCGGCAAACAATGACGATCCGAAGATCCATATCGATATCGATAAGAAACAGAGACTGATCACGATCAGCGATAACGGTGTCGGCATGGATAAGAAGGAATTGGAAGACAATCTCGGTACGATCGCCAGATCCGGATCCTTCGAATTCAAACAGGACCTCTCCGAAAAGGATGAAGCGGACATCATCGGACAGTTCGGTGTCGGTTTCTATTCGGCCTTCATGGTCGCGGACAGAGTGGAAGTCCTCTCCCGCAAGATCAACGAGGAGAGCGCCTACCGCTGGACGTCCGATATGGACGGATATGAGATCACGAAGGCAACGAAGGACGATTACGGAACGACCGTCATCCTTCACGTCAAGGCCAACACCAAGGAAA
>CADCRE010000066.1 GCA_902803785.1 uncultured Erysipelotrichaceae bacterium
CATTCGGAACTTTCCGATCAGGAACGTTATGAACAGTACAAACGCGTCCGCGACGGGGAAGTCAAGATCGTCGTCGGGACCAGAAGTGCGGTCTTTCTGCCGTTTCATGACCTGGGCCTGATCATCATCGATGAGGAACACGATCAGTCCTACAAACAGGACAATATGCCTTGCTACCAAGCGAGGAACGTCGCATTCCGGAGAGCCTATACCCATCATGGGAAAGTACTGTTGGCCAGCGCGACTCCTTCCTTGGAATCCTATACTAGAGCTTTAAAAGGGGACTACCAGCTTTTGAAACTGGAGAACCGCATCAATCTGCGACTTCCGGAAATCGAAGTGGTCGATCTGACGAAACAGATACGGAAAAAGAATTCCTACATCATCTCATCCGATCTGGATGAAGAACTGAGAAGGTGTCTCGATAATAATAAACAAGCGATCATTTTATTGAATCGCAGAGGATATTCTCCGGTCGTGAAGTGCGCAGAATGCGGAACGACTCTGATGTGTCAGGATTGCGATACACCGCTAAACTACCACAAGGATCAGAACATCCTGAAATGTCATCAGTGTTCCAGGACATACCGGATCCCGAAAGTCTGTCCGAACTGCGGAAAACCGTCCCTGATCTACTATGGATTCGGCACCAAGAGGGTCGAAGAAGAGATGAGAGAAAGATATCCGTCCGCAAGGATCGGACGTATGGACCGGGATTCCGTCAGCCGTAAAGGGGCGCATTCCGCGATCCTGAAGCAATTCGAAAAGAAGGAAATCGATATCCTGATCGGAACACAGATGATCGCCAAGGGCCTGGATTATCCCGATGTGACACTGGTCGGGATCCTGAATGCGGATTCCGGTCTCATGCATCAGGACTACAATTCCGCCAAGCAGACCTTTGACCTTCTGATGCAGGCATCCGGCCGATCCGGAAGGGCCGACAGCCAGGGAAAGGTGCTGATACAGGCTTTCAATACGGATCATTACGCCATCAAGGCGGTCCTGAATCAGGACTACGATTACTTCTACCGGATCGAGATGAACTATCGTAATAAAGCATCCTATCCGCCTTATACCCACATCATCGAACTGATCCTTTCCGATCAGAACGAGGAACGTCTGGACCGTTCCGTCAGCTTCCTGGAGGAACAGATCGAAACGATGCCTTACCGTCATTACCGTCCGTATCAGCTGAATAAGATCCAAAAACAGTTGCGTTATCGTATACTGATCATGGGCAAAGACCTCCCGCAGATGCTGAAAGACGTCCAGAAGACGATCGATCTGTATCTTCGAAACCGCAATCTTTCCCATCTCAAAGCGGATGTCGATCCGCTCTATCTGGAGTAGATATGAATCAGAGACAGACAGCACTCAGCATCCTTTATCGGACCATCAGGGAAGAATCCTATTCCAACCTCCTGATGCGCCGGCAGTTAGAGAAACTGGAGCCCATCCAGAGGGCTTTTACGACCAATCTGGTCAACGGCGTCCTGCGAAAATATGAGACCCTCAATGCCCAGTTTGAAGATCAGATCGACAGGAATACCTCGCTGCGTCTACGTATCATCCTTTCCATGGCGTTCTATGAACGTTACTACCTGAACGAAAAGGACTATGTCGTAAACAACGAATACGTAGATCTGTGTTCAGACAAATACGAACGATCTTTCGTCAACGCTATCCTGCGTCGCAATATGGCCTTCAAAGAACCGGAAAAGGAAGCAGCCAAAGCTGATCTTCCCGAATGGATCTACGGCCTCTTAAAGTCTCAATACGATGAAAATGAACTGAAACAGATCGTCGATACCTATCAGACGATCCCTTCGATCTACTACCGTCTCAACCGGAAACGCTGCAGCTATGAGGATCTGAAAGATCTTCCGATCGATATCGTCAATGAGGAGATCTTCACTTCGAAACAGAACCTCTTATATTCCGATGAGATGAAACAGGGGATGTTCTATGTACAGGATCTCAACAGTTCCTCTCTGTACCGTCATCTGGATCTGGAAGAAGGAAATACGCTTCTGGATGTCTGTTCCGCTCCGGGATCGAAACTGTTCAACTGTCTGGATGTGATCGAACCGCAAAACGCATATGCCAACGATCTCCACGAGAAGAGGGTGGAACTGATCCGGAAGAAGGCCGTGACTTTAGGATTTGAAGGCGTTCACTATCTCAATGAAGACGGAAGGAAACTGAAAGATATCCTTGATATTCATTTTGATCGGATCCTGCTGGATGCGCCTTGTTCAGGCCTGGGTGTCATCGGCAGGAAACCGGATCTGAAGTTCCATATCCAGCCGGAAGATCTGGATGAACTGCAGGTATTGCAGGCGGAACTGCTGCGTTCTCTCGATCCTCTCTTAAAGAAGGACGGGATCCTGCTGTATTCGACCTGCACACTGAATAAAAAAGAGAACTCCAGGCAGATCAGCCGTTTTCTCAAGGAAAACGACAGCTACATCCTGATGGAAGAAGATACCATTCTCAACGGAATGGGAGACTGTTTCTACTATGCGAAGTTAAAGAAGGTGAAATGATGCGATCGATATATGACATGACGATGAGTGACCTCCAGTCCTATCTGAGCGAAAAGGGGATGAAACCGTTTCACGCCAAACAGATCTTTCGTTGGCTCTACGACAAGAGGATCACGGATTTCGAATCGATGAGCGATATCTCTCACAAGATGATCGATGTGCTGAAGGAAGACTTCTATTTCGATACACTTAAAATAAAGGATCACCAGATCTCAAGAGACGGTACGGAGAAGTATCTTTTCGAACTGGCAGACGGGGCTCTGATCGAATCCGTACTGATGGTCTTCGACTATGGGAATTCCGCCTGTCTGTCTTCTCAGGTCGGTTGCAACATGGGCTGTACCTTCTGTGCATCCGGTCTTCTGAAGAAGCAGAGGGACCTGAGCTGCGGCGAGATCGTCTGCCAGGCGCTGATGATACAGAACCGTCTGGATGAAAAAGGCGAACGTCTGGGAAACATCGTCGTCATGGGAACAGGGGAACCGTTCGACAACTATGACAACGTCATGAAGGCCATGAGTATCATCAACGATCCGTACGGCCTCGAGATCGGTTCGCGTCATATCTCCATCTCGACCTGTGGTATCGTACCGATGATCCGCCGTTTTGCGGAAGAACAGCTGCAGTACAATCTGGCGATCTCTCTCCATGCGCCGAACGATGAACTTCGGTCCCGTCTCATGCCGGTGAACCGCGCCTATCCTTTGAAGGAACTTTTCGATGCCTTGCGTTACTATTCTCAGCTGAACAACCGCAGACTGACGTTTGAATATCTTCTTTTGAAAGGGGTGAACGATTCTCTGGAAGAAGCCAGACAGATCAGGGACCTCCTGAAAGGACTCAATGCCTATATCAATCTGATCCCATACAATGAAGTAAAAGAAAAAGACTATGTCACATCGGACGATGAGAACGCACTTCGCTTCTACGATCTCTTGAAGAAGAACGGCGTTGCGGTCACTCTGAGGCAGAAAAAAGGTGACGATATCGATGCGGCCTGTGGCCAACTGCGGGCGAATAAGTTAAAATAGATTCTATGGAGTATTACTGTATTACGGATATCGGACTGATCCGGGAAAAGAACCAGGATTCCTATCTGTGCATCAAGAACAGTCACGGCGATCTGCTTGCCCTGGTCGCAGACGGGATCGGCGGCGGCAAGGCCGGAGAAGTCGCAAGCGGAGAACTGATCCGCTATTTTGAAGATGTGTTCCCGAGATCCGGACCTTTTTCGAATATCGAAGACGCCGAAAACTATATCCTCTACCACATGGATAAAGCCAATTCGCGGATCTACGAACTCTCCATGACCTATAGACAGTATTCCGGAATGGGTACCACGGTCACAGGCATCTTCATCAGCGACAAGGGCATCTTTTCCATCAACTGCGGCGATTCCCGCGTCTACGGTTTCATGCCGGACATGACCGCTCATCTCACCAGAGACGATACTCTGGTGAATCAGATGCTGGAAAAAGGGGAGATCTCCTATGAAGAAGCGATCAATCATCCGAAGAAACACTATCTTGTGAAAGCCATCGGTATCTTCGGGAAGATCGATGTCAACGTACACAGAGTCAGGGAGATGGACCATTATCTCGTCTGTTCGGACGGTCTGCATTCCTATGTCAGCGATACGGAGATCGCACAGATCGTCAATGACAAAGACAAGACCGTGGAAGAGAAAGTGATCGAACTGAAGGATCTCGCTCTGATGAAGGGCGGTTATGACAATATCACGATCATACTGATAAGGAGATAGGATGTCGGAATATATAGGAAATCGTTATCAGATATTGAAGCTTCTGGGAAGAGGAGGTATGGCAGATGTATACCTCGCTTATGACGTGATCCTGAAGAGGGAAGTGGCAGTCAAGGTCCTGAAAGCGGATATGTCCAGTGACGATATGGCACTGGAACGTTTCAAACGGGAAGCGGGTGCCGTCACACAGCTTTCCCATCCGAATATCGTCGATGTCTACGATGTCGGAGACGACGGAGACAAACATTACATCGTCATGGAGTATGTCAAGGGATATACCCTGAAACAGCTGATCAAGAAAAGGGGACCGATCCCCTATAAAGAAGCCGTTTGGCTGATGAAACAGCTGGCAGGGGCCCTGATGGAAGCACATCGAAACAACGTCATCCACCGTGACGTGAAATCGCAGAACGTCCTTATCAAAGATGACGGAACGGTCAAGCTTTCCGACTTCGGTATCGCATTGGCCAGCGGTGCGATGCAGATCACACACAAGGATTCCGTATTGGGTTCGGTCCATTATCTGGCACCGGAACTCGCACAGGGCAAACAGGCGACGATGCAGTCGGATATCTATTCTCTGGGTATCGTATTCTTCGAATTGCTGACAGGCGATGTCCCATACAAGGCGGACAACGCGATCCAGGTCGCTCTCCAGCACATCAAAGGGACCATTCCGGGCGTCAGAGAATTTGATCCGAACATCCCGCAGTCTGTCGAGAATATCGTGATCAGGGCGACGGCCAAGAGCCCCGCAAAGCGTTATCGCAATATCGCTCTGATGCTGCAGGATCTCAACGATTGCCTCAAGAAGGAACATCTCAACGATAAAAAGATCGTCCTGGATCAGACGGAAACAAAGACAAAGAATTCTTCCGTCCATGTTTCGGAACTGGCAGATGAGAACGGAAAGAAGAAGAGATCTCCGTTCTCCGCGATCTTCTTAATCTCGATCACACTGATCTCGATCCTCGCCGTTGCGGGAGTACTTCTTCTGTCCGGGATCCTGAATCCGAAAAACGATACCGTCGTCGTTCCGGATCTGAGAAACAAGACCGTACAGGAAGCAAGGGACATCCTTGCCACGCAGGATCTGGAGTTGGATGATTCCAGGATCACCTGGACACTGTCCGACAATATCGAAAAGGATCTGATCATCTCGAGCAGCCCGTCTGCCGGAGAAGAGGTAGAGACCGGAAGCAAGGTCAAGATCACCGTTTCCAACGGGACCTATTCCGTACTGGACAATTACGTCGGATGGGATTACAAGGATGCCCAGACCGATCTGAGGAACCGCAACTTCATCGTCAAGCTGTTGCCGGTCGAACAGGAAGGGAAATCCGGTACGGTACTGGAACAGTCCGTCGAAGCAGGCAGCAAGTACGATTCTTCCAAAAACAACGAGATCACTCTGAAATACATCAGTGAGCCTTCGATCATCATCGATTACGCCCTCCGCGGCATGTCGATCGGAGATGCGCAGAAGTATTTCGAGCAGAACAATATCAAATACGAATTCATTCAGCAGGACAAGAGCTATTTTACCGAAGAGGAACTCGAAGATATCCACTCCGGGACTGTCGTCAAGACGCTTCCTGAACTCGGGACCGTCTACAACATCTCTTCCGGAGAGACCGTTCAGGTCTATTATTATTCAAAAGGAGAAGGGGAATGATCATATCACCGTCAGTGCTTTCGATGCACTATGAAAACTTCAAAGAAGAACTGGATCAGCTCAATCAGAATGCGGACTGGATCCATTTCGACGTCATGGACGGACATTTCGTCCCGAACCTGACGTTCGGACCGGATATCCTGAAAGCCTTCCGCAGGAACAGTGAGCTCTTCCTGGACGTGCACCTCATGGTGAGCGATCCCGAATTCTTTACCGACGTCTTTGCGAAAGCAGGTGCCGATTCCATCATCTTCCACTACGAGGCATATCAGAACCTCTCCAAGTGCGAAGAACTGATCGACAGGATCCATGACAAATATCTGAAAGCCGGGATCTCCATCAAGCCGGGAACGGATGTGAAGGTCATCGAACCTCTCTTGAAGAAAGCCGATATCGTACTGGTGATGTCGGTCGAACCGGGATTCGGCGGACAGGCCTTCATGCCGGAAGCCTATGACCGTATCCGCTGGCTGGATGGATATCGCAAAGAGAATTCTCTGAACTATCTCATCGAAGTGGACGGAGGCGTATCGGATCGGAACGCACATGAGCTCCTAAGCTGCGGGACCGATTCTCTGGTCGCCGGAAGTTTCATCTTCAACGGCGATATATCGGCCAATATCGAAAAACTGCGCAGATGCGAATAAAAAAGCGGGTATCCCGCTTTTCTCATAAAAAAACTTCCTGAATAGGAAGTTATGCTGCCTTGGCCTGGTTCTTTAATGTTCTTAGTGCGCGGGCAGAAACGCGAACCTTCTGTGGTTTACCATCAACCAACATTGTAACGGTCTGAAGATTGACA